>NZ_JBKBEX010000012.1:0-7500 GCF_047303325.1 Polaromonas sp. CT11-55 | reverse complement strand
GGTTTTTCCCACGACGGCAAACCCGGCGGTGGAGCCCGCATAGGCAGGCAGTCGCACAAGGCGCTCCACCCCGGGCGCGGCCAGCGCAACCTCTGTATGAATGGCGCCGGCCGAGCCGCCCAGCATAGGGCACAGCCGGACTGCCGCGTACAGCATGCCCGGCAGCCGCACGTCCAGGCCGAAGACCGCCGTGCCGTTAACCTTGGCGGGCAGGTCCGAGCGCGGGGCCTTGCGCCCTATCAGGCTCCAGTCCCTGCGGCTTTTGAGTTTCACTTCGCCCGGCGGCGTCGCCGCGGCGAACTTCGCCAGTTCCCCGTAGTGGGCCGAAGGCCCGGACGGATGGGAAATCACCCCTTTGCTGATGCTGAGCTCATCCACCGGCAGCTTCCAGTCCAGCGACGCCGCCCCCAGCAGCGAGGCGCGGGCGGTCGCCGCGGCCGTACGCAGCACTTCCCAGGCGTCGGCCACGCTGGACGACGCGCCCGTGGCGTTGATACCCAGTTCGCGGGCCAGCTTGCCTACCATCCATTCGCCAAGCCGGACCTTGGTAGGGCGCACCCGGGGTGCTCCTTCCGCCGCATAGTCGTCCACTTCCAGCGGATGAAAGGGCAGGCTGCCAACCAGCATGGCCACATTGCCGTAAATCGTATCGGAGCCGGCCTGCTCCAGGCTGACCCGCGCCAGCGGCACGTCCAGCTCCTCGGCCACCAGCATAGCCAGCGCGGTGTGCACGCCCTGCCCCATTTCGCTGCGCGGCATGGCCAGCACCACGCCGCCGTCGGCGCGTATCTTGATCCAGCCGTTGAAGACCACGCCCGTGAGGTCGGGTTCCGCGCCGGCCGGCCAGGGATGGGCCGCGCTGCCCAGGCGCGAGCGCGCCGGCAGCATGCTCCAGCCGACCAGCAGCGCGCCGGCCGCGCCCGCGGCGCTGAACAGCCAGGCCCGCCGCTTCATGCTTTGGCCTTCTTCACGGCGCCGGGGACCACGGCGGCCGCTCGCTTGATGGCCACGCGTATGCGCTGATAGGTGCCGCAGCGGCAAATATTGGTCATGGCCGCGTCGATGTCGGCATCCGTCGGCCTGGGGTTTGCCTCGAGCAGCGCGGCAGCGGCCATCAGCATGCCCGACTGGCAGTAGCCGCATTGCGGCACCTGCTCGGCGATCCAGGCCAGCTGCAGGGCATGGGGTTTGTCCGGCGTGCCCAGCGCTTCAATGGTCTGGATGCGCTTGCCGAGCACGGCGGACACCGGCACCGAGCAGGAACGCACGGCCTGGCCGTCGATACGCACGGTGCAGGCTCCGCAGGCCGCCACGCCGCAGCCGAACTTGGTGCCGGTCATGTTCAGCACGTCGCGCAGCAGCCATAACAGGGGCATGCCGGGATCGGCGTCGGCCTGGACAAGCCGGCCGTTGATTTGCAATTCCACGAAATCTCCCTCAGTGATGCGTCGCCCTAGCCGATGACTATATCGGCGAGCCCCGGCAGGCGATAGGGCTGCCGCGCCACACCGGCAGGGCCGCCAATCGTAAGGACTTGTATTCAACGGCCGGGCGCGCCGTGAATGCCGCGTGGACGCCGGCCTGGCGCGGGGACGGATAATCCTCCTTCTATATGGCACTTATTACCCTCCTGGACGCCCAACTCGCTTTTGGGCACGTCGCACTGCTGGATCACGCAGATTTTTCCCTTGAGAGCAACCAGCGCATAGGCCTGATCGGCCGCAACGGCACCGGCAAGTCATCCCTGCTCAAAATCCTCGCCGGCCTCGAAAAACCCGATGACGGCACGCTGCAGCTGCAGCAGAACCTGCGCATCGCCTACGTACCGCAGGAACCCAGCCTGGACCCGCACGCCACCGTGTTCATCGCGGCCAGCGCGGGCCTGGCGCGCACCCGCCACGTGGTCGAGCAATACCTGGCGGCCGACGAAAACACCGACCTGGACGCCCTTCAGTCGGAAATCGAGGCGCTGGACGGCTGGACCTGGGAGCAGCGCGTCGAGGAAACCCTGCACCGCCTGCACCTGGACAAGGACGCCATCGTCGGCTCGCTCTCGGGCGGCACCAAAAAGCGCGTGGCACTGGCCCAGGCGCTGGTCGCCAAGCCCGACGTGCTGCTGCTCGACGAGCCAACCAACCACCTGGACCTGGACTCCATCGCCTGGCTGGAAGAGCTACTGGTCAATTTCAACGGCAGCATCATCACCATCACCCACGACCGCGCCTTCCTGGACCAGGTCGCCACCGTCATCGTCGAGCTGGACCGCGGCAAGCTCAACAGCTACCCCGGCAACTTCGCCCAGTACCTGGTGCAAAAGGAAGAGCAGATGGCCCAAGAGGCCGTCATCAACGCAAAGGCCGACAAGCTGCTTGCGCAGGAAGAAATCTGGATACGCAAGGGCGTGGAAGCGCGCCGCACCCGCAGCGTGGCCCGAATCGGCCGCCTCGAAGCCCTGCGCGCCAACCGCGCGGCCCGGCGCGATGCCGTGGGCCGCGTCAACCTCGATGTTTCCAGCGGCGAGCGAAGCGGCAAGATCGTCGCCGAGCTCAGCAACGTGAGCAAAAGCTTCGGCCACCCCGGCAGCGAAAAGCTCATCGTCAACAAATTCACCGGCACCTTGCTGCGCGGCGACAAGATCGGCCTGCTGGGCCCCAATGGCGCCGGCAAGACCACACTGCTCAAGCTCATCCTGGGCGAGCTGCAGCCCGACGCAACCACGCCGCCCGGCAAAGTGCGCCAGGGCGCCAACCTGCAGGTGGCCTATTTCGACCAGATGCGCGACAGTCTGGACCTGGACGCCACGCTGGAAGACTTCATCAGCCCCGGCAGCGAATGGGTGGAGATCAACGGCGCAAAAAAACACGTCAAGAGCTACCTCACCGACTTTTTGTTCTCGCCGGCCCGCGCCAACTCGCCCGTCCGCACCCTCTCGGGCGGCGAACGCAACCGCCTGCTGCTGGCGCGCCTGTTCGCCCGGCCGGCCAATGTGCTGGTGCTCGACGAGCCGACCAACGACCTGGACATCGACACCCTGGAGCTGCTGGAAGACCTGCTGCAGAACTACGAAGGCACGGTCTTCCTGGTCAGCCACGACAGGCGCTTCCTCGACAACGTGGTCACCAGCACCATCGCCTATGAAGGCACGCCCGAGAACCCCGGCTTCTGGCGCGAATACGAAGGCGGCGTGACTGACTGGATCACCCAGTCCAAACGCGCCGCGCAGATCACCGGCAACGCCAGGCCTGCCCCGGGCGCCTCAAGCGCCAAGCCCGCGGGCAAAAGCGCCGAGCCCCGCAAGGAGACCGGCGAAGCTCCCGCCAAAAAGAAGCTCAGCTACAAGGAGCAGCGCGAACTCGACGGCCTGCCGGCGCTGATCCAGCAGCTCGAGTCGCAGCAAAAAGCGATTGAGCAGGAGCTTTACGACGGCACGCTCTACACCACCAACGCCAAGCGGGCGGCCGAGCTCAATGCGCGCAACAGCAAGATCGAGGAAGAGCTGATGGAGGCGCTGCAGCGCTGGGAAGCCTTGTCGTCCTGAGCGTGGCGCCGTAAGCGCCCACTCTCTTTTTGCGGGTTCCGCAAACCCCGGCTTGCGCGGTCAAGCCGGGCTCCTACACAAAGAGTCGGCGCCCACGCAGGCGGCCCAGCCATCCGGCACATCTCCTTACGCTACAGTGGTCTGCACCATGCCGACCACCCCCAGCGCCTCCAGCGCCATCTCCCACAAGCCTGTCCTCCCGGCATTCCGGCACCTGTTGCCGGCGCTGGCCCTGGCGCTCACTACCTTGTGGCTGGCCGGCTGCGCCTCCTTGCCCAGCGAAGTGGACAGGCCGGTGTCCACCGCCCTGGCCAAGCCCGAGGAAACCCGGCTGGGCGCGCTGGTGGCGGCCCGCGCCGCCAAGGCCGGCACCCGCAACGATTCCGGCTTTGCGCTGGTGGGCGATGCCGAACTCGCCTTCACCAGCCGCATGACCCTGATCAAGGCCGCGCAGAAAACCCTGGACATCCAGTACTACGCCATCTTTGCCGATGACACCACCGAACGCATGTTCGAGGCCCTGCGCGAGGCCGCCGGCCGCGGCGTGCGCATACGCATACTGCTGGACGACTTCAACACCTCGGGCAAGAACGCCCAGGTGCTCAAGCTCGCCTTCGAGAAAAACTTCGAGCTGCGGCTGTTCAACCCCCTTCCCGGCGGGCGCGGTTCCATGGTGATGCGCATACTGAGCAACCTCAAGGACGCCGCGCGCATGCAGCGGCGCATGCACAACAAGATTTTTGTGGCCGACAACGCCGTCGCCATCACCGGCGGGCGCAACCTGGGCGAAACCTACTTCGGCCAGAGCAAGGGCACGAATTTTGTGGACATCGACGTGATCGCGGCCGGCCGCATCGCGCGCGACCTGTCCGCCAGCTTCGACCAGTACTGGAACAACCCGCTGGCCTACCCGGTGCAGTCTCTGATGACAGCCAAGGAGATCGAGGCCCTCAAGCCGCCGCCCGCCGGCGCCCAGGCCGCCAATCTCAACCGGGAAGATCCGGCGACGCTGGCCAGCGCCACGCAAGCCGCCATCGCTGAATCGAATGCTTCCGCCGCATCCGCCGCCGCGCTGCCCGACTCCACCGACCTGCGCCTGCTGACCTGGACCTGGGCGCCGTCCGTCCTGCTGGTCGACAAGCCGTCCAAGATCGCCGCAGATGCCGACACGACCGGCGAATCCCAGGACACCACGGTGGACGGCCTGCTGCAGCTGATGTCGCAGGCCAAGGGCAACCTGCTTATCGTCTCGCCCTACTTCGTGCCCGGTGAACGCATGATGGCGCAGTTCGCCGACCTTCGCCGACGCGGCGTGCGCGTGCGCGTGCTGACCAACTCGCTGGCCTCCAACGACGCGCCCGCCGCCCATGTCGGTTATGCGCGCTACCGCAAGGCCCTCCTCGACATGGGCATAGAGCTGTATGAAATGCGCGCCGAACAGCAAGGCTCTTTCTCAAGCTTCGGCTCATCGGCACTGGGCGGCGGCTCCACGGGCGGCTCCACCAGCGGCTCGCGCGCCAGCCTGCATTCCAAGGTGGTGGTGATGGACGACCGCCTGCTGGTGGTCGGCTCTATGAACCTGGACCTGCGTTCCCAGCTGCAGAACAGCGAAGTCGCCATCATCATCCGCAACCGCGCCATCTCGGCTGAAGCCACGCGCCTGATCGAACCCACGCTGGCCGCCGGCGCCTATCGTGTGGAACTGGACGATCAGGGCCAGATGGTCTGGCGCGCGCCCCAGGGCTCACAGCTCAAGGACTCCAGGATGGAGCCTGACGCGAGCCTGGGCTTGAAGCTGATGCTCAAACTGATAGGGCCGCTTGCGCCGGACGAGATGCTGTGAAGCCCGCCCCTTCTCCCGTAGTTCCCTGTAATCCCTTGTAATTCGCTGTAATCGCCAGCACGCGGGTGCCTGCCTAGAGTCAAGGTCCACGCTGCGCGAAACGTCTTTCGCGCCGAGGGAAGACGAAAGGGCAAGCGCATGAAAGTAGCCATTGTCGGCGGCGGCCTGGCCGGTATCGCCGCGGCGCACACGCTTTTGGGGGATGCCGATGTCAGCGAGGTACACCTGCTGGAGGCCGCAGGCGGCTATGGCGGCCGCGCCCGGACCGACAGCAAGTCCATTCCAGGATTTGCCTTCGACATGGGGGCGCAGTACATCCAGGACCCGACCACCAACCCGCTAACCGAAATCGCCAAAGACCTGGGCTTCGAGACGGTGAAAGAGGACGCCTCCTACGAGCTGCGCGTCGACGACGACGGCACCTGGGAAAACGTCGACACCACCGACCCCGAAGTGCTGGCCGTCGTCAACGGCATCCAGCTGTCTTACAACGCCGCCAAGACCCAGCCAAACGTCGTGGTGGCCGCCAAACCCCGCTTTGACACCCAGGTGGAAATGTTCGGCCATGCGACCTCCCCCTATGGCCCGTTCACGGAATCGGCCGAGACCTGGCAATACCTGGCGGCGGACCGGGCCCGGGAGGCGGCGGGCGACGGCGCGGAGAACCTGTTCGTCAAGCGCGGCGTGGGCACCCTGGTCGCGGCCTACGGCCAGCTCCTGCCCACCCTGTACAAAGACCGCTACAAGGCGCGCTTCGACACCCGCGTCAGCGCCATCGCCTACGGCGGCAGCGGCATCACCCTGACCCTGGGCACTTCGGGCACGCTGGCGGTCGACGCCTGTATCGTCACCGTGCCGGTGGCGGTTCTGGGCAGCGGCGCCATCCGCTTCGAGCCGGCGCTGCCCGCCACCTATACCAACGCGCTCAAGGCCTTACGGCTGGGCTCCTACAAAAAGCTGGCCTTGAAGCTGCGCACCGACCCCGCCGGCATCGTGCCCGGCACCAATTACTACCTGATCGAAGCGGAGCCGGAAGGGGTGTGGCAGTGCTACCGCCTGCCCCATTCCCCCGACGTGCTGGTGGGCCACGCGGCGGGAGATTTTGCCGCCGCGCTGGACGCCATGGCGGACAAGGACGTGTTCGAGCTCTTCAAGGCCGGCATCCAGTCCGCCTTCGACGGCGTGTACTTCACCACTGGCAAGGCCATCACCAACTGGAGCGCCAACCCCAACGCCCTGGGCGCTTATTCCTACACCGCCTTCATAGGTGGCGGCCCCCAGGACCCCGGGCCCCTGAAGGCCCGCAGCGACCTGGGCGTACCCCTGGGCAAACTGCATTTCGCGGGCGAAGCCACCAACCCGCAGTGCTACGGCACCCTGCAGGCCGCTTATTTCGAAGGCGTGCGCGCGGCCGAAGCCGTGCTGGCCTAAGCCGCTTGGACCGCTGCCGCCCCACCATTTCAACCCCCACAGGAGATCACCATGCGTTACCTGCAAGTTTCCAAACTGACGCTGAGCAATGCCGGCTACAGCGCGCCGGCCCAGGCCAACAGCTTCTACCCGATAGGCAACCAGACGGACCATATCCACATCGGCGTGCCCACCAGTTATATGGATGGCAACCAGCAAAAGTTCGCCGAGGACGGCAATGTCTTTGTCACCTACATCTCGTTCAAATGGGATGACGCCTTCTGGTTCCGCTTGAACCACAACGACGCGGACGGCTACTTTTCCTTTCCCACGGGCCATTCGGCCGACGAGCTGCCCGATGATTGGGTGGATGCCTTGCGCGCGCTGAACATGGTGCGCGGCCTGTGCAGCTGAGGCCAGCCTCGTACCGGGCCTACTGGTCGACCTTGACGCGGTAGGTGACGATCAGTTGCCCGCCGGAAGCCAGCGAGCCGGTGAAGGTCCACTTCAGCGCCCCCTGCGCATTGACCGCCGGCTGTGTCGTCACCGTGCAGCCGGTGATGCCCGTGGGCAGCGTGCCCGGGCAGGCGGCCGACACAAAGCCGGTGAAGGCCGCGGTCGAATCGCTCACAAACAGCGTGGACAGCGGCTGCGTGCCGTTGTTGGTGGCCGTCAAGGTGTACTGCAGCGTGTCGCCGGGATTGGCGTT
>NZ_JBKBEX010000011.1:0-152974 GCF_047303325.1 Polaromonas sp. CT11-55 | reverse complement strand
GGGCGGGCATGGGGGGATGATGCCACCGGCCATGGCGATGCGCCATGTCGCGCAAAGCTATGATCCACCGCAGAGGGGGCGCACTGCCACAGGCCAGGCCTGCGGTGCGCCGGAGGGCAAGTGAAGCAGGACCCGGTCGGTCGGGCCGGCCACAACACAAAAACCAAGATGAAAAGAAACACCAAACTGGCCCTGGGGGCCGCGGGGGCCGTGCTGCTGCTGGCGGTGGCGACGGCCGTGCTGATCAGCGTGGACAGCCGGGCCTGGCGCGGCAAGCAGGACAAGGCGGCGGCCGCCGCCGTGGCGACCGCGGTCACCGCGCCGCCGGACACCAGCAAAATCCTCGCGGGCATGCAGGAGGTGCTGGCCGGCTACCGCAAGATCATTGTGCTGTTTGCCGATGAGAAAACCCTGGGCGTGAACGAGCGCGCCATGGCCAACCAGGTGGGCCAGGGCCTGTTCCATGAAAACCGCGAACGTGTGGCCGCGCTGGAGGCGCAGATGGCGGCGCTGGCGGCCTCGGGGAACGCGCAGCGCTTTGACGCGATGGCCGGGCTGCTGGACTACATCGAGAGCGACAAGTCCCTGTTCGACGCGGACCGGCTGGCCTTTCGCGAGCTGCTGCGCAGCCTGCAGGCCGCGGTGGCGGCCGATTCATCGCTGCCGGCCATCAAGCTGCACAAGCGCATAGGCGAGGACCTGGACGCGCTGCAGGAAATAGAGCGCAATTACGAAAAGGAAATACGCCTGGTCTTCGGCCGCTTTGAGCCGCGCGCGATTGAATTGAAACGCGAACGCTGGGAAGACTATGTGGCCAGCCTCAAGAAGCTGTACACGCGCGCGCAGATCCTGAAAGACTTCGGCGTGGTGATGCCCTACCCGGCGCCCAAGGCGCCCACGCGCAAGGCCAAGGGCGAGGAAGAGGGCGAGGTCTTCGGCTACAGCCTGCCGCCCAAGACGGTGGTGCTGACTTTCGACGACGGCCCGCATGGCGTGTACACGGCGGAGATCGCGGCCATCCTCAAGCAGTATGGCGCGCCGGCCATCTTCTTCCAGGTGGGCAGCAACCTGGGCACGGTGGGGGCCGACGGCAAGACCAAACTCGGGCCGCGCGCCGAGGTGAGCCGCAAGCTGCTGGAGGCGGGCCACACCCTGGCCAACCACAGCATGACGCATGCGCAGCTTTCCAAGCTCAAGGGCGACGGACTCAAGTCTGAAGTGATGGGCACCGACGAGCTGCTCAAGGCGGTGGATGCGCGGCGCTCGCCGCTGTTTCGCTTTCCCTACGGCGCGCGCAATGACGAGGGCCTGGACCTGCTGTCGGGCGCGCAGCTGCGCTCGGTGATGTGGAACATCGATTCGCTGGACTGGGCCGACCCGGTGCCCAGCTCGATTGTGGAGCGGGTGCTGCGCACCGTGGAGAAGGAAGGCCACGGCATCATCCTGTTCCACGACATCCACGAGCGCACGGTCAAAGCCTTGCCGGCCATCCTGGACCGGCTGGTGGCCGAGGGCTACCAGTTCGCGAACTGGGACGGCAACGGCTTCAGCGTTGCCAAGGGCGCGGCGGCGGCACCGGCGCCTGTGGCGGCCAACCCGGGCTATAGCGATTCATGGGCCGTGGTGATAGGCATCGACGACTATGCCCACTGGCCCAAGCTGCAGTACGCGGTGCGCGACGCGCGGGCGATTCGCGAGACGCTGGTGCAGCGCTTCGGCTTCAGCGCCGAGCATGTGCTGTCGCTGGAAAACCGCGAAGCGACGCGGGCCGGCATACTCGCGGCCTTTAACGACAAGCTGGCACGCAGCGGCATGAAAAAGAACGACAGGCTGTTTGTGTTCTTCGCCGGCCACGGCGCGACGCGCCAGCTGACGTCGGGCCGCGACCTGGGTTACATCATCCCGGCCGATTCGGACCCGAACAAGCTCGCGACCGACGCGGTGCCGATGACGGAGCTGCAGAACATCGCCGAAAGCGTGACGGCCAAGCATGTGCTGTTTGTGATGGACGCCTGCTACAGCGGCCTGGGGCTGACGCGCGGCGCGGGCACCGGCAACTTTTTGCGGGACAACGCCAAGCGCCTGGGCCGGCAGATGCTGACGGCCGGCGGCGCCGACCAGCTGGTGGCCGACGGCGGGCCCAACGGGCATTCGGTGTTTACCTGGACGCTGCTGCAGGCCATGGCCGGCAAAGCCGACCTCAACGGCGACGGCCTGATCACCGCGACCGAGCTGGCCGCCTATGTGGCACCCGCGGTGTCGGCGGTGTCGCGCCAGACGCCGGCCTTCGGCAGCCTGCCAGGTTCGGAGGGCGGCGACTTTGTGTTCGCGCTGCCGGTGGAGGCAGAATTTTTGAGCGCGCAGACCAGCCAGCTGTCGGTGGACGCGATCGCGCTGAACAGCAAGCTGGATGCGACACGGCCGCCGGCGCCGGCCACGGCTGCCGCGCCCGCCGCTGCCGACAGCCCCGCCGCGCTGCCGGTCTCGGCCACGGTGGTGGTGAAGGATTTGCAGGGCGGCGAGCAGAAGATCGTCACGCCGCTGGCCGTGCCGAGCTCGGCGCGCCAACTGGCGCAGCGCGCCAACGACCGCGGCCTGCAGCTCTACAAGGAAAAAAATTATGCCGAAGCGGAGGCGCAGTTCACCGAGGCGCTGAAGCTGCGGCCGGACTTCGCGCTGGCCGCGAACAACCTGGGCTTTGTCTACTTCAAGCAGGACAAGTTCAAGGAAGCAGCGCGCTGGTTTGAGAACACGGTGAAGATGGACCCTTCGCGCGCGATTGCCTACCTGAACCTGGGCGATGCCCATGCGAAGGCTGGCGATGGCGAGAAGGCGAAAAAAGCCTTTCGCGCTTACCTGGAGCTGGCACCCACGGGGCCGGGCGCGGGCCATGCGAAGCAGGAGCTGGAAAAAAGCTGAGGTGCTGGCACCCAAGAAAAAAGGGGGCAGGTGTTAAAACCTGCCCCCTTTTTTTTGCGGGTCACCGATCCATTGATCAGCGACTCACTTTGCGCAATGTCAATTACTTGCTTGCGGCGGCTTTCACGTCGGTCTTGGCTTCGGCCTTGACAGCGTTGGTGTCGAGCTTGGCCTTGGCCTTGTCGGCGCCGGTTTCCACTTTCAGCGAGTCGACCTTGGCGTTGGCGTCAACCTTGGTGGAAGCGGCTTTGGCGTCGGCCTTGATGCCGGTCTTTTCAGCTTTGGCGTTGGCCTTGGCCTGGTCGTCAGCGTCAGCCTTGGCAGCTTTGGCTTCGGCCTTGGCTTTCACCTTGGCAGCCTTGGCATCGGCCTTGGCGGTTTTTGCGGCGGCTGCGGCTTGGGCCTTGGCGACCTTGGCGTCTGCCTTGGCGTCGACCTTGGCTTCGCTCTTCACGGCGCCGGCGACGGCTTTGTCGGCCTTGGCTTCCGCCTTGACTTCAGCTTTGGTAGGGGCCGAAGCAGCCGGTGCGGTGGGTGCAGGGGTTTGTGCGGAAGCGATGCCAACGAACAAGGTGGCGATCAGGGTAGCGAGCAGTTTGTTCATGAGAGAGTCCTTTGGATATGGAAGGTTGAATCGTTGATATCACGTAGCCTCGTGTTCAACGGCATGGCTGCGCGCGCTGTTGACCCAGCACACACAACGTTGCACTTGAGGGCTTGCGGTTTACCTCTTTTGTCGCTGTGCGGCGACAAATGCGTGCGCGGCATGCCCGCCATGTAGGATGTGGCGCATCGAGACTGCAGGACAAAAGCGAACGGCATGCGCAACACAACACCTCCACAAAAAATCGTCATCGCGGGCGGCGGCGTGATCGGCAGCGCGATCGCCTACTTTCTTGCAAGCCATCCGCGCTTTAGCGGCGAGGTCACGGTGATCGAGCGCGACCCGACTTATGCGCAGGCCTCGTCGGCGCTGTCGGCCAGCTCGATACGCCAGCAGTTCTCGCAGCCGGTGAACATCGCGGTCTCGCAGTTCGGCATTGAATTTCTGCGCAACATTCACCAGCACCTGGCCGTTGACGGCAGCGTGCCCGAGATCGGCCTGGCCGAACGCGGCTATCTTTATCTGGCAACCGATGCCGGCGCGCCCACCTTGCGCGAGAACCATGCGACGCAGCGCGCCATGGGCGTGGAGGTCGCGCTGCTGGAGCCCGCGCAATTGCGGCAGCGCTTTCCGTGGCTCAATGTGGACGACCTCGCGCTGGGTTCCTTGGGTCTCTCCGGCGAAGGCTGGTTTGACGGCTACGGCCTGCTGATGGCTTTTAAACAAAAGGCGCGCAGCCTTGGCGTGCAGTATGTGAAGGCCGAGGCTACGGGCTTTGTGCACAGCGCGGGCCGCGTGACGGCGGTGGCGCTGCAAGGCGGCGCGCAGCTGCCCTGCGACTGGGCGGTGAACGCGGCGGGCGCCTGGGCGCGGCCGCTGATGGCAGGCACGGGGCTGGACTTGCCGGTGTATGGGCGCAGGCGCTGTGTCTATGCGTTTGCCAGCCCCGCAAAGACGCCGGGCTGCCCGCTGGTGATAGACACCAGCGGCCTGTGGTTCCGGCCCGAGGGCGATATCTGGATCTGCGGCCTGCCGCCCGCCGAGGGCAATGACGACAACGACGCGCCGCTTGAGGTAGACCACGAACTCTTCGACCAGGCCTGGCTGACGCTGGCGCACCGCGTGCCGGGTTTTGAGGCGCTGCGCCTGCAGCGCGCCTGGGCCGGCTACTACGAATACAACACGCTGGACCACAACGCGCTGCTGGGGCCGCACCCGCTGCTGCCGAATTTGCTGCTGGCCAATGGCTTTAGCGGCCACGGCCTGCAGCAGTCACCGGCCGTGGGGCGGGGCCTGGCGGAGTGGATCAGCGAGGGCGCTTACACCAGCCTGGATTTGTCGCCGCTGGCGGCCGGGCGGCTGGTAAACGGTGAAGCCTTGATCGAGAAGAACGTGATCTGAGGCAGCTTCAAACCGCAAACAGCTTGCCGCTGAACACCCAGTGCAGGGTGCGCACGGTGAGCACCGCCAGCACCAGCGTCAGCACCCCCAGCAGCAGGCCGGCCAGCCCGTGGAGCAACGCGCCGCCCTGGGCCTGGGCATAGACGATGGCGGCGCTGGCCAGCGCAGCCATGGGGAAGCTCACGGCCCAGGAGCCCGGCGAGAAGGGCACGTCACGGCGAAACACCTTGGGCGCAACCACGGCAAACACAAACAAGCCGAAATAAAACAGCGCGCCCGCGAAGCGGTCGACCTGGCCGAAGACATGGACCCAGGCCAGGAAGCCGACGGCAAAGGGCGCCATCAAAATCATCAGCGAGGGCCGCATGCGCGCGGGCAAGGGGTCGCCATGGGCCAGGCGGTGGATGATCAGCGTCCACAGCACCAGCGCGAGCATGGCGCCGACGGCCATGGCCAGCAGGTTGATTTCAGCGACCCAGGCCATGGGCATGTGGCCGCCGGTGACGCCTATGTCGAGCACGCCGACGCCGGGGATGATCCACACCGGCAGCATGTGGCCGGGGGCCAGCTTGCCCTTGAGCAGGCGGCTGCCGACCAGCCAGGCCAGCGCCAGGGTGACGGCCACGCCCACCGTCCACAGCGCCTGCGCGAACACTTCGCCGTAAGGCATGAGCACCGAGGACAGCAGCAGCAGCGAGATGGCGAGCTGGCCGAAGAAGTTGCCGCAGACCGGGTCGCTGAATTCCTCGCGCACGGCGGCCGGGTGCAGCGCGAGCTTGGCGAGGTAGGCGGCAGAGTGCGCAACGAAAACGGCCAGCGCGAAAAAGCCCATGGCCTCGCCGACCATAACAGGCGCGCCAAAGGCCGGTACCGCGAGCCGCCAGGCCAGGGCCATGCCGACCAGGCCCATGACGGCGCCGTAGAGGTTGATGGGCAGCTGGCGTATGGAATAGGCGCCGGTGGCGAAAGCCGGGCCGGCGGCGGTGGGGGCGATGAGGGTGTTCATGGAAGTGTCTTTGGCTGAATTTGTCGTTCAGGTAATTTTCGGCTAAGCTGCCTTGAATTCAACGCCGCGCATACGGCGAATCCAGCCAAAGAGGCCCCCATGTCCGCCACCCGCCAGGTTTGCATACTTGCCGTGCCGCGTGTCCAGCTGCTGGACGTGATCGGGCCGGCGGACGTATTTGCCGAAGCCGCGCAGCAGCTGAACGACCCGCGCGCCTACCGGCTGCGGCTGATAGGCACGCAAGCCGGCGAAATCAAGGGCAGCAACGGCATGCGCATGGCGGTGGACAGCACCATCCAGACCTACCGCGGCCGCATGGACACTTTGCTGGTGGCGGGCAGCCCGCTGGCCGAGGAGCTGACCGGCAAGCCGGAGATCAGCGCCTGGCTGGTGCGGCAGGCGCGCACGGTGCGGCGCCTGGGTTCGGTCTGCACGGGCGCGTTTTTGCTGGCGGAGGCGGGCCTGCTGGACGGCAAGCGCGTGGCCACGCACTGGAATTCAACGGACCGGCTGGCCGCATGCTTTCCCGCGCTGCGGGTAGAAGCCGACGCGATTTATGTGAGGGACGGCAACACCTACACCTCGGCCGGCGTGACGGCGGGCATGGACCTGGCGCTGCACCTGGTCGAGGAAGACCACGGGCGCGACATTGCCCTGAAGGTGGCGCGCAAGATGGTGATGTTCCTCAAGCGGCCGGGCGGGCAATCGCAGTTCAGCGCCCACCTGGCAGCGCAGACTGCCGACAAGTCGGTGGTGCGCGAAATCCAGGACTACGTACTGGCGCACCTGGGCGAGGACCTCTCGGTGCCGGCGCTGTGCCGGCGCGCCGCGATGAGCGAGCGCAACTTCGCGCGCGTGTTCCGCGCGGCCACCGGGCTGACGCCGGCCAGCTTTGTGGAGGCGGCGCGCATAGACGAAGCGCGGCGGCAGGTGGAGGCGTCCGAGGTGCCGATCAAGAAGCTGGCCGATTCGCTGGGTTATGCCAATGCCGACGGCTTTCGGCGCGCCTTCACGCGGCGGCTGGGCGTGAGCCCGAATGACTATCGCAAGCGTTTTACGGGACAGGGGGCGGCTTGAGAGGAGCCAGACAGCTGGTTCGCGGAGGAAAAAGACCAGGATGAGGCGTATTTTGGCAAATACGCCTCATTTTTTGATTCGAATTTGCTAAAATACGGCTCATGTCCTCCCAAACCTCGTTTCCCGAGCCAGTCTATATATGGCAACGCGCGGGCTGGCCGGCGCTGGTGTTTAACGCCAGTGCTCTTGAGCACGACCTGAATCTGGCGCGCCTGGAGCAAGGCCGGCTGCTGGGACAAATGCAAGCCATCGGCTTGGCGGATGCGCAGGCGATCACCAGTGAGTTGTGGGTTCAGGAGGCCATGGCCACGGCGGCCATTGAAGGCGAAAAACTGAACCTGGACGCAGTGCGGTCTTCCGTGTGCCGCCGGCTGGGCCTGGCGGACCTGCCCACGCATGACCGCCACGTGGATGGTTTGATAGAGCTGATGCAGGACGCGACGGACGGCTACCAATCGGTGCTGGATGAAGACCGTTTGTGCCGCTGGCAGGCAGCCCTGTTTCCCACAGGCACATCGGGCCTGCGGCGAGTCGCCGTGGGGCGCTACCGCGACCATGCGGACGAAATGCAAATCGTGAGCGGCCCGCTAGGCCGGGAAGTGGTGCACTACATCGCGCCGGCATCCGGCGACGTCGCGGCGCAGATGCAGTTGTTCCTGGCCTGGTTTGAAGAGACGCGTCCCGCGCAGCGCACAGCGGCCCAGCCCGCCGCTCCGTCCATCAACGGCATCGCCCGCGCGGCCATCGCGCATTTGTGGTTCGAGTCGATACACCCGTTTGAAGACGGCAACGGCCGGGTCGGCCGGGCGATCGTCGACATGGCGATCGCACAGGACATCGGCTCATCCGCGCGCCTGTTCGGGCTCTCGCGGCAGATGTTCGAATCAAGGACGGCGTACTACGACGCGTTGAACCAGGCGCAGCGCGGCGGCCTGGACGCCACGCCCTGGGTCCAATGGTTTGTGCACGCCTTCACGGCCTGCTGCCTCAGGTCGCAGGCCGTGGTGACACAGGCGCTGCAAAAAACGGCATTCCGTCTGCGCGCCTCTGGTTTTTCCCTGAATGAACGGCAAAGCAAGGTGTTGACTCGCCTGCTGGAAGCCGGCGACGGCGGCTTCCTGGGCGGCATGACGACCGACAAATACAGCAAGATCACAGGCACCTCCAAAGCGACGGCAAGCCGCGACCTCACAGAGCTGCTGCAGCACGGCTTGCTCATGGTGACCGGCGTTGGCAAGGCAACGCGCTACGCCGTCAATGTGGAAGGCTGGAATCAGGGAAAAGCGCCTACCTGATCGCTTTATTTCTCGCTGTCCAAATGCGCCATCTGGTCAGCCCCATACCGCGTGCCGGCCACGGCATCGGCCGGCAGGGCGGCTTCAATGCGCTGGAGGTCTTCGGTGCCCAGCGTGAGCTTCAAGGCGCCCAGCGATTCATCCAGTTGCTTCAAGGTGCGCGAGCCGACCAGCGCCACCATGTCCACGCCCAGGGCCTTGCCGCGCGCGAGCACCCAGGCAATCGCCACTTGCGAGGCCGTGGCGCCCAGGCCGGCGGCGAGTTGCTGCAGCACGTCGACGAGCTGCTGGTTTTTGGCGGCGTTGTCGCCGGTAAAGCGCGGCAGGTGGGCGCGGAAGTCATTGGGCCCTGTCGGCCTGGAGCCCGACAGCAGGCCGCGTGAGAGCACACCGTAGGCCGTGACGCCTATGCCGAGCTGCTTGAGCACGGGAAAGATCTCGGCCTCGGGCCCGCGGCTGATGAGCGAGTACTCGATCTGCAGGTCCGTGATCGGGTGCACGGCGTGGGCTTTTTGGATGGTGTCGACGCCGACTTCGCTCAGCCCTATGTGGCGCACAAACCCGGCTTTGATCATGTCGGCGATGGCGCCTATGGTGTCTTCAATCGGCACATTCGGGTCCAGCCGCGCAATGCGGTAGATGTCGATGTGGTCGGTGCCCAGGCGCTGCAGGCTGTAGGCCAGGAAGTTTTTGACGGCGGCGGGCCGGCCGTCCATGCCTGTCCAGCCGGCGCTGGGGTCGCGCATCGCGCCGAACTTGACGGAGACCAGCGCCTCGTCGCGCCGGCCTTTGAGTGCGCGGCCCAACAACATTTCGTTGTGGCCCATGCCGTAGAAGTCGCCGGTGTCTATCAAGTTGATGCCGGCGTCGAGCGCGGCGTGAATCGTGGCGATGCTTTGTGCTTCATCGGCCGCGCCGTACATGGCGGACATGCCCATGGCGCCCAAGCCGATGGTGGAAACAGATTGCGGGCCTTTAGCGCCCAAACGGGTTTGGGCAAGGGTGGTGGTGTTCATGGGGAGCCTTTCGGTGAATTCGGAGTCAGTGAATGGATGTTCGGTAGAAGGACTGTATTGATTTCAATTACCGGAATAAACTGCCATTCATCAAAATAACTGTTACCCAATTCAAGAACAATAAGGTTGGATTCATGAGTGTTGACCGCTATAAAGCGATGGAAGTGTTTAACCGCGTGGTCGAACTGGGCAGCTTTACCGCGGCGGCCACGGCGCTGCACATGCCCAAGGCGCGCGTGACGACGACGGTGCAGGAACTCGAGGCCCACTTGGGCGTGCGGCTGCTGAACCGCACCACGCGGCGGCTGAGCCTGACGGACGACGGCGCGCTGTACCACCAGCGCGCGCTGGCCATGCTGCAGGACATGGGCGAGCTCGAAGGCACGCTGCGCCGCGCGGTGGCCACGCCGGCCGGGCGGCTGCGTGTGGATGTGCCGGCCGCCGTGGGCCGGCATGTGATCTCGCCGGCGTTGCCGGAATTTTTCAAGCGCTACCCGGACATGGTGCTGGAGCTGGGCAGCAGCGACAGGCCGGTGGACCTGGTGGCCGAGGGCGTGGACTGTGTGATACGCGGCGGCCTGCTGCACGACGAGACCCTGGTGGCGCGGCCGCTGGGCCGGTTCAAGGTGGTGACTTGTGCGGCGCCTGCCTACCTGGCGCTGTACGGCACGCCGAAAACCCTGGAAGACCTGGAGCAGCACCGCTTCGTGAACTTCCATTCGGCCAAGACCGGCAAGATTTTTCCGTTCGAGTTTTCAAAGGACGGCGAGCTGCGGCAAATCAACCGCCCGCACTGGGTGACCTGCAACGACGCCGACAGCCACATGGGCGCGGTGCTGGTCGGCCTGGGCCTGGCGCAGCCGCCGCTGACGCGGCGCACCTGCGCGCTGCTGGAAAGCGGCGCGCTGGTGCGCGTGCTGCCCGACTGGCAACCCGAAGACCTGCCCATGGTGGTGATGTACCCGCGCAACCGCCACCTGACGGCCAAGGTCAGGGCCTTTGCCGACTGGGTGGCGGAGGTGTTCAAGGCGGAGTTCGCGGCCGGGGCGACGCTGTATCCGCAGTAGCGGCTTGCGTCAGGCGGCCGCGCGGCTCAGCTTGACGGGCGCGAAATCGACGGGCACCGCAAACGCCACATTGACGTAGTTGGTGAAGAGGTTGAGCGCCACGTGCGCGAGGATCTCGACCACCTGCTCATCGCTGAAGCCGGCCTTGCGAACAGCCTGCACGTCGGCCTCGGACACATTGCCGCGCTCGTTCACGAGCTTGAGCGCGAAAGCGAGCGCCGCGGCGGTGGCCGGGTCGGCGGATTCACCGCGCTGCGCGGCGGCCAGGCCTTCGGCGCTGACGCCGGCCTTGCGGCCCAGCGCGGTGTGGGCGGCCAGGCAGTATTCGCAGGCGTTGCGGTCGGCCACTGCAACGGCAATCTGCTCGCCGAGTTTGGCGTCAATCACGCCGCCACCCAGGGCACCGAAGGCGCCCCACATGCTTTGGAGCGCGGCCGGCGAATTGGCAACGGCCTTGAACATATTCGGCGTGGCGCCGAAAGCCTGTTGGACCTGGTCGAGCAGGGCTTTGCGCTCGGCGGTGGTGGCGCTGCGGTCTATCAATGGGATGCGTGACATGGCGGAAGTCCTTGGAAAGTTGAAAGGGAGAACTGAACATTTCGTGCGGCCAGGGGCTTGAAGCCCCTCGCTGCACGGGATGCAGTTTCCCGTCACAATCGGGACGGATTGGATCAATCCATCCATCAAATCATCCTTATCGTCCAGACATTCCCAACACAAGCTTTCCAATGACTCAAGGACTGGATCGGCTTTCCGCGCTGATGGACCGCTTTCGTGTGCGGGCCCACATGTTCCACAACGGGCCGCTGTGCGGCGTCACGCATTTCACGCCCGAGGCCGGGCTGGGGTTTTTGCATGTGATGCGGCGCGGGACCATGGTGGTCACACACCGCGCGGGCACAGGCGCGCCGCGCCGCGTGGAGGTGAACGAGCCCAGCCTGGTGTTTTACCCAAGGCCTTTGGCGCATGACTTTCACAACGCCCCGGTGGAAGGCGCCGACTTCACCTGCGCGACGCTGGCTTTTGACGGCGGCGCCGGCCACCCGCTGGCGCGCGCCTTGCCGGCGCTGGTGGTGCTGCCGCTGGCGCGCGTGCAGGGGCTGGAGCACACGCTGGCCCTGCTGTTCGCCGAAACGCAGCAGGTGCGCTGCGGCCAGCGCCTGCTGGCTGACAGGCTGTTCGAGGTGTTGCTGCTGCAGTTGCTGCGCTGGTTGCTGGATCACCCGCCGGATGGCGGCACGCCCGAGGGCCTGCTGGCCGGCTTGGCCGAACCGCGCCTGGCGCGCGCGCTGGCCGCGGTGCATGAAAAGCCCGGTGAGGCCTGGAGCCTGGAGCGCCTGGCGCAAGCCGCCGGCATGTCGCGCAGCGCCTTCGCGCTGCAGTTCAAGCAGAAGGTCGGGCAAACGCCGGCGGACTACCTCGCGACCTGGCGGCTGGCGATTGCCCAGGCCGAATTGCGCGGCGGCCACTCCCTCAAAGCCATTGCCGCGCGGCTCGGTTATGCGAATGCTTCGGCGCTGTCGCGCCTGTTTGTGCAGAAAACGGGGGTCTCGCCGCGTGACTGGGCCAAAGGGGCCAAGGCGATTTCCTAGCGGCCTTGCGGCATCAAGGCCAGCAGCACAAAGCCGCCGGCCAGCGCGAGGTTCTTGAAGAAATGCAGGACCTGGTTGCGCAGCGCTTGCGGCGTGGCGGCCCAGAAGCCGTGCGCGATGAAAGCATCGACCACGAGAAAAGCCGCAGCGGCGAGCGCGAACCAGCGCACCTGCCAACCGAAGGCGAGCGCCAGGCCGGCGGCGACTTCGACCGCGCCGATGGCGGCGCCCATGTAGTTGCGCTGCTTTGCCGAATCGAGGAAGTGTGAGGCACCGGGGCCTATGAAGGCCAGGGTCATCAGCGCGCGGGCCAAGGCCATGATGAGAGCGGGGTTCATGGTGTGCTTTCTGAAGAGGATGGGATAAAGAGTCGGACGCCGGATGCTTGGATGTGGATTTACTCCTTCTCCCTCTGGGAGAAGGTGGGGATGAGGGCCGGCGGCGCTTGATGTTTGAGCCGTCTGTGCTTGTGGAGCCGCTGGCCCTGTCTTGCAGACCGCAGCCCAGTCAGAGCCTGGGCTTCTTCACGCTGTCCAGATGCGCGCAGGCGCATCCGGAGCCGCAGCGCTCAGCCCCTGCCCTCTCCCAGAGGGAGAGGGAGTAAGAGGCGAACGCTCAAGTGGCCCGGCGCACTGCAGGCTTGAGCATGTCGGCGATGCCTATGCGCTGGGCGAATTCCTCGCGCACACGTTCGGCCACCACCGTGACTTCACCGGCGCCGTCGTCGATGAAGTCGATCACCGAGCGGAAGGGCCGCGTGCCGGCGGGCAGGCCCACGATGCGGGTGATGTCGTCGGCCACGGCCTGCGGGTCGGCGTGCGCGGGGCTGAGGGCCGAGAGGCGCTCGCCGACTTTGTCCATCACGCCGTCGTAGCGGGCGTAGGCGGCTGCGACCACGTCATCAGCAGGCTTGCCTGCGCTGGGAAAATGGTCCGTGCCTTTGGTGAAGGCGCCGGGCACGACGATGGAGGTCTCGATGCCGAAGCGGGCGAGCTCGTAGGACATCGTGACCGCCATCGAATCCATCGCGGCCTTGGCAGCGGCATAGGGGCCGAGGAAGGGCGGGAAGCCGCCGCGCACCGTGCTGCTGCTGACCCACAGCACCAGGCCCGCTTCCGCCTTGCGCATGACCGGCAACACGGCGCGGTTCACGCGCTGGCTACCCAGGAAGTTGGTGTCCAGCACCCTGATGATTTCTTCGGGCGTGTAGGCCTCGGCAGGGCCGACGACCAGGTGGCCGGCGTTGTGCACGATGACGTCGAGGCGGCCCTGCTCGGCCAGGATGTGCGCCACGGCGGCGTCGGCCGAAGCTTGCGAGAGCACGTCGAGTTCAACGGCGCGCACATCGAAGCCTTTGGCAAAACTCCAGTCGCGCAGCTCGCGCACTTTGGGCGCGTTGCGGCCTTCGATGTCGCGCATGCTGGCGTAAACCGTGTGGCCGGCTTGTGCGAGTGAACGGGCGGTGAGATGACCGATGCCAGTGCCTGCACCGGTGACGAGGATGACGGATTTCATGATGTGTGTCTTTCTGAAGGTGGATTGGAATTTTGAAAAGGTGTTTGTGGACTGGCGAAAGGGCGCGCAGATTTCGTAGCGAGCGGCCCGAGGTCAGGTCGAGCACCGGAGCCGTACACCCGTACGGCGAGGAGCGCAGGCCTGAGATCGGGGCGCGCAGTAGAAAGCTGCCGCCCTTTCAAACCACGCCTCCGTTGGCGCGCAAGGTTTGGCCGTTCACCCACGCAGAGTTCTCGCTCACGAGGAAGGCGACCGCACTCGCGATGTCCTCCGGCGTACCCAGGCGTTCCAGCGGCGCCATCCTGGACATGCGCTCCACCGTCTCGGGCGTCTTGCCGTTGAGGAAGAGGGCGGTGGCCGTGGGGCCGGGGGCGATGGCGTTGATGCGGATGTTTTTGCCGCGCAGCTCTTTGGCCACGATGTTGGTGAAGGTTTCCACCGCGCTCTTGGTGGCACCATAGACCGCGTAGCCGGGCAGGGCCAGGCCGGTCACGCTGGTCGAGAAATTGACGATGCGGCCGCCGGACTGCAGGCGTTTTGCGGCTTCACGCAGGGTGTTGAACGTGCCTTTGACATTGACGGCAAAGAGGCGGTCAAAGGTGTCGTCGTCGGTATCGGCCAGCGCCGGCAGCGTGGGCGGCATGATGCCGGCGTTGTTGATGAGCACGTCGACGCGGCCGAAGGCCTTGATGCTGTCGTCAAACAGCTGCTTCACAGCCGCAGGGCTGGCCACATCGGCCTGCACGGCGACGGCTTTGCCACCGGCGGCCGTGATGGACTGCACCACGGCCTGGGCTTCACCGGCCTGGCCGGCGTAGTTGACGACGACGGCGTAGCCTTCTTGCGCAAGGCGCTGGGCGACGGCCGCGCCTATGCCGCGCGAGGCGCCGGTGACGATGGCAACTTGGGGGGATGCGGAAGCGGTCATTTGGAACTCCTGAAATTGATAAGGGTTGGTTTGTTCTGACTGCCCGCGGCGCCTGGTTTGTTTGCGCTTTTGGTAAGCCAGTGACGCCATTGTTTTATTCAATTTACAGGTTATAAATACCGTAAACTTGCCATCACTGTTCAATTAACGCCAACAATCAGGTTGCAACAAAATGGATAGGTTTCATTCGATGCAGCTCTTCACGCGAATCGTGGAGCTGGGCAGTTTCACCAAGGCCGCCGACGACCTGCTGCTGCCGCGCGCCACCGTCACGCACGCCGTCCAGCAACTGGAGAAACGCCTGGGCGCGCGGCTCCTGCACCGCACGACGCGGCATGTGAGCCCCACGCAGGACGGCGCGGCCTATTACGAGCGTTGCCTGCGCCTGTTAACGGACCTCGAAGAGGCCGAGTCGGCGTTTGTCAACACGGGCAGCAAGCCGCGCGGCAAGCTGCGGGTGGATTTGCACGGCACGCTGGCCAGGCATTTTTTGCTGCCGGTGATCGGCGATTTTTTTGAGCGCTACCCGGACATCGAGCTTGAGATCGGCATGGGCGACCGGCTGGTGGACCTGGTGCGCGAGGGAGTGGACTGTGTGCTGCGCGTGGGCGAGCTGGCCGAATCCAGCATGGTAGGGCGGCGCGTAGCCTTGCTTGAACAGGTCACCTGCGCGAGCCGCGAATACATCGCCAAACACGGCAAGCCCGACACGCTGGAGGCATTGCGCGGCCACCGCGCGGTGAATTTTTTATCCAGCCGCACCGGCAAGGCGCTGCCTTTTGATTTCATCGTGGACGGCGAGCCGCGCCAAGTGCAGCTCAAGGGCTCGGTGGCGGTGACAGACGCCGACGCTTACAAGGCCTGCTGCGCCGCGCACCTGGGTTTTATCCAGGTGCCGCGCTACCATCTGGCCGCGCAGCTGGAGGCGGGCGCGCTGGTGGAAGTGCTGGCGCAATTCAGGCCGGCACCCATGCCGGTGTCTGTGCTGTATCCGCACCACCGGCAGCTCTCACCGCGCGTGCGGGTGTTCGTAGATTGGGTGGCCGACGTCATGGCCCACGCGCGCTGAGAACTCAACGCGCCAGTGGCAGCGCATAAGCGCGCACATAGTCGCCCGCGCGCGTGCCCAGCGAGCCGTGGCCGCCGGCCACCACGAGCACAAACTGCCGGCCATCGGCGACGGCATAGCTCATGGGTGTGGCCTGGCCGCCGGCGGGCAGGCGCGACTTCCAGAGTTCGTCGCCGTTGTTGACGTCGTAGGCGCGCACATAGTCGTCCAGCGTGCCCGAGAGGAAGGCGACGCCGCCGGCCGTGGCCAGCGGGCCGCCCAGGCTGGGCACACCCATACGGAAGGGCAATGGCACAGGCGAGAGATCGCGCACGGTGCCGTTCTTGTGCTGCCAGGCGATGGCGCCGGTGATGAGGTCGGCGCCGGCCACATAACCCCAGGGCGGCGCCTGGCAGGGAATGCCCAGCGGCGACAAAAAGGCGCTGAGCTTGACGGCAAAGGGCGCGCCGAAATTTTCATTGAGCGAAGGCAGGCTGCCCTGGGGCCGCTGGCTGCCCTGAACCATCAGCGTGCTGTCGTCGGGCCGGGGTACGAGCTTGGAAACAAAGGCCAGGTAGGTCGGCGTGGTGAAGGCCATCTGCCGCACCGGGTCGACGGCCACGCCGCCCCAGTTGAAGACGCCGAAGTTGCCGGGGTACACCAACGTGCCCTGGGTGGACGGCGGCGTGAAGCGGCCCTCATAACGCAGGCGGTGAAAGGCGATGCGGCAATACAGCTGGTCGAACATGGTGGCGCCCCACATGTCGCGGTCGGTCAGCGGCGGCGGGTTGAAGGACAGCGCCGACTTGGGCTGCGTGGGCGCGCTGCGGTCGCCCTGCGCGGCACCCTGCGGCGCGGGGACTTCGGTGACGGGCAGCAGCGGCGTGCCGGTGCGGCGGTCCAGCACAAAGATCTCGCCCTGCTTGGTGGGCTGCACGAGGGCGGGCACCTTGTTGCCGCCTATGTTGAGGTCCAGCAGGCTGGGCTGGGCCGGCACGTCGTAGTCCCAGAGGTCGTGGTGCACCGTCTGGAAATTCCAGCGCACCTTGCCGGTGGCCAGGTCCAGCGCGACGACGGAGGACGAATAGGTTTCCACCGCCGGGCTGCGATTGCCGCCCCACTGGTCGGGCGGCTGGTTGCCCAGCGGCACGTAGACCATGCCCAGGGCCTCGTCGACGCTGGAGATCGACCAGCTGTTGGGCGAGTTGGCGGTGTAGGTCTGACCGGGCGCGAGCGGCGCGCTGCTGCCCGGCCGGCCCGAATCCCAGGCCCACACCAAGGCGCCGGTGTTGATGTCGAAGGCGCGTATGACGCCGGACTGCTCCTTGGTGGAGACGTTGTCGAGCACGGTGCCGCCAACGATGATGAGGCGCGAGGTCACGACCACGGGCGAGGTCGAGTAATAGGCGCCGGGCTTGAGGTTGGGCATGCCGGCCCAGAGGTCGATCTGCCCCTTGTCGCCGCCGAAGGACGTGCAGGGTTTGCCGGTCTCGGGGCTGAGCGCAATCACGCGCCCGTCGGCCGTGGGCATAAAAAGTTTGGCCGTGCAGCCGTCGGCGGCAGGGGGCTTGGGCGCGGTGGCCGGCGGCTGGTAGGACAGGCCGCGGCAGGTCAGGTGCTGCAGCGCGAGCTTGTCCTGGATCTCGGGGTTGAAGCGCCAGGCCTCGGCGCCGGTGGTGGCGTCCAGCGCGATCACCGACTGGTGCGGCGTGCAAAAGAACAGCCGATTGCCGACCTTGAGCGGCGTCACCTCGAAAGTGGTTTCCTGCGGGTCGCCGGGGCGGCCGCGCATGTCGCCGGTGCGGTACTCCCAGGCCAGCTCCAGGCTCTTGACGTTGTCGGGCGTGATTTGCGCCAGCGGCGAATAACGCTGGCCCAGGCCGCTGCGGCCGTAGGCATGCCATTCATCGGCAGGCACGGTGTCGGCCGGTTGCGCGGCGGCGCTGGCGCCCATGGGCGGCAGCGGCAGCATGCCCACCAGGCGGTTGTCGTCATGAAACCAGGTCACGACCGCGGCGACCAGGAAGGCGCCCAGCACCGAACCGAGGGCCCAGCGGCCGCCGCGCGCGCCCAGAAAGCCCTCGTGGCCGATGGAGTGGATGGGCCAGGTACGGGCGACCCGGGGCGTCAGCAGGAAAAGCCCGATGACAAACACCACGCCGCCGCGCGCCGCCAGCGGCCACCAGTCCAGCCCGGCCTCCCACAGCGCCCAGGCCAGTGTGCCGCCCACCACCAGGGCGAAGACCCACAGGCCGGACGGGCTGCGGCGTGCCAGCAGCACGCCCGCCAGCACAAAGCCCAGGCCCGCGAGCAGGTAGTAGGAACTGCCGCCCAGCACGACGAGCCAGCACCCGGCAAGCAGCAGGGGCACACCGAGTACCAGCAGGACCAGGCCCGCGGCCCAGGCTGTGCGGCGTTTGAGCGGGTCGACGGGCTTGAGCGCTGGGTTGACGGGAGAGGGGTTGTAAGTCGGCATTTTTGTTCTTCGTGTTTTGTGTTTTTGTGTTCTGTGGACCGCGCGGTTCAGCCATGGGCCTGACATGGAGGCGTTGAAAAAACACAGCGGCTGTGGAGCCAATCTAGTCCGCGCATGCCGCCGCGCGCGTCAGCCTGGGGCTGAGATGTCTGTAGGAAGCCTGAGGCGGCGGCCCTCGTCGCAACCTGGTTGTGTACGCCAGCGAACAGATTGCGCGCCGAATGCGCGCCTGATTCGGGTGAGTGGATTCCTACACGCGGCGCCGGAAATGCCCGGCGCAGGCCGTATGCCGCAGAGGCGATCCTGGGGATTCCGCGGCATGCCGCGCGCGATGCGTGCGCGTGCCGCGCTTTCAACCTTTTCAAACCCCTGCAAGGAGTCTTCCATGCCGTTCAAGACACAACCCACATTTCGCAGCTGCGGCCTGGCGCTGGCAAGCGCCGCAGCCCTGGCGCTGCTGGCCGCGCCCGCCGTCCAGGCGCAAAGCAGCACACCCGCGCCCGCCACCACCCAGTCCGAGGGCGACTCCAAGCTGGACCGCAGCGACCGCAAGATGCTGCAGGACCTGGCGCAAGGCAATATGGCTGAGATCGATGCCGGCAAGATGGCTTTGGAGAAATCGCAGAATGCCGAGGTGAAAAAGTTCGCGCAGCACATGGTCGACGAACACGGCTCGGCCCTGGCCGATGTGCAGGCCCTGGCCCGGGCCAAGAACGTCACGCTGCCGGACGGCGCGGGCGCCATGGCCAAGACCAAGGCCACAGCGCTCAAAGCCTTGTCGGGCAATCTGTTCGACAAGGAATACGCCAAGCGCTCGGCCGTGAGCGACCATGAAAGCACCGTGAAGCTGCTGCAGAAAATCCAGAAGGACGGCAAGGACAGCGACCTCAAGGCCCTGGCCGGCAAGATGCTGCCGACGGTGGAACACCACCTGGAGATGGCCAAGGAAGTGGTGGCCTCTACCGCCGCCGCAAAGTCCTGATGCCAGGTTCTGACACGCGGGCCTCAGGGCTCTGAGGATTTCCTGCCGCGCCGGCCTTTTGCCTTTGGCCTGGCCGGCACCAGTTCATGCGGCTCCAGGAAAAACTGTGTGTTGCCCACCAGCCGCTCGACCGCCAGGTCGATAAAGGCGCGCGCACGCGCCGGCTGTGCATTGCGGCTGCCGTAGTAAACGTGCAGGCCCAGGTGCTCGGTGACGTGCTGCGTGAGCAGCGGCACCAGCTTGCCGGCGCGCACCAGCGGCGCGGCGGTCGCGCCTATCAGCTGGCCTATAGCCTGGCCGGCGACGACGGCGCGGGCTTCGAGGTCCACGTCATTGCTGAGGAAGGACGTCGCGACGCTGCGGGCCACCACTTCTTCACCGACCTTGAACTCCCAGGGCATGGTCTTGCCGGTGCCCGTGTGGTGAAAGCCTGTGCAGCGGTGGTGGGCCAGGTCTTCAATGGTCTGGGGCGCGCCATGCTGCGCGATGTAGGCCGGTGAAGCGCAGACGACGAGCTGCAGCGGCAGGATGCGCCGCGAGATGATGCCGCCCTCGGGCGGCGAGCCGGCGCGAAAGCCGACGTCGACGCGGTCTTCGACCCAGTTGCCTATGCGGTCGTCCATCTGGATGTCGGGCTCGACCTGCGGATGGCGGCGGCAGTATTCCTCGAGCACCGGCCACAGCACCTCCAGCATGACGGAGCGCGGCGCGGCGATGCGCAGCGGCCCGGCGATCTCCTCGCGGCCGCGGCGCGCGCCGTGCAGGGCGCGCTGCAGGGTGGACAGCCCGGGCTGCGCGGCCTGCAGGAACTGCTCGCCTTCTTCGGTCAGGCTCAGGCTGCGCGTGGTGCGGTGGAACAGGCGCACGCCCAGGTGGCGCTCCAGTTGCACCAGCGCCTGGCTGGCGGCCTGCGGCGTGATGGCCTGGGCCGCGGCGGCCTGGCGCAGGCTGCCGAGTTCGGCCGCCTTGACGAAGGTGGCGATGGCGCGCAATTCGTTCAGGGCCATGGCGGTTCTCCTGGGGCTGGGACTGTGATTGTCACGATTTGCTTGATTATGAACCCAGCGACTGCCTGCTATTCAACACGCAATCGAAGACCTACATTGCCCTCCTCAACAACTTTTTTTCAAGGGGCATGACCATGAATGCAAAGACCGATTTCAAACGGGTGTGGATGATCACCGGCGCGGCGCGCGGCATAGGCGCGCGCATCACCGAAGCGGCGCTGGCGCACGGCGACGCGGTGGTGGCGACCTCGCGCGACGCCGCTTCGGTGCAGAAGAAATTTCCTGCCAGCGACGCGCTGCTGGCACTTCCGCTGGACGTGACCGACGAGGCCCAAGCCGCCGCCGCGGTGCAGTCCGCGCTGGCGCGCTTCGGCCGCATCGACGTGCTGGTCAACAACGCGGGCTACGGCCTGCTGGGCGCGGTGGAGGAAGCCACGGCCGACGAGGTGCGGCGCCTGTATGACACCAATGTGTTCGGCCTGCTGAACGTGACACGCGCCGTGCTGCCGGCCATGCGCGCGCGCCGCAGCGGCCACGTCATCAACATCTCCTCGCTGGGCGGCTACCAGTCGGGTCCGGGCTTTGGCGTGTACTGCTCGACCAAGTTCGCGGTGGAGGGGCTGAGCGAAGCGCTGCACGGCGAGCTTGCGCCGCTGGGCATCCATGTGACGGTGGTGGAGCCGGGTTATTTCCGCACCGACTTCCTGGACAGCAATTCGCTGGCGGTGTCGCCGCGCATCCTGGACGACTATGCCGCCAGCGCCGGCCAGGTGCGCGCGGCCGCCACGCGCATCAACCACAACCAGGCCGGCGACCCGCTGCGGCTGGCGCAGGCCATGCTGGCGCTGGTGGATGCAAGCGCCCCGCCGCTGCGCCTGCCCCTGGGCACCGACACGCTGCAAACGATTGCGGACAAGCATGCGTTTGTGGACAGGGAGCTGAAGGACTGGCGGGCGCTGGCCGCTTCGACGGATTTCCCTCAGGAAGCGCTGGCGGCCTGAGCTGCGCTGCGTCAATTAAAAAGGCCTCTCGCGAGGCCTTTTTTTGTGCACCAAGCTTGCCGGTTTCAAGCCACGCAGGGTGCGAGTTTTTTCGTGGGCCACAAGCGCACCACCAGCGCGGCTGCACCGGCCACCGCCGCCATCACACACACACCTTGCCAGCCGGCATGCGCAAGCACCACGCTGCCCAGCCAGGCGCCGCTGGCCATGCCGCTGAACATGCCGATAAACAGCACGGCGTTGAGGCGGCTGCGCGCGGCGGGCTCAATGCTGTAGATGATGGTCTGGTGCGCGATCAACGTGGCTTGCGCGCCCAGGTCAAACACCACGGCGCCCAATGCGATCAGCCACAGCTGGTCGGGGCCGGCAGCCATGGCGACAAAGGCGGCGGCCACCAGCGCGGCGCCCAGCCGGGTCACGACTTCCGGGCCTTTGCTGTCTGCGAGGCGGCCGGCCAGCGGCGCTGCCAGCGCACCGGCCGCGCCAGCCAGGCCGAAGGCGCCGGCCGCGCCACTGCCCAGGTTGAAAGGCGCGGCATGCAGCATGATGGCCAGGGTAGACCAGAAGGCGCTAAAGCCTATGCTGATCAGCCCCTGGGCAAGGGCCGCGCGGCGCAGCGCGCCATGGCGCTTCCACAGCGTGGCCAGCGAGCCCAGCAGCGCCAGGTAAGGCAGCTGCGTGGTCGGTTCAAAGCGCGGCAGGCGCCGCCACACGGCCACGCCCAGCAGCGCGATGCTGACGGCCGCGGCCACAAACATGCTGCGCCAGCCGAACTGCTCGGCCACCACACCGGCCACCACGCGCGACAGCAGTATGCCCAGCAGCAGGCCGGTCATCACGGTGCCCACGGTTTTGCCGCGATGAGCTTCGGGGGCGAGCGTTGCGGCGGCCGGCACGATGTCCTGCGCCAGCGTGGCCGCCAGGCCTATGGCCAGGCTGGCCAGCGCGAGCACCGCCACCGAGGGCGCGGCGGCGGCCAGCAGCAAGGCCAGCACCAGGGCCGCAGCCTTGCCAAGAATGATGCGGCGGCGGTCATAACGGTCGCCCAGCGGCGCGAGCAGGCCAATGCCCAGCGCGTAACCGAGCGTGGTCAAGGTGGGCACCAGGCCTATGGCGGCGGGCGTGGATTTGAATTCGGCGAGCAGCAGGGCCAGCATGGGCTGGCTGTAGTACAGCGAAGCCGCGGCCAGGCCGGCGCCGGTGGCGAGCAGGAGGATCAGCGGGAACGGCAGCGCCGGCGCGGCGTGGTCATGCGTATAAGGAGTGGAAGTCATGGCAAGAGTCCAGGTTTGAAGCAGGAGGCGAGTATGCGGGCCTGGTTTTGCGCTGTGAAGGCGGCTATTGGGCACAATGGTCATACGTCAAACGCATGCAAGAACGCAGAACGGACACCCCATGAAAACCGCGCCGGACCGGATTGAACTGATGCAGACCTTTGTGCGCATCGTGGAGGCGGGCAGCCTGTCGGCCGCCGCCGCGCAGATGAACGCCACGCAGCCCACGGTGAGCCGGCGCCTGCAGGCGCTGGAGCGATCCCTGGGGCTCAAGCTGCTGCAGCGCTCCACCCACGCGATGAAGCTGACCGAGGACGGCGAGCGCTGCTTCAGCCGCGCCAAGGAATTGCTGGGCAACTGGGACGCCTTTGAGGCCGACCTGCGCGGCACCCAGGAAGTGCCGGAGGGCACGCTGCGCGTGGTGGTGCCGCATGCGCTGGGCCAGCAACAGCTGGTGGGGCCCGTGGTCGACTATTTGCGGCGCCACGAACGCGTCACGGTGGAATGGCTGCTGCATGACGGCACGCCGGACTTCATCACCCAGGGCATCGATTGCGCGGTGCATGTGGGCGCGGTGGAAGACCCTTCGCTGGTGGCCGTGAAGATCGCCGAAATCCGGCGCATCGTGGTGGCCGCGCCATCGCTGCTGCAGGGCAGACCGCCGCCGCTGCAGCCGGCGGAATTGCAGGTCCTGCCCTGGCTGGCGCTGCAGACCTTCTACCGCAACGAAGTCACGCTGACGCGCCGCCACGCCGGCCGGGACAGCGAGGAGTACCGCTTCGCGATACGGCCGCGCCTGGGCACGGACAGCCTGTTTGCGCTGCGCAACGCCACACTGCTGGGCCTGGGAGCGAGCATCGCCTCAAGCTGGCTGGTGGGCGATGACGTGGCCGAGGGCCGGCTGTTGCACCTGGCGCCGCAGTGGTGCGCGGCGCCGCTGCCGGTCTGGCTGATCTATCCCTATTCGAGTTTTTACCCGGCCAAGCTGCGCCGCTTCGTCGAAGCGCTGCGCGAGGGGCTGCCTACGGGCATGGGCCTGCCTTCACGCCCGGAGCCGGGCGGCACCTGAGCAGGCACTTGGCTCAGGCCGCGTCGCTGGCCTGCTCTTGCAGCCACGCGGCGAACGCGTCCACCGCGCGATTGGTGTGGGCGGTGGCCGAGCGCTGGCACAGGTAGTAGCTGCGGCCCGTGGCGACGCGGGTGTCAAAAGGCAGGACCAGTTGGCCGCTGCGCAACTCGCTTTCGATGAGGCAGGGCTGGATGACGATGGCGCCCATGCCGGCGGTAGCCGCAACGATGAGGTTGTTGCCCAGGTCAAAGCCGGGGCCCAGCGCGGGCAGGGGTTTTTTCACGCCCGCGGCTTCCATCCAGACGGCCCAATTGGCCGGGTAATTGATGTGATGGAGCAGGGGGCGTGTGGCGAGGTCCTCGGGGCGCTTGATGTTGCGCGCCAGCGCAGGTGTGCAGGCCGGCGTGATCTCCTTGCCCAGCAGGTAGCGCCCCTGGATTCCGCGCGGCCACTTCTTGCCGGGCAGCTTGAGCGCGATCCACAGGTCGACGTCGTCACGCCTGAAGTCTTCATCGAAGCGGAACTGGCGCAGTTCCACTTCGATGCCCGGGTTCAGGGACTGAAAACCCGCCAGCCTGGGGACCAGCCAGCGCGTTCCCAAAGTCGGCAGGACACTGACCCGGACCTTGCGCTGCGAAGGGGCACCGCCGAACTGCGTGACCGCCGACTCCAGCCCGGCGACATGCACTTCCACCAGCTTCTGGAATTCACGCCCGCGGGCCGTGGGCACAACGCCCGTGGCTTGCCGGTCGAACAGGCTGCAGCCCAGCCTTTGCTCCAGCCGCAGGATGGCCTGGCTGACGGCGCCCTGGGTGACGGAGAGCACCTCGGCCGCGCGGCGAAAACTGCCGAGCTGGCAGACCCCGAGAAAGGCGTGCAGCTCGGCCAGCGAAGGCGACTTGAACTTCATGGGGCATATTAGATCATCTAATCACTTGCTTTGAAATTGTCGTTTGCCCTGCGGCGGCCGCGGCTGCACACTGCGGCCCATGAGCAACACCGCGCCCGTCAAAGTCATACGCCCCGCCGGCGATCCCATCGCGCTGGTATGCGATTCACCGCACAGCGGCACTTACTATCCGCAGGACTTCGACTTCGCGATCGAGTTGCAGCAGCTGCGGCAATGCGAGGACACGCTGGTCGAGCAGCTGTGGGACGCCGCCCCGCTGGTGGGCGCGACGCTGGTGCACGCGACCTTTCCACGCAGCTACATCGACACCAACCGCGCCGAGGACGACATAGACCTTGCGATGCTGGACGGCGAATGGGACGGGCCGGTGGCCCCCTCCGATCGCTGCCTGCGGCTGGGCAACGGCCTGGTCTTCAGCAAGACACCGACGCTGGAGCCGATCTACAACCGCCGGCTCCACGCCCGCGAGATTGCGCAGCGGATTGAAAGTTGCTGGCGGCCGTATCGCCGCGCGCTGGCGGATGCGCTGGCCGGCGCAAGCACACGGCAGGGCGGGTGGTGGCACCTCAATCTCCATTCCATGCCCAGCAACGCGTACGCGCGCCTGGGCCTTGCAGAAAAGCCCCTGGCCGACGTTGTACTTGGCAACCTGCACGGCGCGAGCTGCGACGCGGCCTTCGCCGATTTCGTCGGCGAAGCGTTCCGGCGGCATGGCTACACGGTCGCGCTGAACGACCCGTATGCGGGCCAGGACCTGGTGCGCAGCTTCGGCCGGCCCGCGCTCGGACGGCACAGCCTGCAGGTCGAGATCAATCGGGCTCTCTACCTCGACGAAAAGACGCGCGAGCCCAAGCGGCAGTTTCATGAACTCAGGAAGCGCCTGCACCTGGTGCTGCAGGACATCGCGAACTTCATCAGGGAAGAAACCACTCAGCCGAAAAGCAAGGCGCCCTCCAAGGACACAGCATGAACACCACACACAAGCGCAGACAGGTTCTCGGCCTGGCGGCCGCGGCGGCGGGCGCGATAGCCTGCCCGGCATTCGGCCAGGCGCGCGCCTGGCCCAACCGTCCCATCACACTGATCGTGCCTTTCCCGCCCGGCGGCGCGGTGGATATTTCGGCGCGCGCCATCTCCGACAAGCTGGGCAGGCTGCTCGGCCAGCCGGTGGTGATCGACAACAAGGCCGGCGCGGGCGGCGCCATAGGCACAGGCATGGGCGCGAAGGCCGCGCCCGACGGCTACACGCTGGTCGTCACCTCGCAGTCGACCCATGTGGTCAACCCCGCGGTGTCAAGCAGCCTGCCGTATGACGCGGTCAACGATTTCGCCTACATCACGCTGATCGACAGGCTGCCCAATGTGCTGGTCGCGAGTGCCAAGCTGCCCGTCAAAAACTTTGCTGAGTTTGTGCGCTACGCCAAGGCCAATCCAGGCAAGCTGAACTATGCGTCGTCGGGCAACGGCTCGGTGGCGCACCTGAGCATGGAGCTGCTCAAGGCCAAGCTGGGCCTGTTCATCACGCACATCCCGTACCGGGGTTCCGGGCCGGCGCTGACGGACCTGCTGTCCGGCCAGGTCCAGCTGACATGGAACAACCTCTCGTCCAACCTCGGCATGCTGCAGAACGGGAGCCTGCGCGCGCTGGCCGTCGCGGCGCCGCTGCGCGTGCCGCAGCTGCCCGATGTTCCGACTTTTGACGAGCTCAAGCTGCCCGACCTGAACCTCACCTCATGGACGGGGCTTGCAGCACCGGCAAAGACGCCGGAACCCATCATCCAGACGCTTTATGACGCGATGCGCAGCATCCTGCGCGACAAGGACACTCTGGAACTCTGGCGCAAGCGCGGCGCCATGCTTCCGGAGAATGTGCGGCCCGCCGAGTACCGGCAGGAAGTCATTCAGCGCATCCAGTTCTTCAAGAACGTCGCGCAGGCCAACAAGATTGTTCTCGATTAGCCGCGCATGAGTGCCCGCAACCCTGGCGCGGCGCCACAGCCGGACGGCTGACGCCCGCGCCTTTACCCCTGAATTTTCTTGCCGCCCGCTGAAGACGAAATCTTCAGCGGCCTGGGCGAGCTTTGCCCGCGAAAACCCAAACGGCGGTGATGAATCTCCGCCATCGATAACAACTTTTGAGGAGTGAGGGATGAAATTGAAGATGATCTGCCTGGCTGCCGCGGCCGCCGGCGCAATAGCACCCATGGCCGCGCTGGCGCAAAGCACGGTGACGATTTACGGGAAGATGGACACGAGCTTCGAGAACTCGAAGACCGGCTCCATTTCCCAGACCTTGATCACGGGCAACGCATCCCGGCTCGGCTTCAAGGGCGTCGAAGACCTGGGCGGCGGCCTCAAGGCCCTCTTTGGCCTGGAGATGGGAGTTTCTTCCGACACCGGCGCGGCCAGCACGCCGATGTACCGCAACTCCTACGTGGGCATTGGCGGCGACTTCGGCGTCGTCAACATCGGCCGCATTGATTCGGCCGCGCCCAGCCGCACGCCGATTTACGCGATCCTCAGCCGAAACATCGAGTACGTCATCCACGATGCGGGCGCCACGGCCATAGGCACCTCCATCTTCAATGCGCGCACGCGTGTTTCGAACGCCATTGGCTATGCCAGCCCGGTGATCGGCAATTTTGTGTTCCGCGCCGGCCATTACCTCAACGGTGAAGGCCTGGCGGAAACTCCCGCGGGGCCGATTCGCTTTGAGGGCGACTACAAGCAGACCGATGTTTCGATCAGCTACGGCGAAGGCGGCGGGCCCGTGGGCCTGGGCTTGGGCTACGGCACCGACAGCAAGCGCGGCGGCGCCCTGCTCAACGACTTCAAGAACAAGTGGATGCTGGTCGGCTCCTATGACTTCGGCGAAGTGCGGGCCTGGGCGGTTTACAACCGCGACAACTTCGTGGGCGGCCCGCTGTCGCGCAGCAAGGTCGATGCGCAGATGATTGGCGCGTCCTGGGACCTCACGCCCACCAGCAAGGTCATGGCCAACTACATACGCAAGGACGTGCAGAGCGATCCGGCCGCCAAGCTCAAGCGCTTCCAGGCAGGCTACTCCTACAAGATGAGCAATCGCACATCGCTCTACGCCTTTTATGACCGCCAGGACCCGAACAACCGCGTCGCCAACGACGTGATCCGGGTTTACGGGGTGGGCATTCAGCACAACTTTTGAGCAGCCAGGTCAGGCTGACGGGCCTACTGCTCGCAAAGGCCTTTTTCCACCATATCGATCACGCGCTGGCCGATCTGCTGCATCTGCGGGCCTATGAGCGGGCCCAGCGGGCCGTCCACGACCAGCATGGCCAAGCCGTGCACCGCCGACCAGGCGAGGAACTCCGCGCCTGGTCGGCGCTCGGGCGGCAACAGGCCGGCACCCACCAGTTTGTCGATCGCGGCTCCCAGCAACTCAAAGGGGTCCAGCCCGCTTTGGCCTTTGCGCTCGCTGTCCGCGGGCGCGCCCTGGGCTCTTTCCTTCAAATCATCCGAGGGGCCGAAAGCCGTGCGGAACAGCCCGCTTTCGGCCTGCGCAAAACGCAGATAACCGGTGCCGACCGCGCGCAGGTTGGCGCGGGCGAATTCGGCGGGCGATAGATCCGGCGGCAGGGCGGCCAGCTCGGCCTCCATGGCGCGGGCCACCGCCGCCAGCGCGACGGAGCGCACCGCATAGAGCAGGACCTGGCGGCTTTCGAAATGGCGATAGGCCGCATTGGGTGCGACACCCGCGCGGCGCGTGGCTTCGCGCAGCACCACGGCCTCGGGCCCGCCCGCGCGGGCCAGCTCCACAGCGGCGTCCAGCAGGGCGCGCCGCAAGTCCCCGTGGCGGTAGGTGCTGCGGGGTGGCGGTATCAGGGGCACGCTCGACATGGCTTGTTACTTATTTATGTGGACAGCGTTCATTATCTTTGCTATTCTTTTGTGGACGGTGTACACAATACTGCCGATCCGGCCGCCGCACAAGGCCCCGGATCCTGGGATTTCCCCTCCGGCAAACACTCTTTCAAGAAGGACGAGCATGCAGAAAATCACCCCCTTCCTGTGGTTCAACGACCAGGCCGAGGAGGCCATGAACTTCTATGTCTCCATCTTCAAGAACTCGAAGATCACCATGCTCAGGCGCTACGGCAAGGAAGGCCCGGGGCCGGAAGGCTCGGTCATGACCGGCAGCTTCGAACTCGAGGGCCAGCAGTTCATGGCGCTCAACGGCGGCCCGCATTTCAGCTTCACGCCGGCGATTTCGCTGTTCGTGGACTGCAAGACGCAGGCGGAAGTGGACGAGCTCTGGGACAAGCTCTCGGCCGGCGGCGTGCCCAACCAGTGCGGCTGGGTGCAGGACAAGTTCGGCCTGTCCTGGCAGATCATCCCGACCGCCCTCGGCGAGATGCTGGGCGACAAAAACCCGGCCAAGGCCGGCGCCGCCATGAGCGCCATGCTCAAGATGCGCAAGATCAATATCAAGGACCTCAAAGAGGCCTACGACAAGGCCTGAAGAGGCCTGAAACAAACCCACCCATCCCTTTTACCAACCCACCAAGGAGCCCACCATGCTGGTCCAGTCTTACCTGTTTTTCAACGGCCGCTGCGAAGAGGCCATCAACTTTTACCGCAAGGCGCTGGGCGCCGAAGTGAAGATGATGATGCGCTTCAAGGAAAACCCCGAACCCATGACCGAGGGCTGCGGCCCTGGCGGCGCCGCCATCCCGGGCGACAACATCATGCACGCCTGCTTCAGGATAGGCGAGAGCGAAGTGATGGCCTCCGACGGCATGGGCACCGGCCAGCCGGAGTTCAAGGGCTTTTCGCTGTCGCTGACCGCGGCCAGCGACGCCGAGGCCAATCGGCTCTTCAACGCGCTGGCCGACGGCGGCAAGGTGGAAATGCCCATCATGAAAACCTTTTACGCCTCGTCTTTCGGCATGGTGGTTGACCGCTTCGGCGTCTCGTGGATGGTGATCAAGCCGCTGCCCATGCCCTGAGGCGGCGGCACATGCAGTTCCTTTTGATCATCTGCCATGACGCGGCCTTCGCGCCCACACCGGCGCCTGGGTCCGTGACATGCAGGGCCGCGGCATCCTCCTGCACGGCAACCCGCTGCGCCCACCCGGCGACGCGATGACGGTGCGGGTGCGCGGCGGCAACCGCAAGGTGAGCAGCGGCCCCTTCACCGACAGCGCGGAAAAAATGGCGGCCTACGGGCTGATTGAATGCGCCGGCATGCAGGAGGCGATCGACATCGCGGCCGGCCACCCCATGGCCCGTGCCGCGACCCTAGAAGTCAGGCCGGTGTGGTCCGACCTGCCGCGCATGGCCGCGTAAAACACAGAGCATGGAGAAAAGCCCATGAAGCTTTATTACTCGGACACGCTGAACCCGCGAAAAGCCTGCGCCGTCGCCAGGCACCTGAAACTGCCCGTGGAATTCATCCATGTCGCGCTGGAAAAAGGCGAGCACCGCACGCCGCAATTCTGTGCGATGAACCCGAATGCCAAGGTGCCGGTGCTGGTCGACGGCGAGCTGGTGCTGTGGGAATCGAACGCCATCATGTGCCATCTGGCCGAAAAAGCCGGCTCGGACTTGTGGCCGCGGGACGAGCGCCGCATCGAGGTGCTGCGCTGGCTGATGTGGGACGCGACCGAGTTCGCGCCGGCCGCCTCCACGTTTTATTTCGAGCACATCATCAAGCCGCGCTTTTTGCGCAGCGAAGCCGACCCGGCCGAAATCGCGAGGGTGACGCCGGACTTCGAACGCTACGCCAGCGTGCTGGAAGCGCACCTCAAGGGGCGCGACTACCTCGTCGGCAATGCTTTGACCGTGGCCGACTTCGCGGTGGGCATCACATTGCCCTATGCGGGCAAGACCGGGCTGCCGCTGCAGGCCTTTCCGGAAATCCGGCGCTGGCATGCGCAGCTCGATGAACTGCCGGCCTGGCGCGAGCCTTTTCCCGCATTGCAGGCAACTGCGGCCGCGTGATCCACCGCGGAATCAACAAAGGCCGGCGAACGCTTGGCGCGTGCGCCGGCCTGTGCAGCCTGCAAGCTGTTGACGACTTAACGCGCCGGGGCGGGAACGATCACGACCGTGTCACCGGTGGCGCCTGTCCGGCCGGTTCTTCCGGTGTCGCCTGTCGCGCCCGTGGCACCGGTCGCGCCTTCATAGCCCGTGGAGCCGGTCGCGCCTGTCGCGCCGGTGGCGCCGGTCGGGCCGGGAATGCCTACGCCCGCACCGGTGGCGCCTTTGGCACCATCGGTACCGGAAGCGCCGGTGGCGCCGGCAGGACCGGCGGGGCCGGGAACGGTGACAACGGCCGCGGGCGGTGCGACGACCGTGCGTTCACAAGCGCTCAGGGCCAGCGTGCCGGCAACTACGGCTAAAAGCAGTGGGTATTTCATAAGATCCTCAGATAAGAAGTTCGCACGGATAGCGTGCGCCAACAGTTCGTTCCCAGGGCCTGTCAACAGGACCTGACCGTAAACTGTTTTTTTTACGGACCATGTGCATGAAACCAATACCAGCCACAACGCTTTTGCCGGAGGACAAACATCCGGAACCGCGCAGCGGTCGCCGTATGCCTGACTGCCTTGAAAGAATCATTTCTGATGCAGACAACAGGATGAATGTCCAAGTTACCCATGGACGGCCGCGCATGCTGTAGGACGGGCCCACGACACCCTGTCCCGAATCAGCGGCAGCACGGCCTCACAAACGGCCGCGCCGCGCTGAAAACCCCTGGCGGGCATTTTTCACCCGCGCTCTATAGAATGATCCGGGTCTCTTCTGGCACCAGTCTTCCGGTGCCACTTTCATCAGGATGCCGCGTGCAAGCCAATCCCATTATTTCCATACAACAACTCAGCAAAACCTACGCCTCGGGCTTTCAAGCGCTCAAGTCCGTGGACCTGGAGATCCGGCGCGGCGAGATTCTCGCGCTGCTGGGTCCCAACGGCGCGGGCAAGACCACCCTGATCAGCATCATCTGCGGCATCGTCAGGCCCAGTTCGGGCACGGTGACCGCCGACGGCCACGACATCGTGCGCGACTACCGTGCCGCCCGCGCCAAGATAGGCCTGGTGCCGCAGGAGCTTTCGACCGACGCTTTTGAAACCGTGTGGTCCACCGTGAGTTTCAGCCGCGGCCTGTACGGCAGGGCGCCGAATCCGGCCTACATCGAAAAAGTGCTGCGCGACCTGTCCCTGTGGGACAAGAAGGACAGCAAGATCATGACGCTCTCGGGCGGCATGAAGCGCCGGGTGCTGATCGCCAAGGCGCTGTCGCACGAGCCGACCATCCTCTTCCTGGACGAACCCAGCGCGGGTGTCGACGTCGAGCTGCGCAAGGGCATGTTGCAAATGGTGCGCGACCTGCGTGACAGCGGCGTGACCATCATCCTGACCACGCACTACATCGAGGAGGCCGAGGAAATGGCCGACCGCATCGGCGTGATCAACAAGGGCGAGCTGATCCTGGTCGAAGACAAGGCCGTGCTGATGCGCAAGCTCGGCAAGAAGCAGCTGAGCCTGCAGCTGCAGACACCGCTGCAAAGCATTCCGCCCGCGCTGGCGGGGCTGCCGCTGGAGCTGGCCCAGGAAGGCCACACCCTGGTCTACACCTTCGACTCACAGACCGAGGAGACCGGCATCGCGGCCCTGCTCAAGCAGCTGGCCGAACTCGGCATCGACTTCAAGGACCTGCATTCGAGCGAGAGTTCGCTTGAGGACATCTTCGTGAGCCTGGTGCATGCCGGCCAACCCGCCACCCAGAAGGAGGCCGCATGAACTGGCACGCCATCCGCGCGATTTACCGCTTTGAAATGGCGCGCACCTTCCGCACGCTGATGCAGTCCATCGCCTCGCCGGTGATCTCGACCTCGCTCTACTTCGTGGTGTTCGGCGCCGCCATCGGCTCGCGCATGGGCGACATCGAGGGCATACGCTACGGGGCCTTCATCATCCCCGGCCTGGTCATGCTGTCGCTGCTCAACGAGAGCATCTCCAATGCCGCCTTCGGCATCTACATGCCGAAATGGTCGGGCACGATTTACGAGCTGCTGTCGGCGCCGGTGTCGTCCATGGAGGTGGTGATGGGCTATGTGGGCGCCGCGGCGAGCAAGTCCGTGATGCTGGGCCTCTTGATCCTGGCGACGGCGCGGCTGTTCGTGCCCTATGAGATCGCGCATCCTTTCTGGATGCTGTGTTTCCTGCTGCTGACCGCGCTGACCTTCAGCCTGTTCGGTTTCGTCATCGGGCTGTGGGCCGACAACTTCCAGAAGCTGCAGGTCGTGCCGCTGATGGTGGTGACGCCGCTGACCTTTCTGGGTGGCGCTTTTTACGCCATCAATATGCTGCCGCCGCTGTGGCAAAAGATCGCGCTGTTCAACCCGGTGGTCTACCTGATCAGCGGCTTCCGCTGGAGCTTTTACGGCGTGGCCGATGTCAATGTGGGCCTCAGCGTGCTGGCCATCCTGGGCTTTCTGGGGCTGTGCCTGGGCGTGGTGTGGTGGATTTTCCGCACGGGCTGGAAGCTCAAGGCCTGAGGAGGCCGGGAAAGGCCTGGCCGGTGGCGCCGCTTGAAGGAATAGAGGCCGGCCTCATATCTGTTCTTTAGACATTCCACGCCTGAAAGGCCTTGCCATGCCTGCCGACCAAGCCGCTCATTCCGCCGCGCCTGCCGCCACCAGTCCCGTCCTCAAGGTCCAGCCGCTGGGCTTTCCCTGGGCGACGCTGGACCCTTTCCTCTTTTGCGTCTACCACGACGACGCCTACCCCAAGGCCAATGGACAGATGGGCCCGGACGCCTCGCTCGCGGGACGCAACATCGGCCAGGACTTCGCGCGCAAGGACGGTTGGAATATGTACCACGGCAGCACGGTGCCGGGCTTTCCGGCACACCCGCACCGTGGCTTTGAAACCGTGACGATTGTGCGCAAGGGCCTGGTCGACCATTCCGACTCCCTGGGCGCGACCGCGCGCTTCGGCCGCGGCGACGTGCAGTGGCTCACGGCCGGCCAGGGTGTGGTGCATTCCGAGATGTTCCCCCTGCTGGATGCGGACAACCCCAACCCGCTGGAGCTTTTCCAGATCTGGCTCAACCTGCCGGCGGCCGGCAAGATGGCGGCCCCGCACTTCACCATGTTCTGGTCGCAGGACATTCCGCGCAGGCAAGTGACCGACGAAGCGGGCCGCACCACCGAGGTGGCCGTCATCGCCGGGCGAATGGGCGACGCCCAAGCCGCACCGCTGGCGCCGCCGCCCGACTCCTGGGCCGCGCAAGCCGACGCCGACGTGGCGATCTGGACCATTCGCATGGCGCCGGGCGCACACTGGACCTTGCCCGCGGCCACAGGCCAAGGCACACAGCGCCAGCTCTACTTCTTCAAGGGCAGCGCCATCGACGTGGCCGGCCAGGCCATTGGCAGCCATGCGGCAATCACGCTGCGCGCGGGCGAGGCGGTGGAGCTGGCCAACAGCGGCACAGAGGAAGCCGAGTTCCTGCTGCTGCAGGGCAAGCCGATCGGCGAGCCCGTGGTGCAATACGGCCCCTTTGTGATGAACAGCCAGGCCGAGATCGCGCAGACCCTGGCCGATTACCAGCGCACCCAGTTCGGCGGCTGGTCCTTCGCGGACGATGCGCCTGTGCACGGCCGTGAACCGGCGCGTTTTGCGCGCTACCCGGGCGGGCGAGAAGAAAAGCCGGCCGGCTGAGCGCGGGCGGCAACCGCCGCCCCTTCTTTCGGTGAATATTTGCTTTTTGTTTTCCGGCGCGAGGACTAAGGTGTGAGCGGGCGTAGACACAGTCTGCCTCGCACAGCGAGCCGACCCAGAATCCGGTGCCGGAAAACAAGCTGTCCCGGCGGACGCACATCAGGAGGATCTGAACATGCGTCGCCTTCATTCCGTTCGTCCCGTTCATCCCGTCCAGCCGCTGCTTTCGGTAGTGCTTGCATTGCTGCTCGCCACCCTGCTGGCCGGCTGTAGCTCATGGCCCATGCCCGTGCCGAAAACGCCGGGCGACCCGCAGCTGGCGCCGTCCTACGGCTACCACCCCATAGACCCGCTGCCGGTCCGGCTCAAGAGCGAAGCCACGCCCAGCAACACCAAAATCCTGGACGCGCTGCCCGACGAGACCATGCGGATCGCGATAGGGCAGATCCAGGCCAACGGCGGCATCACCTTCGGCCCGGCCAAGGCCGGTGTGGCCGGCAACAGCTATGTGGTGGTGCTGGACTACGTGAAGTTCGAGACCAAATCCTTCGGCGTGGACATCTCCGTTTCTGACGGCAAGAAGACTGCCTCGCTCTCGGCCCGGAAAAGCCCGCCCGTGATCGTGCCCGTGTATGTCGGCGTGGGCCTGCGCCTGACGGCGAACATCACGGTCAACGAGGGCTCGGTCGACCTGGGCAACCTGTTCGCGCTGGGGGCGGCCGCGCAGGCCAAGCAGGTGTCGGGAACGCTGGTGGTGCAGACCCTGGGCATCAGCGGAGAAAGCGTCTCGACCATCATTCCCATGCCCAGCGAGATCAACGCCTCCACCATCCAGAACGCCATCATGGCGCTGGGCGCCATCAAGGCCAAGATCTACGACACGGGCACGCGCATCAACCCGCGCGTCGTCGGGGTCTACAACAACCTGGGCGGCGGGCAGGAGACCATCAACGGCTTTATCTCGTCGCTGCTGGAGCAGGCGCAATACCTGGAGGTCCGCTGAGGCGGACAAACACCGCAAGGAGAGCATGATGAATGACGACGTGCGCAACCTCATGATGGGCAGCTGCTACATCAAGCATTCCATCCCCGGCCCCATACGCCTGAGCAGCGTGTCCGCCGGGGGCGCAAGCCCCGCCGACTTCCTGAAGGCCGGCAGCGAACTGGTGAAGACCGGCTACCTGCGACAGCGCCAGCCCATGCCGGACACGGCACAGGAGCTGGACGAGATCCTGGGCAGCTTTGAACTCACGCCCTTTGGCATCGAGAGTTTCGAGGACAGGCTCAAGAAGAAGGGGCAGCCCGCGCCCCTCGGAAAAATGGACGCGGCCACCGTGGTGATCCAGTTCCCCTGGTTCGGCGGCAAGGCGAGCTACAGCGACAGCAGCCACAACGAGAACAGCAGCACGAACACCGACATCGCCGTCCAGCTGCAAGTGGCGCTGGGCAACATCGTCGAGCAGATTGAGAAATCCACCGCCACACCGGAAGAAAAAGCCGATGCGAAATCAAAACTCAAAGCCTTCCTGAAACACCCGCTGGTGATCGCACTGGCCGGGGCCGCGCTCAAACCGCTGGTCGAAGGGCTGTAAGTCCACGCGCCTGCAGGTTTTGCCGCAAGCTCCTACACTGCGGCAATGCTGAACAAAGACCCAGGCCACGCTGCCGTGAAGCAGGAACTTGATCATCTGGCTGCCCGGTTTTTCCGCGCGGTGTCGTTTGAGGCCGGCGAGGCGCCGTCCTATGGCGACATCCACGGCCTGTTCATCGCCACCGGCCTGCTGATCAAGAACACCGCGTCCACGCCCGAAATCTCCAGCGTCGCCGAATTCATCGCACCGCGCCAGGCGCTGGTGGACAGCGGCGCGCTGACGCGTTTCAAGGAATGGGAGCTGTCGCAGACCACGCAGATCTTCGGCAATATCGCCCACCGCTACAGCGCCTACGGCAAGGCCGGGACGCAGGGCGGCAAGGCTTTCGAGGCGCGCGGCGTGATCTCCACGCAGTTCATCAAGACGCCAGAAGGCTGGAAGATGAGTGCCATGGCCTGGGACGACGAGCGGCCCGGCCTGTCGCTGCCGGCTGAGTTGCTGGGCGGCTAAGCCCCCGGAATGCGCCGCTCAGCGCGTGGCGCGGCGGTCCCAGGACAGCGCGGCCACCAGCCCCAGGCCGCCGACCAGCCCCAGGTGCTCGAGGAATGAATTGCGGTTGTGGAATTGCTCCATGCCGCTCATGGCCCAGAAGGGGTGGCCTATGACCGTGGCGACCACCGTGAACCCGGCCAGCGCAAGCGCGCCGAGCGCCGCCCACAGGCCGCGGCCGAACAGCATCAGCGCCGAGCCGGCCAGCTGCGTGATGAGCACCGCGGCGGCAAACACGGGCGCCGGGCTCAGGCCGAAATGCGCGGCCTCGCCGATGGCCGCGTCGAAATTGAGCAGCTTGGAGACGCCGCTGTAGACGAAGGCGACCGCCAGCAACAGCCTGGCGGCCCGGAGCGCCGGTGTTGAAAAAGACGGATCGTGTGTGTTCATGCGTTCTTCTTCCCTGGTATTGCTCAAAGCCAGCACGCGCAACCCAGCGCGCCCCAGAAACTTTTTTCGTCGGACACCGGCGCATTGCCCAGCCAGCTTTGGGTGTGGCCGTGCCCATGGACGGCGCAGGGCTTGGCGCAGCAGTCGGCAAAGGGCTGCATCGCGCGCGCGGCGCGGCCCGCCGCTTGGGCGCCGGCCGCGGGCTCGCGCCAGTAGCCGCCGAAGGCTTTTGTCGGCGCCCAGTCGTTGGCGGCTTTGGGCATGGGTGGCGCGAGATTCGCGAAGCCGCCGTCACCATGCACGATGCGGCCGCCCACCACCGTCAGGTGCGAGACCAGGTCCTTGATGTCGGACTCCGGGATGCCGAAGAAGTCGCGCGAGGGCACGATGAAGTCGGCGAGCTGGCCCACCTTGATCTGACCTTTTTTCCCCTCGGCGTTGGCGAACCAGGCGCTGCCGCTGGTCCACAGCCGCAGTGCGGTGTCGCGGTCCAGCAGGTTGTCGGGCCGGTACAGCGCGGTGCCGCCCAGCGTCTTGCCGGTGACCATCCAGTACAGACAGACCCAGGGGTTGTAGCTCGCGACGCGGGTCGCGTCAGTGCCGCCGCCCACGGGCAGGCCGGCGTCCAGCATGCGGCGAATCGGCGGCGAGTGCTCGGCGGGCCCGGCGCCGTAGCGTTCGATGAAATATTCGCCCTGGTAAGCCATGCGGTGCTGCACGGCGATGCCGCCGCCCAGCGCCTTGACCCGGTCGATGTTGCGCGGGCTGATGGTTTCGGCGTGGTCGAAAAACCAGTGCAGGCCGTTGAAAGGGATGTCCCGGTTGACCTTCTCGAAAGTGTCGAGCGCGCGCCCTATCGATTCGTCATAGGTCGCGTGCAGGCGAAAAGGCCAGCGCTTTTCAACCAGCAGGCGCACCACGCGCTCGAGTTCGTCCTCCATGCTCGCGGGCAGCTCGGGCCGGGGCTCGCGGAAGTCCTCGAAATCGGCCGCGGAGAACACCAGCATTTCGCCGGCGCCGTTATGGCGCAGCATGTCGGTGCCGGACAGCGGCGGCAGCATGCCTGTCCATTGCCGGAAATCCTCGGCTTCCTGTTTGGGCCGCTGCGTGAACAGGTTGTAGCCTATGCGCACCGTGAGTTCGCCGGCGTCGCGCAGCTTCTCGATGACGCGGTAGTCCTCGGGATAGTTCTGGAAGCCGCCGCCGGCATCGATCACCGAGGTGATGCCGAGCCGGTTCAGCTCGCGCATGAAGAGCCGCGTCGAGGCCTCCTGCGCATCCGGGTCCAGCTTGGGCCCCTTGGCCAGTGTGGCGTAGAGGATCATCGCGTTGGGCTTGGCGAGCAGCAGGCCCGTGGGATTGCCCTGGGCGTCGCGCGCGATCTCGCCGCCTGGCGGATTCGGCGTGTCCTTGCCGTAGCCGACGGCGCGCAGGGCGGCGCCGTTGAGCAGTGCGCGGTCATACAGGTGCAGGATGAAAACCGGGGTGTCGGGCGCGGCCGCGTTGATTTCCGCGAGCGTGGGCAGGCGTTTTTCGGCGAACTGCTGCTCGGTGAAACCGCCGACCACACGCACCCACTGCGGGGCCGGCGTGCGCGCCGCCTGCGCCTTGAGCATGGCCATCGCATCGGCGAGCGAGGGCACGCCGTCCCAGCGCAGCTCCATCGCGTAATTGAGGCCGGCGCGTATCAGGTGCGTGTGGCTGTCATGCAGGCCGGGCAGGGCGGCCGCGCCGGCCAGGTCGATTACCTGTGTCGCGGCGCCCGCGTGGCGCATGATGTCTTCATGGCTGCCGACGGCGATGAATTTGCCGCCGGCCACGGCCACCGCGGTGGCCACCGGGTTCTGCCGGTCCAGGGTGGTGAAGCGGCCGTTGGTGAAAACAATGTCGGCGGTGGCGGGATCGTTCATGGGATTTTTCCGGTGTATTGGGTATGTCAGCGCCGCGTGAACAGCCACGGGTGCAGCAGCCGCGTGTAGGGCGGCATGACCACCCAGACCACCAGGGCCACGATGACGGCCGCCAGTATGCCGTGCGCCACGCCATACAGGCCCAGCACGGGGACGGCCTTGAACAGTGGCCCCATGGCCCAGGGCACGACCATGGTGAGCGGCCAGATGACCGAGGTGGTGATCAGCCACTGCTTCCAGGCCGCGGGTTTGACCGGCGCCTCTACACCGGACGCCACTTCAGGGGGGAACAGGAAATCGATGCCGCTGCCCACGCTGACCTGTTCGCCGGCTTGCAGAAGCGGCTGCACCGTCTCGAGCAGGCGCGCGCGTTCCGCGGACCGGTACCAGCCGTTCAGCTGCCCGGTGGTGGCGAAGCGGACCACGATGAGGTAGTCACCGCCGGCGCCGGCCGGACGGACCACATGCACGCCCTGGTGGCCCGGATAGGCCGACGCGGTGCGCATGGTCTCGGCCAGCCAGCCGTCATACGCGGCACGCGCGCCGGCGCGCACGCGGTGGCGCACCACCAGGCTGACGCTTTCGGAGGACGGGCCGGCCGCGTCGCCGGTGCTGTTCGCGCTGTTCATGGCGCTTTCAGCCCAGTTTGCGCGCGGGCATCTTGTGCACGTGCGTGATCGCGTAGTCGACACCCGAGCCGTAGGCGCCGGAATGCTCCATGACGATGCCCGTGGTGCCCGCATAGGTCTCCTTGCGCGCCCAGTCGCGCTGCATTTCGAGCAGGAACTGCTGCCAGGTGATGGGCACGGCGCCGGCCTGGATCATGCGCTGCACCGACATGTTGTGCGCGGCCACCGAGGTGCCGCCGGAAGCGTCTTCCACAAAATACACCTCGTAGCCGTCGGCCATCGCTTCCAGCGCGGGGAAGTTCAGGCAGACCTCGGTCCACAGCGCCGCAAGCACCAGTTTTTTGCGGCCGAATTTTTTCAGTTCGGCCTTCACGCCCGCGTCGTCCCAGGTGTTCATGCTGGTGCGCTCAAAAATCCGGTTGTCGGGCAGCACCGCGAGCAGTTCGGGCCAGATGTTGCCCGAGAAGGATTCGGTTTCCACCGAGGTCAGCACCGTGGGGACATTGAACACCTTGGCCGCCTTGGCCAGACCGATGACGTTGTTCTTCAGCAGCTGCCGGTCGATGTTGGCCACGCCAAAGGTCATTTGCGGCTGGTGGTCGATCAGCACCAGCGCGCAGTTCTGGGGGGTGAGCAGTTCGAGTTTTCCTTGAGCCATGGTGAGTCCCCTTGAAAGAGTGAATAAACAAGCCTGGAATGCTAAATTGCAGCCAATAGGTTGACTAGACTTTGTTTTAGAACCAAACCGTATCCATATGGGAACCAATCATGGACAGACTTGACGCCCTCCAGGCCCTGGTGCTCTCGACGCGGCTGGGCAGTTTTGCCGCCGCCGCGCGTGAACTCGGCGTGACGCGCTCACAGATCAGCAAACTCATTGCCTCGCTGGAAACGGAGTACGGCGGCGCGCTGTTTGTACGCTCCACCCGCGCGATCGCGTTGACCAGCGCCGGCGCCACCTTGCACGACTACGCGGTGGACCTGCTGGCCATCGCCGCCGAAGCCCGCGAGTCCATGGCGGCGATTCGCGGGGCGGTGGCCGGGCCGCTGCGCGTCAACGCGCCCATGTCCTTCGGCAAGCTGGTGCTGGCGCCGCTGCTGTCGGAGTTCCTCGCGCTGCATCCGCGGGTCGAGCTGCGCGTGGAGCTCAACGACCGCATGCTGGACCCCTATGAGACCGGCTTTGACCTGACCCTGCGCATCGCGCAGCTGCCGGATTCTTCGCTGGCCGCGCGCCGCCTGTGCGACGTGCGCCGCGCCGTGTACGCCGCCCCGGCCTACCTGCGGGCACACGGCACGCCCGCATCGCCGAAGGCCCTCAAGTCGCACCGCTGCCTGAACTACGCGCATGTCAACAAGGGACACATCTGGCACCTCGGCAGAGGCCGGGAAACAGCGCACGTGGCCGTCGGCGGGCCGCTGTGCGCCAACAACGGCGACCTGCTGGTGGAGGCCGCCGTCGCGGGCGCCGGGCTGATCCTGCAGCCCGAGTTCCTGGCGGCCAAACACCTCGCAGCGGGCCGCCTGGTGCCGGTGTTGCCGCAGTGGCAGGAGTCGCCGGAGATCGCGCTCTACGCGCTGTACCCGGCGACGCGGCGCGTTCCCGTCACGGTGCGCGCACTGATCGACCACCTGGCGGCGGCCTTGCCTCAAGCCATGTCGGCCGTTGAAGCGCCCCGCCGCTAGCCTGGCGCGGCGCCCGCGGTCTCCATGCCGAAGCGGGGCGGCGCGCTGGGCCCCAGCAGCCAGTAGGTGGCCATGCGGCCGCGGCCCTTGAGCTCTATGGGCTCGCGCGCGGCAAAGGCAAAGTGCTGCCGCGTCTGCAGGTAGACCGCCTCGCTGACGTGGACGGCCCCCGGCTCGCCGCTGGACTCCATGCGGCTGGCCACATTGACCGTGTCGCCCCAGACGTCGTAGAGAAAACGCTTGACGCCTATCACCCCCGCCACCGCGGGGCCCGCGTGCATGCCTATGCGCATGGCCAGTTGCGTGCCGTTGGCGACGTTGTAGCGCTGCAAGGCTTCCCCCATGTCCAGCGCCAGCCGCCCCAGGCTGTCGAGCCGGTGGTGCGCTACCACCATGTAGGCATCGCCTATGGTCTTGATTTTTTCCAGCCCGTACTTTTCCACCAGGCCGTCAAAGGCCGAGAAGATCTGGTTCAGCACCAGCACCAGCGCGTCCGGCGGCAAGCTGCGTGAAAAACTCGTGAAACCGGCGATGTCGGCGAACAGCACGCCCATGTTGTCGAACTTCACCGCGTTGACCTTGTCCTCGCGCTTGAGCTCATCGGCGATGGAGGCCGGCAGCACGTTGTACAGCACCTTGTCGGCGCGCGCGCATTCGCTCTCGGCGCGCTGCATCTCGGCGTACAGCTCGGCATTGCGCGCCAGCATGAGCTCGTCGAGCGCCGTGCACAACACCAGGATGCAAAACGGGTTGACCAGCGCGGCAAGGAGTGCCAGGCCCGCGTACCCGCGCAGGGCGACGGCCAGGCTCAGCGCCCCGAAGCTCAGCAGGTACATGGGCTTGCGCACCGGGCTGGGCGTGCACATGACGGCTGCGACAAAGGTCGCGCCCGCGGCATAGATGGACAAATCGCCCCACATCGCGCCGTGGACGGCGCCTACCCAGGTGGCCAGCAGCATGGCGCCGGCACAGGCAGTATTGAGCGCGCCTTCCCGGCCGCGCAGCCGAGGCGCATACCGGTCCACCAGGATCACCGTGATGAAGAACAGCTCCGCCGTGAGCTGCCAGGCCAGCAGGCCGGCCACACCCTGCGGCCGGTGTTGCTGCGCGATGGTGAAGTAAGCCGCATCGGCGGCGAGCGCCGCCGGCGGTAACAGCCAGGCCACGGCCTTGCTGTAATACACGCCCTGTGCCCAGCTTTTCTGGACGAGCCAATCCCGGAACGGCTGCAGCGCCATGGTCATTCCTCCCTTGCGCCGCGCGGCATGGGCGCGGCATGCGGGAACCATACGGGCTGAACGGCCTTGGATCAACGGACATTGACCGCCTGCGGCCTTTTGATGTGCGAAGCCGAAAAAAAAAGCGCCCGAAGGCGCTTGTTTGGGGGCGTTGGCGGCCGCGAATTACTTCGAGACGACGCGCACCATTTCCAGGCACTTGTTGGAGTAACCCCATTCGTTGTCGTACCAGGCCACGACCTTGACGAAGGTGCCGTCCAGCGCAATGCTGGCGTCGGCGTCAAACACGCTGGTGCAGGTCTCGCCGCGGAAGTCGGTGGCGACCACCTTGTCTTCGGTGTAGCCCAGAATGCCCTTGAGCGCGCCTTCGCTTTGCGCCTTCATCTCGGCGCAGATTTCTTTCAGCGTGGCTTCCTTGTTGAGTTCGCAGGTCAGGTCGACCACCGAGACGTCGGAGGTCGGCACGCGGAAGGACATGCCGGTCAGCTTCTTGTTGAGTTCAGGAATCACCACACCCACGGCCTTGGCCGCGCCGGTGGAGGAGGGGATGATGTTTTCCAGGATACCGCGGCCGCCGCGCCAGTCCTTGTTGCTCGGGCCGTCCACGGTTTTTTGCGTGGCGGTGGCCGCGTGCACCGTGGTCATCAGGCCACGCTTGATGCCCCACTTGTCGTTCAGCACCTTGGCGACGGGCGCCAGGCAGTTGGTGGTGCAGCTGGCGTTGGAGATGATGGCTTCGCCCTTGTAGGTCTTGTCGTTGACGCCGAAGACGAACATCGGGGTGTCGTCTTTCGACGGCGCCGAGAAGATGACCTTCTTCGCGCCGGCGGCCAGGTGCTTCTCGCCGGAAGCTTTGTCCAGGAAGAGGCCCGTGGATTCCAGCACCACGGTCGCGCCGATGTCGCCCCACTTGAGGTTGGCGGGGTCACGCTCCTGCGTCAGGCGGATTTTCTTGCCGTTGACGATGAGGGTGTTGCCGTCCACGGACACGTCGCCTTCAAAGCGGCCATGCACCGAGTCGTACTTCAGCATGTAGGCCAGGTAGTCGGGCTCAAGCAGGTCGTTGATGCCGACGATTTCGATGTCGTTAAAGCTCTTGATCGCCGAGCGGAACACGTTGCGGCCGATCCGGCCAAAACCATTGATACCAAGTTTGATCGTCATTTTCTGTTGCTCCTGGAAGTTGAAATTCGTTGAATCGGCGAGCCGTGTACCTGATGCGCGCGCTTACTTGCGCAGCACCGTGCGCACGGTGTCGGCGACGTTCTCGGCGGTGAAGCCGAAGTGTTTGAACAGCACCGGGGCGGGGGCGGATTCGCCGTAGCTGTCGATGCCGACCACGGCCGCGCAGCCGTATTTCCACCAGCCGTCGGTCACGCCCATTTCCACCGCGATGCGGGGGATGCCTTCGGGCAGCACTTCGCTCTTGTAGGCGGTCTTCTGTTTGTCGAAGGTGGTGGTGCTGGGCATGGAAACCACGCGCACGGCGATCTTGTGGGCGGCCAGCAGTTCCTGCGCCTTGAGCGCCAGCTGCACTTCGGAGCCGGTGGCGATGATGACGGCCTGGGCTTTCTTGTTGAGGCCGACTTCGGCCGGGTCGGCCAGCACGTAGGCGCCGCGGCTGATGTTGCCGAGGTCTTTCTTTGGCGCGTAAGGCAGGTTCTGGCGGCTCAGCAGCAGCGCCGTCGGCTTGTTCTTGTTTTCAAGCGCGACAGCCCAGGCGACGGCGGTTTCGGCCGTGTCGCCCGGACGCCAGACGTCCAGGTTGGGGATCAGGCGCAGGCTGGCGGCGTGCTCGATGGACTGGTGCGTCGGGCCGTCTTCACCCAGGCCGATGGAGTCGTGGGTGAACACGTGCACCACGCGCAGCTTCATCAGCGCGGCCATGCGGATGGCGTTGCGGCTGTAGTCGCTGAAGGTCAGGAAGGTGCCGCCGTAGGGGATATAGCCGCCGTGCAGCGCGATGCCGTTCATGATGGCGGCCATGCCGAATTCGCGCACGCCGTAGTTGATGTGGCGGCCGATGGCGCTCACGCCCTCGGCGTTGGCCGTCAGCACGATTTCGCCGTTCATGTCAAAACGCAGGCTGGGCGTGGACTTGGTGTTGGTCAGGTTGGAGCCGGTCAAATCGGCCGAGCCGCCCAGCATCTCGGGCAGGCCGGCGGTGAAGGCTTCGAGCGCGAGCTGCGAGGCCTTGCGCGAAGCCACGGTTTCGGCCTTGGTGTGTGCGCCGATGACGGTGTCGACCGCGAGCTGCGCGAAGGTCTTGGGCAGCTCGCCCTTCATGCGGCGGGCCAGTTCGGCGGCGAGTTCGGGGTGGGCGGCCTTGTAGGCGGCGAATTTCGCGTCCCAGGCGGCCTCGGCGGCCAGGCCCTTGGCCTTGGCGTCCCAGGCGTCGTAGGTTTCTTTCGGCACTTCAAACGGCGCGTAAGGCCAGTTCAGGGCTTCGCGCGTGAGCTTGATTTCCTCGGCGCCCAGCGGCTCGCCGTGGGCCTTGGCGGTATTGGCGCGATTCGGCGAGCCCTTGCCGATGTGCGTCTTGCAGATGATCAGCGTGGGCTTGTCGTTGGATTTTTTTGCGCCTTCGATGGCCTGCGAGACCAGTTCAGCGTCGTGGCCGTCGATGGGGCCCTGCACGTTCCAGCCGTAAGCGGCAAAACGCACGGCGGTGTTGTCGATGAACCAGGGCGCGACCTGGCCGTCGATCGAGATGCCGTTGTCGTCGTAGAGCGCGATCAGCTTGTTGAGCTTCCAGGCGCCGGCCAGGGCCGCGGCTTCGTGGCTGATGCCTTCCATCAGGCAGCCGTCGCCCATGAACACATAGGTGTTGTGGTCGACGACGGTGTGGCCTTCGCGGTTGAATTCCTTGGCGAGCAGCTTTTCAGCCAGCGCCATGCCGACGGCATTGGTCAGGCCCTGGCCCAGCGGGCCGGTGGTGGTTTCCACGCCGGGGGTGTAGCCGTATTCGGGGTGGCCGGGGGTTTTGCTGTGCAGCTGGCGGAAGTTTTTGAGTTCGCCGATCGGCAGTTTGTAACCGGTCAGATGCAACACGGCGTAAATCAGCATGGAGCCGTGGCCGTTGGAGAGCACAAAACGGTCGCGGTCGAACCAGTTGGGGTTGTGCGGGCTGTGCTTGAGGTGGCTGCCCCAGAGGGCGACGGCCATGTCGGCCATGCCCATGGGGGCGCCGGGATGTCCGGAATTGGCTTGTTGTACGGCGTCCATTGCGAGTGCGCGTATCGCATTCGCCATCATTTGCGTGTTTGCCATGTAGGCTGCTCCGGAGGGGGAAAGATCAGGGGTAACCCGGTATTTTACCGTTAGGCCCCAGCCGGGGGATTTGCCGGGATATGGAACCAAGTTACGGCCCGAACGGAGCCGCGCATCGTCTAAAGTCGGGGCATGCAAGGCCTACACCTGACCGCCGACCTTTACAAATGCCGCTGCGACGCCGCCTGGCTAACCGACGCCGCCCGCCTGGGCGACTGGTGCGTGCAGGCCGTGCAGGCTACCGGCCTGCAGGCCGTCAACCAGCTGTTCCATACCTTTCCCGACACCGGGCACGGCCCGGGCGGCATCACGGCCACGGTGCTGCTGGCCGAATCCCATGTCTGCGTGCACACCTGGCCCGAGCAGAAGGCCGTGACGCTGGATGTTTATGTCTGCAATTTCGGCGGCGACCACTCGGCCCGGGCGCGCAGCCTGATGGATGCGCTGGTGCGGCGCTTCAACCCGGAATGGACCGAGCAGCGCTCGCTGGACCGGGGGGACACGCAGTAAGCCGGTTTACCAGCTTTCGCGCACGGTCGCCAGAAACAGCGCATTGAGCGAGGGCAGCACAGGCCGCAGGTCGTCGGGCGTGGAAATCGCCGCATCCAGCCTGGCGAGTTCGGCCTCAATAAAGGCGTTGACCCGCGGGTAGGGCGCCGACAGGCCCAGTTCCGGCGCGCCGCGTTTTTGTTCGAGCATGTCGGCGATGTCGGCGAGCAGGTCCGTTTCACCGTCAATCAGGTGCAGCAGGCTGGCGAACTCAATGGGCGCGGCCGTGCCGTAGCGCTCCAGCCAGCGCACCGCGAGCAGCGGCCGCAGCACATAAAAATACTTCTTGAGCCGCACCATCTCGCCCTGAAGGTGCTCGCGGTAGTTGCCTTTTGCCGAGCTGCGGTAGTGGTGAATGCCCCGCTCGCACGAGTAGACCTGCGGCAACAGCCGGCGAGCCTCTTCAGCGAACGCGCCGTTTTCGATGTACTTGATCGGCGACTGGATCCATTCGACAAAACCCGGGTTGGACTTCCAGAACAAACGCAGTGCCTTGCGCAAATCCCAGCCGTTGAGGTCTATGTCGTCGACGATGGGGTACTCGATGACGTCACGGCGGTCCTCAAGGTCCAGCGAGAGGTAGTCGTCGGCCGGCCGTGCGTAGATGAAACGCACGTCGAAATCGCTGTTCGGCGAGGCAAAACCCCAGGCGCGGCTGCCGGACTCTATCGCCATCAGGATGCGCACACCGTGCTCGCGTTCGGCCGCCGCGAGGCGGCTCATGATCTCAGCGCGGATCTCGGGAGGAATCATCGTCAGGCTTTCGGGTTGCGGTGGCCATGCATTCTGCATGAGCGGCTCCCGTTAAACTGCCGCCATGCCCTCTGCACCCATCAAAGCCATGATCATGGCCGCCGGCCGCGGCGAGCGCATGCGCCCGCTGACCGACAGCACGCCCAAGCCCTTGCTCAAGGTGCGCGGCAAGCCGCTGATTGACTGGCACGCCGAGGCGCTGGCGCGCGGCGGCTTCACCGACCTGGTGGTCAACACCGCCTGGCTCGGTGAGCAGATTGAAAACCACTTCCGCCAGCCAAGCCGCGCGCCCTTGTTGTCCATTGCCTATTCGCACGAAGGCATCGACTTCGGCGGCGCGCTGGAAACCGCCGGCGGCATCGCGCGCGCGCTGCCGCTGCTGGGCGATGTGTTCTGGCTGCTGGCGGGCGACGTGTTTGTGCCGGGCTTTGAATTCACGCAGGCCGCGGTGGACCGGTTTGCCGCCGGCGGCAAGCTGGCGCATCTCTGGCTGGTGCCCAACCCGCCCCACAACCCCCAGGGCGATTTCGGCCTGGGTACTGACGGCGTGGCGCTGAACCTGCCCAAAGATAGCGTTGAGCCCAGGTTCACCTACAGCACCATTGGCCTTTATCGCCGGGAATTCTTCGACACGATGCCCTTCGGCAACCCGCGGGGCCTGAAAGCCCCACTGGCGCCGCTGCTGCGCGCGGCGATGGACAATGGCCGGGTCAGCGCCGAGCTGTACCCCGGGTCCTGGACCGACGTGGGCACGCCAGCCCGGCTGGACGAGCTGAACCAGGCAAGCACCACACACTGAGCAACAACCTAAACAAAGCGCAGCCCACCATGAGCACCACCACGATTTACCAGAAACGCCGTGCCGCCGTGGCCCGCGCGCTCAAAGCAGCCGGCGGCGGGGTTGCCCTGCTGCCGACCGCGCGCGAATACCCGCGCAACCGTGACACCGACTTTCCTTACCGGCACGACAGCTACTTTTATTACCTGACCGGCTTTGACGAGCCCGAAAGCTGGCTGGTAATAGACGCCAGCGGCAAGACCACGCTGTTTTGCCGCCCCAAGGACCTGGAGCGCGAAATCTGGGATGGCATACGCCTGGGCCCCAAGGCCGCGCCGGCCCGGCTGGGCGTGGACGCGGCCTTCAGCACTGAGGCGCTGGATGCGCAGATGCCTACCCTGCTGGCCAACAAGAAGTCGGTATGGTTTCCGTTTGCCACGCACGAGGGCCTGGACGCGCGCGTGGACGGCTGGCTGGACAAGGTGCGCGCCCGCGTGCGCCTGGGCGACGAGTGCCCGCAAAGCCGCAACGACCTGTGCGGCGTGCTCGATGAGATGCGTCTCTTCAAGGACAGCCACGAGATCGCCACCCTGCGCCGCGCCGGAAAAATTTCAGCCGGCGCGCATGTGCGGGCCATGCAAACCTCGGCGGCCATGCTGCGCAATCCCGTCAAGGGCGGCCTGCGCGAATACCACCTGGAGGCCGAACTGCTGCACGAGTTCCGCCGCCACGGCTCGCAGTTCCCGGCCTACACCAGCATCGTGGCGGCAGGCGCCAATGCCTGCGTGCTGCACTACCGCGCCGGCGACGCCGAACTCAAGGCCGGCGAGCTGTGCCTGATAGATGCCGGCTGCGAGCTCGACGGCTACGCCAGCGACATCACACGCACTTTCCCGGCGGGCGGTACATTCACGCCGGCCCAGCGCAGGCTGTACGACATCGTGGTGGAGTCCCAGTACGCCGCCGTCAAGGCCACCAAACCCGGCAAACGCTTTAACGATCCGCACGAGGCCGCGCTGCGCGTGCTGGCCCAGGGCATGCTCGACACCGGCCTGCTGCCCAAGTCCAAACACGGCAAGGTCGACGACGTGCTCGAGTCAGGCGCGTACCGCCAGTTTTACATGCACCGCACCAGCCACTGGATGGGCATGGACGTGCACGATTGCGGCGACTACACCGAGCCCGGCAGCAAACCCCGCCCCGACAAGGACGCCATGGGCCAGCCCATCATGCGCAAGCCTTCGCGCATCTTGCGGCCAGGCATGGTGATGACGATAGAGCCCGGCCTCTATGTACGCCCCGGGAAGAACGTTCCCAAGGAGTTCTGGAACATTGGTATCCGGATTGAGGATGACGCGCTGGTCACGGCCAAGGGATGTGAATTGATGACGCGCGGGGTTCCGGTGGATGGGGATGAGATCGAGCGTTTGATGAAAGGCTGAGAGGCTTGCGCGCAACGTGCGCGCTCAAGGACAAACGCTCGCTTCTATCGCGGAGCCCGGCTCCACCAGCGTGTTGGTCAGCATGGGGTTGATGCTTTTCCAGGCGCGCATTTTTTCGGCCGTGAGGTAGACCTTCACGCAGCTGCCAACAGCAAAACTCTGGCTGGTCCGGAAAAAAAGCTGCTCGGCATTGGTCTGGCGTATCAGGAACAGGCACTCGCGTGGCGCCAAAGCCTTGTCGATCGGCTTGAGCACAGACTCCATTGCTTTCCCGATGACCGCGATGCCGGGTGGTTGATCAACATTGGCAGTGAAATTGTTGGTCAGCGACTGGGTGCAGGGGTCATAGACTTTTTCCACGCGTCCGGTCAACACCACAGTATCGGCCGCCTGTTTGTTGACGGCGCAGGATGCCAGCAGCGTTGCCAGCAGGCAGCATGACAGCAGCGGCAGGCGCCTGGCTCGGTTCACTCTGAAGTCCAACATGATTTCCCCTCCCGATTTTCATCATTTGCAATGGTGTGGGGCATTATCCGGTGGGCGCCGCACCCGGCGGCGCGAGGCCCGGCCGAAACACACTCAGCCCAAATTCAAAGCCGTTCCCCGCCTATGCCCCTGCGTAAACGCCTCCTCAAACACCGAATACCCCGATAAATCACTGTGCGCAAAATGCAGCCGCCGCCAGGGCAATGGCAAAGGCCCTTGCAGCGCCCGCAGCACCGAGCTGCTGTGAACGCCCGGCACCGGCGTGCTCATCGCATGCCCATAGCGCATGACCTCCATGCGCGTGACCTTGCCGGGCAGGTCGGGATGCGGCACGGACAGTTCGGCCAGCACGCTGTCGCGCCAATGCGTCCAGGGCTGCTCGTACAAGGTTTTGCGGCCGGCCGCGCCTGTGCCGAAGGCACGGTAATAGGTGAGCACCGTGGCGGCGGGCACGGCCTGCAGGCTCTGGTGGGTGGCGTCGACATAACCCAGGCCGGGGCTGTCGCCGTAAATCACGTTGTCCCAGCTGGGCGCGGCACCGGGCCTGTCGTGCAGGGCTGAAGCGATGTGCAGGTTGGCGACCAGCCAGGGCGCGTAGCGCAGCTGACCGGCGGCCTCGCGCAGCGCGGGCGGCGGGTTTTCGACGACACGCGCGGCCACAAAGAGCGGCAGGGCCAGGATGCACTGCTCGGCCTGCCAGCGTTCCACCGATTGCGTGGCCGCATTAAAGGCGTCGACTTCCACGCCGTGCCGGTTCGCGGCGACGCGGATCACGATGCGGCCCGTGTGCAGGCGCTCGCCCAGCGGCGCGGCCAGCCGGCGGGTCAGCCAGCCGTTGCCCTCGGGCCAGGTCAGCACGCCGGCATCGCGTTCGGCCGAAGGTGGCTCGCCGGGCGCCTGGAAGCCGTGGCGGCTCGCGAAGTAGTGGATGCCGGCCCAGGCCGAAACCGCGTCCAGACCCGCGCCATAGTCGTCGCGGCAGCAGTAGTCCAGGTACCAGCGCAGCGGCGCGCGCGTGAGCTGCTGCTGGTCCAGCCAGGCTTCAAAGGTCAGGGCGTCGAGGGCGCGGTGTTGCGGCGCCGGCGCGCTCACCGAAAGCGGAATCGAAAAAGGCGCGGCGACTGAAGCTTGCCGCATCAGCCGCGCAAAACGCTGGTAGTCGGCCATCAGGGCGATGTCCATGTCCGGCAGGGGCAGCAGGCCTTCCTGCCATTCACCGCGTATGAAGAGGCGCTCCTGCGGGCTGTGGCACAGGTGGCGCTCGTCATACTCCCAGCGTCCGGCCACGCGCCTGCGCAGCGACAGCTCTTCAAGCAGGTCCTGCACGTCGCGCGCGGCGTCGCCGGGCACCGGCAGGTAGTGCGCGCCCAGCGGGCAAGGCAGGCCGCCGACCATGCCGCCGCGGCTGTTGCCACCGGCGCTGTCCTCCAGCTCCAGCATCGCAAAATCGTCCATGCCGCGCAGGCGCAGCGCGCGCGCCGCCGCGAGGCCGGCGACACCGCCGCCGGCAATCAGCACACGGGTGCGCCGGGTGACGGAAGGAGCGGGCCAAGCGCGGCCTTTGCCGGGCTCGCCGGGCCGCAGCAGGTGGCCGCGTTCATGGTTTGCGCCGAGGAAGCCGCCTTCGATCTGCCGGGTCCCCTTGCAGCCCAGCAGCGGCAGCGCGACGGAGGTCGCCAGGAAATGGCGGCGCTTCAACGCAGCACCTTGCCCCATTCCTGCTCGTAGCTGTGCACCAGTTCCTGGTTGGAGAGCCGGTTCACGGGCGCCGGCACGCGCGCCATGTCGACCGGGAAATCAAACAGCAGCGGCAGGGTTTGCGCATCCAGGAAACGCAGGCCGGAAGGCAGGGCGCCTGTTTGCGTCGTGGGGCTGAAGGGCCGGCGGCTGGCCACCACAAAACCCCATTCGCCGAAGCTGGGCACATTGGCGTGATAAGGCGCGGCCCTCAGGCCCACGGATTCCAGCGTGGCCACCACCGTCCAGAAACTACGGCGCGCCACCAGCGGCGAGGTGGTCTGGATCACGGCATAGCCGCTGGCCGAGAGGTGCCGGTCCAGCAGCGCGTAAAACGAGTTGGTGTAGAGCTTGCCGATCGAAAAATTCGTGGGGTCGGGAAAGTCGACGATGATGATGTCGAACATGTCCGCACTTTTGTCCAGCCACTGGAAGGCGTCGGCATTCACCACCCGCACCTTGGGCGACAGCAGCGCCTCGCCGTTCAGGCGCTTCAAGGCCGGCTGCTGGCTGAAGAGATCCGTCATGGCCGGGTCCAACTCGACCAGCGTGACGCTTTCCACGCTGGGGTATTTGAGGATCTCGCGCACCGCCATGCCGTCGCCGCCGCCCAGCACGGCGATTTTTTTGGGCGCGCCGTGCGCGCTCATCACCGGGTGGACCAGCGCCTCGTGGTAGCGGTATTCGTCGCGCTCGGCAAACTGTAGGTTGCCGTTGAGGAACAGCCTGTGGCCGCCGCGGCCGTTGGTCACCACGATGCGCTGGTAAGGCGTGGTGGCGGTGAAGACCACGCGGTCCTGGTAGAAATGGTCTTCGGCCAGCGTGGTGATCTGGTTGGCGCCCACAAAGCCGGCCGCCAATGCGCACAAGACGGCGAAGCAGGCAACGGCATGCGACCTGAGGTGTCGCAGCTCGGCGCGAAACAGCCACAGCGCCCACAGCGCGACGGCCGCATTCATGAGGCCGAACAGCAGGCCGGTGCGTATCAGGCCCAGCTGCGGCACGAGCACCAGCGGAAAGGCCAGCGACACGGCCAGCGCGCCCAAATAATCGAAGGTCAGCACCTGCGAGACCAGCTCCTTGAGCGCCACGTTGCGCCGCAGTATGCGCATGACCAGCGGAATCTCCAGCCCCACCAGCGTGCCCACCAGCAGCACCAGGGCGTACAGCAAGAACCGGAATGCGCCGGGCACGTAAGCATTGGCCAGGAACAACAGGGCCGGCAGGGCGCCTCCCACCAATGCCACCATCAATTCAATGCGCAAAAAATGCGCAGGCAGCTGCCGCTCGAAAAACCGCGACAGCCAGGAGCCAATGCCCATGGCGAACAGGTAGCTGCCGATGATGGTGGAAAACTGCAGCACCGAATCACCGAGCAGGTAAGAAGCCAAAGCCCCCGCCGCCAGCTCATACACCAGCCCGCATGCCGCCACCACAAAGACGCTGGCCAGCAACGCGACCTCGAGAGGGCGCGGGGTGGGGGTGGAGGAGGTTTCAGTGTTCAAAACAGATGGAGGTGATAGCAGGAAGCAGGTGAGGCGATGCGAAGCGAGCCGGTATCACGACGGCGTCAAGGGCGTAGCGAGCGAGCTGCGGGCAAGGCGGACGGCGCGCAGGAACCGGAATGTACCTATGGGTACATGAGGATTCCGAGCACCGGCCAACGCCGCCCCCAGTTCGCGCAGTAGCCGGGAACGAGCCTAGCCGTGGATGGCGGCGGCTACTATTACGCAGATGCCTAATGCCATCGCGGCCACAACCAGCGCCAGCGCCACATTCTGCTTCTCGACAATCTCCAGCCACAGGTCATAGGGCGTTATCTTGTCGATGATGACAAAGCTCAACCAGAAGATGATCACGCCAATCAGCGCGAACAGGATCGAGCCCAGGAAAGCCGCGGGTTTAAGCCATTCAAGTCCCATGATGGTCTCCAGAAAAGGTCTGCCAGCTTGCGCAGAAGATGAAGAAGCAAAAAGAGGCGGCCTTCATTTATGGCCGCCCCCGCCGGAAAAACCGCCGAACGAGCCGCCCGAACTGCGCGAGCTGCTGGACGAGGAACAATTTTCGTACTTCGGGTCGCAGCTTGAGCAGCGGCCTATCAAAAACAGAAACAGCAATATCAGCAGCACCACGATGATGATGGTGCCGCAGCCCATGCCGGCCGAGCTGCTCAGCGGCTTGGCGTCCGAGCGTTTGAACAAGTCCTTCTTGCCGTCAAGCTTGAAGGCCTTGGCGACCAGGTCGCCGTCCAGCTTGTTGCCGCTGGACCAGGTGATCTCGTTGGGCGACTCTTCCTGCGACAGCAGGGCGCTGCCGCTCGCGAAATCGCGGTTAAAAGTCTTTTGCCCGCGCTGCACCTGCCAATAGAACTCGCCAGCCACATAACTGGTTTCGGCCTGGTAGCTGCTTTGCAGCCGGTAGGTCGTTTTGAGATAAGTCGCGCTGTCGCCGCCGGGCTTGAAGCTGGGCGCGCCCGTGACCGGCTTGACCAGGCTCCAGCCGTCTTCGGAATCCACCAGAAACGTGAAGCCACGCTTCTGGTTGTAGAGCAGGTATTCATCCCAGCCGAATTGCTCGTCCGGGTCGTCGGCCTCGTAGCCCATGCGGTGCTGGAAACCGACGACTTGCCATTGCACACCTTGCAGTTGACCCGTGGTGCCCAGCGCGATCAGCGGGCTGACGGGCTCGTCCTGGATCGCGTGCTTGAGCGCGGCGCCCGTGCCCTGCGTGAGGTCGATGATGCTGTTGCAGGAGCGGCAGGTGATGCTTTTGCTGCCGGCCAGCGTGACCTCGACCGGCGCGCCGCAGTTCGGGCAGCTGAACTGCTTGCCGCTTTCGTCCTTGGCCGATTCATCCTTCAGGCCCGTCAGCTTCAAGTCCTCCAGCAGCACGGAGCGGCCCAGCGACAGCGCGGGCGCGCCGCCGCCGGCCACCGCGCCGTAGTCGACGCTGAGCACGTCGCCGTCGGCGCTGCGCAGCTCCACCATCGCAAAGGGCGAGCCCAGCGCCGGCAGACGCGGCAGCTCGCCCTGGGCCGAGAGCAGCGATACACGTTCGTTGGACGCCACGCTGAAGGGCTTGGCGTTGATGGCCGTGGTCGCACCCACGCGGAAATTTTCCGCCGGAGGCACGGCGCGCTGCAGGCTGGTGGGCAGGCTGAAAACGTAAGCGCCGTTGTCTTCGCTCAGGAAAGCCGCCGTGCCGTCGTCCAGTACCGCGTACCACTCGGTCCAGGTGCCTTGCGCGTACTGGTATTGCAACCGGCCGACCAGCGTGAAATTGCGGCCTTGCCAGGTACCGGAGGCCTGCAGCTGCAGCGGGCTGAAGTCATTGAACAGCTCGGCCATCTTGCCGATGCGCGACAGGGTGTCGCCGTCGCGCACGACAGTGCTCTGGCAATAGCCGCACACCGCGTGCGTGGACTGCGCGCTGCGAAATTCAACGGGCGCGCCGCAGCCGGGGCACGGCGCGCGGTAGGCGCGTTGCTGGGGCTCGGATGCCAAGATGGGCTGTCAGTGAATGATGCGCGGCGTCGCCGGCATCAGACCAGCTTCTTCAAAAGCTCGGCCTTCTTGGCGTCGAACTCTTCCTGCGTGAGTATGCCCTTGGCCTTGAGTTCGCCGAGCTTCTCGAGCGTGGCCATCACGTCGTCGGGCTTCACGGCCGCAGCCGCAGCCGCCTGGGCCGCGTTGCCTCCGCCCTGCAGTCCTTGCTGCAGGTTTTGCGCCAGCACCTGGCCCAGCGCCACGCCGGCGCCCAGGCCCATGGCGTCGCCGGCAATGCCGCCGCCCGCGCCCGCGCCTTCGGCGAATTTGGGAATCGCCTGCGCCGTCTGGTACTGCATGAATTTGCCCATGTCGTTGCCGACCATGCCCATGCCGATTTTCTGGTCCAGGATTTTTTGCAGCTCTTCGGGCAGCGAGACGTTCTGCACCGTCATGCCTTCGAGCTTCAGGCCTATCTTGGCGAACTCGGGGGTGAGCTGCGTGACCAGCGCCTGCGCGAAGGCCAGCTGGTTGGCGGCCAGGTCCAGGAAGGCGATTTCGCTGGAGGCGATGGCGTTGGAAATGTTCTGCAGCACCAGGCCGCGCAGCTGGCCGTCGAGGTCGGCCGTGGTGTAGCTGTCGCGCGTGCCCGAGATTTCGGTGTGGAAAAGCTTGGGGTCAGCGATGCGGAAGTTGTAGTTGCCGAAGGCGCGCAGGCGCACGGCGCCGAAGTCCTTGTCGCGTATGGTGATGGGCTGGGGCGTACCCCATTTCTGGTCTATCTGCTGGCGCGTGCTGAAGAAATAAACGTCGCTCTTGAAGGGCGACTCGAACAGCTTGTCCCAGTTCTTGAGGTAGGTCAGCACCGGGATGGTCTGCGTGGTCAGCTTGTACATGCCGGGGCCGAACACGTCGGCGACCTTGCCCTCGTTGACAAACACCGCCATCTGCGATTCGCGCACGGTCAGCGAAGCGCCGTACTGAATCTCCATGTCGGCCATCGGGAAGCGCCATGCCAGGGTGCCGTCACCGGCCTCGGTCCACTGGATGATGTCGATGAACTGTTTCTTGATGAAGTCCATTAAGGCCATGGCGCGCTCCCTTTGAAGTGAGTTATCGGCCACATGATAACCGCGGGAAATGGCGCTTGGGCAGCCATTTCTGTCCGCAAAAACAGGCTGAAAAGGAAAGGCGGCGCCGGACGGCGCCGTTTACTGCCCCTGGCCTGCCTCCACCGGGTCGGCCAGGCATGCCACGCGGCTGCCCGCGCCCGTGCAATCGGCCTGGGCCGGGCCGTCGGGGTTGCGCGTATCGGGAAAACCCGCCAGGCGGAAAGCCGGCGTTTGCGCCGCGCCGGCCAACTCTGTTGCGGGCCGTATACCGGCCGCGCGGCGGAAAGCCTGCTCGCGCCTGTCGTCGGCCTCCAGCACCGGCAGCGCCGTTCCGTTGGCGATACGCGCGTCGCCGGTGCGCTCGGCCATGTTGGCCGGCGCCGGCGTGATGCTGGCCGTGGTGGCGGCCGTGGTGTTGAGCAGCACGTAGTTGCCGGCGTCCGCGCCCGACAGCGTGATGCCGGTGATGCTGACGGGTTTGCCGCTGCCGACGGCGGGCGTGTCGAAATTGCCGGTTGCCGTGCCCACCGTGAGCACATCCGTGCCAATGCGGCCGGTAAAGGCAGCGGCGCCGGTCGCCAGCGTGGCGGCCGTGGTGCCGTCCTGCACCTTGTCGGCGGCGGTGATGCCGCTGACGTTCGCGATCGAGGCCGGCGTGATGGTGGCCGTGGTGGCGGCCGTGCTGTTGACGCTGTAATTACCGGCGTCGGTGCCCGTGATGGCGATGCCGCTGACATTCACCGTCTTGCCGATGCCCGCGTTCTTGTCAGTGAAGTTCGCAGACGTGTTGCTGGTGGAGAGCACGTCGCCGGCGACCCGGTTGTCGCCCAGCGTCACTGTCGCGGCGGTGCCGCCGTCGTACACCTTGTTTTGTGCCGCGGCGCCTACGGTGAGGGCACGCTGTGTGATGTCGGCGGTGGTAGCGGCCGTGGTGTTGAACGTGTAGTTGCCGGAGTCCGTGCCGGCAATACCGATACCGCCCACGCTCACGGCCTTGCCGGTTCCCACATTTTTGTCTGCGAAGCTGGCCGAGGTATTACTGGCCGTGAGCACGTCGCCCGCAACACGGTTGTCCGTCAGGGTCACGCCGGCCGTGGTGTTGCCGTCATAAACCTTGTTGCTTCCCGTGGCGCTGACCGTGAGGGCGCGCTGCGTGATGTTGGCCGTGGTCGCCGCCGTGGTGTTGACGCTGTAGTTAGCCGCATCGGTACCAGTAATGGCTATGCCGCTCACGCTGACGGCCTTGCCGATACCCACGTTCTTGTCGGCGAAGTTCGCGGCCGTGTTGCTGGTGCCGAGCACATCGCCCGCGACACGGTTGTCCGTCAGGGTCACGCCGGCCGTGGTGTTGCCGTCGTAAACCTTGTTGCTTCCCGTGGCGCTGACCGTGAGGGCACGCTGCGTGATGTTGGCCGTGGTGGTCGCCGTGGTGTTGACGCTGTAGTTAGCCGCATCGGTGCCGGTAATGGCTATGCCGCTTACGCTGACGGCCTTGCCGGTTCCCACATTCTTGTCGGCGAAGCTGGCAGCGGTATTGCTGGCGCTGAGCACATCGCCCGCAACGCGGTTGTCGGACAAGGTGACGGTGGCAACGGTGCCGCCGTCGTAGACCCGGTTCTGGCCGGTGGCACTGACCGTAAGGGCACGCTGCGTGATGTCGGCCGTGGTGGCTGCCGTGGTGTTGAAGCTGTAGTTGCCGGTATCAGTGCCTGTGACGGCAATGCCGCTCACGCTCACCGTCTTGCCGGCGCCGACATTTTTGTCGGCAAAGTTGGCGGCGGTGTTGCTGATGGTCAGCACGTCGCCACCGACGCGGTTGTCAGCGAGGGTCACGCCGGCGGTGGTGTTGCCGTCGTAAACCTTGTTGCTTCCCGTGGCGCTGACCGTCAGGGCGCGCTGCGTGATGTCGGCTGTGGTGGCCGCCGTGGTGTTGACACTGTAGTTGCCGGCATCGGTGCCGCTGATGCTGATGCCGCCCACGTTGACGGTCTTGGCGATGCCCACATTCTTGTCGAGGAAGGCAGCCGAGGTGTTGCTGGCGGTGAGCACATCGCCGGCCAGGCGGTTGTCGGCCAGCGTCACGGCGGCGGCGCTGCCGCCGTCGTAGACACGGTTCTGGCCGGTGGCCGTGACGGTCAGGGCCCGCTGGGTGATGGTCAAGGCGCCGTTGGTCAGGGCCAGGGTGTAGTTTTCGTTGTTGGTGGCGCCGGCGGTGATGGCCACCGGGCCGGCGGCGACGGCCGTCCTGTCCACCGCGGTGGTGCTGTAACCAACACCCACACCGGCGGCGGTGTCGCCGTCGATCAGGCCGCTGACCACACCGGTCAGCAGCGGATTGCTGTCGCCATAGACCTTGGTCTTGTTGTCGGCCGTGACGGTCAGGGTCGGCGCGATGCGGTAGAGGAAGGTGTTGGCGCCGCCGGCCGGCACATAGCTGGCATCGCTGTTGTAACGCTTGCTGTAGCCGGTGACGCCCTCGAGCGTGGTGCCCGGGTCGCCGCTGTAGACCAGGTAACGGCCGGAGGCGGCCACGATGCCGCCCACACCCACGTTGTTGATGAGCTGGCCGCCGGTGCTGACGCCGGCCGCATTGGAGCTGCCGGCCTTGAGCACCACGGCATCGCCGGTGGCGGAAGAACTCACGGCATTGTTCAGCGTGAGGTTGGAGGCCGCGCCGGTGGTTTCGATTTTGACCGTGCCGCTGGCCGTCACGCCGGCGGTAGCGCCCACGGTTCCCACGATCAGCGCGCCCGTCTGTTTGTAATCCACGCTGCCGGCATTGGCCGCAAGCGTCGTGACGGCGTTGCCTGCGTTTGCGAGCGTGTAGCCGCCTGCGCCTGTGAGCGCAAGCCCGGAGGCGGCAATGGCGCCCGACTGGCTGACCGCAGCACCGGCGGACAAGGTGGCGTTGGCTGTGGTGGCCAGTGCCGCCACGTCAAATCCGGCGGCGCTGCCGTACTGAATGGCCCCCGCCGCATTGGCCGTGTCCGCGGCGTTGCGCGACTGCAGGTTGATGGCGGTGTTGGTATTGCCGCTGTTATTGAGCGTGATGGCGCCGCCGGCGTTGACCAGGGTCTTGACCTTGAGCGTGCCGGCCGTGATGTTGCCCGTGCCCGCCGTCTGGCTGACCGCGCCCGCCGCCACCAGGTCCAGCGTGCCGCTGCCCACATTCGAGGCTGTGGCGCCCACGCCCAGGTTGACGGCGCCCGCGCTGCGCACAAAGGCATTGGCATTGCCCGTGGTGTTGACGCTGAGGTTGGTGGCCGCGATGTCTATGCCGTTGCTGGCGTCCGTGCCGATCTGGCCGTTGGCATTGAGCGAGACGTTCTGCGCGGTGATGGTCTGCACGCCCACATCGGTGATGGAACCGGCATTGAGCGTCAGCGTCTTGCCGGCCAGGGCGACCGGCCCGCCGATTGTCATCACGCCCGTGCTGGCCGTGTCGCCGATGACGATGGGGCCGGTGGCGCCCGTGGCGAAGGCGGTGATTTCCGCGGCCGTGAGGTCAAAGCCGGACGCGCCGGCCAGTGACATGGCGCGGCTAGCGGTCTTGGCCTTGAGCGTGAGCACGCCGCTGGTGGCCAGCGCGTTGTTGCCGGTGTTCGCGGCGATGGCGACCGTATCGGCCGTGACGGTGATGGGCCCGCTGCCGGCAGCCACGTCGATGTTGGCATTCTGCGTGTAAGTGCCCGTGCCGGTGTCTATGGCGACAGCGCTGTTGGTGGTGCTGATATTGCCCGCCACCACCGTGCTGTTGTTGCCGTTATTCAGCGCGAAGCCGCCCGCCGCCGTGATGGCGTTGAGGGTGGCGATATTGTTGGCCTGGGTGCCGAAGTTCAGCGAACCGGCGCCGGTGCCGGCCACTGCCAGCGAGGCAGCCGTCACGGCGCCCGACTGCGTGATGTTGCCGCCCGACTGCAGCGCCAGCGCTGCCGTGGTGTTGATCGCGGCCACGTTGAAGCCGGTGGCGTCGCGGTAGGAAATTGCACCTGCGGCATTGACCGTGTCGGCGGCATCGCGCGCGCGCAGATCGACGCTGGCGGCCTCGTTGCCCGCGTTGTTCAGTGTGATCGCGGCACCGGCATTGACCAGCGTCTTGGCCGACAGCGTGGGTGCGGTGATGGCGCCGGTCTGGGTGATGGCGCCGCCGGCCGCGACCGTCAAGCTGGTATTGGCCGTGGACGTGCCCAGCACGATGGCGTTGCTGTCGCGCAGCGAGACGTTGTTGCCGCTGGTGACGGCGACGCTGGAGAAATTGTTGCCGGCATTGGCCAGCGTGATGTCGTTGGCCGTGCCGGCCGCCAGCGTGGTCGCGCCGGTCACGGTGAGCGCGCCGGTTTGCGTGATGGCGCCGCTGGTGTTCACGGCCAGCGTGCCCGAGACCGTGGACGCGCCCAGCGCCAGCGCATTGGCATCCGTGAGGCTGACGTTGAGCCCCGACACCACTGTCACCGCGCCGGTGAAATCATTGCCCGCATTGTTCAGCGTGATGTTGTTGCCGGCGCCCGCCGTCAGGGTCGCGGTGGTGGCCTTGATGGCGCCGGTCTGCGTGAGAGCGCTTCCCGCCGTCAGAGTCAGCGCATTGACGTTAAGTGCGCCGTTGAGGCTGATGTCGCCGGTGTCAGCGCCGGCGGTGGTGGCCGTCAGCGAGGTGGCGCCGGTGACGCCTGCCGAGGCGCCGCCTATGGCGCCCATGGCGATGTCGTTGGCGGTCACGGTCAGTGCCGACAGGGCCAGGCTCGCGCCGGTAGTGCCGTTGATCGCCACGTCACCGTTGCCTGCCTGCAGCACCAGCGCACGGCCCGAAGCCAGGCTGTTGACCGCGCCGTCCAACTGGATGTTGGCGCCTACGCCCGCGCCGGCATTGCCGCCGCGCGAGTCCAGCGTGATGCTGGCCGCGTTGAGCAGGGCATCGTCCTTGATGCGGATCGCGCCACCGGCGCCCGAAACCGCACCGCCGACCTGGTTGCCGCCCAGCGCCGTGAGGCCGCCGGCCAGCGTGATGGTGGGCGCTGCGCCCGCCGCATCGAGCGTGATGCTGCCCGCGTTGCCGCCCGCCGCCACCCCCGTGCCGCCGTTGCCACCCGTGGTGGTGATTGCGGCGACAGCCAAATTGCCGCCGGTGGACGCCAGCGACACCGCCGCGCCTTGCCCGCCGGCCTGGTTGGCACCCACGCCGTTGCCGCCGATCGCGGTGAGCGTGCCGGTGCTGCTGATGGCCGCCGTGGAGTTCACGGTGATCGCACCGCCGTTGCCGCCCGCACCCGTGGTGCTGCCGTTGCTGCCGTTGGCGGTGATCGCGGCCGTGGTAACGCCCGCGCCGCTGATGCTTACCGTGCCGGCATTGCGGCCGTTGGCTGTGCCGGTGGTTGCGCCGCCGCTGGTGGTGATGGTGCCGACCGTCGCGATGCCGCCTGCGGCCGAGGCAATGACATTGCCGCCGTGGCCGGAGGTGCCGCCCGTGGTGGTAAGCGTGCCGGTTGTGAGGTTGCCCGCGGCATTGCTCACGCTGATGCTGCCCGCCGTGCCGCCCGCGCCGGTGCCCGCCGCATTGCCGCTTTGCGCGGCCAGCGCGCCTGTCGTGATATTGCCGGCCACCGTGTTGGCCAGGCTGATGCTGCCGGCATTGCCGCCGTCGCCGTTGGTTGTGCCGCCCGCGCCGCCGTTGGCGGTGATAGCCGCCGTGGTGACCGTTGCGGTTGTTGTGATGCTAACGGCCGCGCCGCTGCCGCCTTTTTCATTGGCGCCGGCCGCTGCCGCGCCGCCGGAAGCGGTGATGGTGCCTGTGCCCATATTGAGGCCGGCGCCGCTGATGGTGACGCTGCCCGCATCGCGGCCGGCCAGGCCGCTGACCGTGGTGCCGCCGCTGGTGGTGATGTTGTTATTGAGCACGGACACCTGGCCCTGCGCCGACAGGCTGACATTGCCGCCATTGCCCTTGGTGCCGCCTGTGGTGGTGATGGCCGCGGTGGAGAGGGTCCCGCCAGCCGCCGTGTTGGCCACACTGATACTGCCGGCCGCACCACCGGCGCCCGTGCCCAGCGCGTTGCCGGTTTGCACGGTCAAAGTGCCGGTGCTGACGTTGCCGCTGCCGCTGCCGCTGCCGCTGTTGTTGACCGTGATGCTGCCGGCGTTGCCGCCGGCCGCGTTGGTGCCCACCGCGGCGCCGCCGCTGGCCGCGAGGTTGGTGACCGTGATGCCGGTGTTGCCGGTGATGCTGATGGCCGCGCCATTGCCGCCGGCCTGGTCGCCCGTCAGCGTGCCATTGCTGCCGCTTGCGGTGACAGTGGTTGCTGTGAGCAAACCGCCTGCGGCCTGCAGCGTCACACTGCCTGCATTGCGTCCCGAGGTGCCCGCATTGGCCGTGCCGCCGCTGGTGATGACAGCGCCCGTCGTCAGCACGCCGGCTGTTGACGTGGCGCTGATATTGCCGCCGTCCCCGTTGGCGCCACCCGTGGTGGTCAGCGCGCCGACGTTGAGTGCTGTGCCGCCCAGCGTGATGCTGCCGGCTGTGCCGCCCGTGCCTGTGCCGGTGGCCGCGCCCGTGGAGGCGTTGATGGTGTTGGTGCCCAGCGTGCCGCTGCCTGTGATGCTGACAACACCGGCATTGCCACCGGCCTGGTTGGTGCCCAGGCCGGCGCTGCCGCTGGCCGTGATGGCTCCCGTGACGGAGCGGTTGGCGCCGGTCACCGTGATGTTGCCGGCGCTGCGGCCGGCGCCGGTGCCGCCGGCCAATACCGTGCCGCTGGTGTTTAGTGTTCCGGTGACCGTGACGCCGGCTTGGGAGGCCAGCGTGACCGCACCACCATTGCCGCCGGCACCACCGCTGCTGTCTATGGCACCAGTGCTGAGGTTGGCGCCGGCCGCGCCGTTGCTGACGCTGATGCTACCGGCCGCGCCGCCCGCGCCTGTACCCGCCGCTGCACCTGTGCGCGCCGTGAGCGCGCCCAGTGCAATCGCGCCCGTCGTGGCCGAATTGTTCTGTACCGTAATGCTGCCGGCATCGCCGCCGTCACCGTTGGTTGTGCCGCCCGCGCCGCCGCTGGCGGTAATGGTGCTGATGGTCACGGCATCGGTGCTCGTGACGCTGACGGCTGCACCGCTGCCGCCCTTCTGGTTGGACGTGGCCGCTGCCGCGCCACCACTGGCCGTGATGGTGCCTGTGCCCATGTTGAGGCCGGCGCCGCTGATGGTGACCGTGCCGGCATTGCGGCCGGCCAGGCCGCTGACCGTGACGCCGCCGCTGGTGTTGATGTTGTTGTTGAGCACGGACACCTGGCCCAGGGCTGACAGGCTGACGTTGCCGCCGTTGCCCTTGATCCCGCCGGTGGTGGTGATGGCCGCGGTGGAGAGTGTTCCTGCGGCGGCGGTGTTAGTGACGCTGACGCTGCCGGCCGTGCCGCCCGCGCCTGTACCCAGCGCATTGCCGGTCTGCGCGATCAGGGTACCGGTGTTGATATTGCCACTGCCGCTGTTGTTGAGGGTGATGCTGCCGGCATTGCCGCCGGCCGCGTTGGTACCGACCGCCGAGCCGCCGCTGGCCACCAGGCTGGTGACCGTGATGCCGCTGTTGCCGGTGATGGAAATCGCCGCGCCGTTGCCGCCGGCCTGGTCACCCGTGAGGGTGCCGTTGGTGCCGCTGGCGGTGATGGTGGTGCCGGTGAGCAGGCCGCCCGTAGCCTGCAGCGTCACGCTGCCTGCATTGCGTCCCGAGGTACCCGCATTGGCCGTGCCGCCGCTGGTGATGATGGCGCCCGTCGTCAGCACGCCGGCCGTCGAGGTGGCGCTGATATTGCCGCCGTCGCCATTGGCGCCGCCCGTGGTGGTCAGCGCGCCGGCCACGACCGTTGTGCCGCTCAGTGTGATGCTGCCGGCCGTACCGCCGGCGCCTGTGCCGGTGGCGCCGCCGGTCGAGGCCGCGATGGCCACGGTGCCCAGTGTGCCGCTGCCGGTGATGCTGACCACACCGGCATTGCCGCCGGCCTGGTTGGTGCCGTTGGCCGCGCTGCCGCTGGCCGTGATGGCGCCGGTGACGGAACGGTTGACACCCGTGATGGTGACGTTGCCGGCGTTGCTGCCGGCGCGCGTGCCGGCAGCCAGCACGGTGCCGCTGGTGCCCAGGGTACCGCTCACGGTGACACCGGCCTGCGAGGCCAATGTGACCGCGCCGCCATTGCCGCCCGCGCCGCCCGCGGTGTTGATGGCCCCGGTGTTGAGGTTGCCGCCGGCCGCGTTGTTGGTGACGGCCAGGCTGCCGGCTGTGCCCGCAACGCCGGTGCCGGTGGCCGCGCCGGTTTGAGCCGTCAGGGCACCGGTGACCAGGTTGCCGCTTCCGCTGTTGGTCACGGTGATGGCGGCGGCATTGCCGCCTGATGCATTGGCGCCCGCACCGGCCCCGCCGCTGGCGCTGATGGCCGCACCGGCGATGCCGCCTGTCGCGGTGATGGAAACCGCGGCCGCATTGCCGCCGTTGCCGGCCGTGTTGGCGCCGGTGCCGCTGGCCGCCACGGCGCCCAGCGCGGTGATGGCGCCGGCTGCCGTGATATTGATCGCGCCGGCATTGCGGCCCGAGGTATTGGCCAGCGTCCCGCCGCCGCTGCTGGTGACAGTGCCCGCGCTCAGCGCACCGGCAGAGTTGAGCGTGACCGAACCACCGTCGCCGTTGGCGCCGCCGGTCGTGGTGATGTTGCCGGTGCCCAGGCTGGCGCCGGCGGCGCTGTTGGTGACCGAGATGCTGCCGGCCGTGCCGCCCACGCCTGTGGTCACGGCATTGCCGGTGCTCGCGGTGAGCGCGCCGATGGCGATATTGCCGGCGCCGCTGTTGGCCACGCTGATGCTGCCCGCGTTGCCGCCCACCGAAGGGCCGGCGCCGCCACTGGCGCCGCTGGCCGTGAGGGCGCCGGTAGCGGAGATGCCATTGGTGGAGGTAATGCCGATGTTGCCGCCGGCGCCGCCGGTTTGCCCCGCGCCCGATCCGGCGGAGCCGTTGGCCGTGATGGCGGCAACCGTGACGCCCGCACCTGTGATGCTGACGACACCGCCGCTGCGGCCCGGGTTGCCGGCGCCGGCCGCACCACCGGTGGCGGTGATGGCGCCGGCCAGGTTGATGGTGCCGGTGGCGTTGAGGGTGACGTTGCCGGCATTGGTGTTGGCCGCGCCGGTGGTGGTGATGGTGCCGGCCGCCATGCTGGTGATGCTGGCCGCCGAGAGGTTCACGCCGCCGGAGGCCGTCAGCGCGGCATTCAGGGCAATCGTGTTGCCGGCTTCAAAGCGGACCTTGTTGCCCGCCGTCATGGCCAGCGCATTGGCCAGCGTGATGTTGTTCGTGGCCTGCAGGTAGAGCTCGCTGTAGCCGGTGACGTCGGCGACCTGGATGGTGTAGGTGCTCGCGGCCGGTGGGTCGGCGAAAGCCACGTCGGGCGTGCCGTCGGCATTGTTGGGTGGCGAGGGCTGGACCGAGGCGTTGAGCAGGATGTCCTGCGGGTCCAACAGCACCCGCCCGCCGGTGCCGGCCGGCGCGGCCACGTCAACGCTGCCGTGCAGGTCCAGCTGCTGTTTGCCCGAGACCTCGACAAAACCGCCGTCGCCGCCGTTCACACCACCGCGTGCGCTGATGGCGCCGCTGTGGCGGGTGTCGCCATCGGCCCAGACCACCACCTTGCCGCCGTTGCCGCTGTCGGTCGCGTCGGCGCGTATCGCCGCGCCCGCCGCGATGTAGGTGCGCGAGGCGTTCTGCACGGCCGCATTGCCGCCCTGGTAATCGCCGCCCACCAGCGCGGTGCCGCCGCCCGCGGCGCCGGACACATTGATGGAAGCGCCGCTGTCGAGCGCCACCTTGTCGCCCAGCACCTGCACCGTGCCGCCGCTCTGGCCTGCCACCGCGCCGCTGGCGTCCAGCGTGCCCGAAACACGGACCACGCCGGTGCCGCCGCCGCTCAGCACAATTGTGCCGTTGCGCTCCACCGCCGAGTTGGCGCGGATGATGCCCGACTGGTTGATGACGGTCGCCATCGCGTCGCCCATGGCGCTGGCCAGCACGGCCACCTGGCCGCCCGCGGCGGAGATGCTGCCGCTGTTGTTGATCGCGGCCTGTGCGGCCGCGGCGTCCACCGAGAAGCGCACCAGCCCCGCGCCTGAAGCGTCAACCGACACACGCGAGCCTGCCAACAGGCCGACGGAACCAGCCTCGGCGCTGATGGCGCCGGTGTTGGTGACCTGCGGCGCGGCCAGCAGCACATAGCCGCCGCGCGCGGCATTGATGCTGCCGTAGTTGCTGACGGCGCCCGTTCCCGTGCCGCTGAAGCTGTAGCGCTCGGCCATGAAGTCGCCGTTGCTGATGTCCAGGCTGGAGGCAACCAGGCCGCCCACATTGACCTGCGCGCCGGGCGCGAACATCACGCCCGAAGGATTGACCAGGAAGACCTGCCCGTTGGCGCTCAGTGAGCCGAAGATGGACGAGGCACCGTTGCCGATGACGCGATTCAGCGCGACGGACGAAACGCCGGGCTGCACGAACTGCATGGACTGGCCGGCGCCTATGTTGAAACTTTGCCAGTTGAGCACGGCCTTGTCGCTGGCCTGGTTGACCACCATGGCATTGGCCGAGGGCGTGCTGACGCTGGCCTGGCCGGCCACGACCTGCGCGCCTTCGGGCAAGGCGGTAGCCCAGGGCGAGACGGCGGCCAGCAGCGTTGCAAGCAGCTGCGACAGGCGCCGGCCGCTGCGGATGCGGTAGGTGGCGCGCAGCTTGCGCGAGATCCTGACCACCACGGTACGCACAGCCCAGGGTCGGTAGGCGGCGTGGGTGCTGGATGCAGTGGCGGTCATGATGGGCATTCGGAATGAAGGGGGGCTAGTACTGCAACCCGAAAGTAGCGAAACACAATGAAAGTGATGGATTCGCGCCCAGGGCAAGGCGCAAGCCGCAGCGAAGGCTGGACGCCTTCGCAAGGATTGCAACGCGGCCATGGGTGCGAAGACGCGCTTTCATGTTTCGATACTTTCAGGTTGCAGTACTAGAACCAGGTCTGGGCCGAGAGCCAGGCGCGCGGTGCGCGGTCCGGATCGCCGGTGGAGGGCTGCGCGGGTGTGGTGCGCCAGGCCAGGTAGCTCTTGATGAGGAACTTTCCGGGCCGGCCCAGCGTGGCGCCCACGCCGAAGGAGCCCAAGCTCAGGGTGTTGGTGTTGGTGGGCAGGGTGGGGCCGTTCTGGTTGAAGCGCACGCGACCGAAGTCGTAGAAGGCCAGCAAGGTCAGGGGCTCGCCCCACGGCGCCTGGGGGAACTGGTAGCGTGCCTCAAGATTCAGCAGGAAGCCGGCGTCGCCCACGCCTTCACCCACCGGGTAGCCGCGCACGCCATTGGGGCCGCCCAGCACCATTTTTTCGGCCGAGCTGAGGTTTTTGGAGGCCAGCTGGGCCTGGGCAGCCAGATGGAAGCTATAGGGTGCGTCAAAAAACTGCGAGCGCTGGAATTCCAGATTCAGCTTGCTGAAGCCGCCCGCCGTGCGCAGGCCGCCCAGGCCGTCGTCCAGCGCCTGGTCGGCCGCATTGAGCGTGAGGCGGCCGAACGTGAGGTTGAGGGCATAGTTGTTCAGGCCGCTGCCGCCCATCGCTTCGTCGACGAAATTGCCTGCCAGGCCCAGCCTGAGCGCGGTGATGTCGCGTTCGCTTTTCAACGCGGGCGTGCGGGTTTCATCGACCAGCTTTTTTTGTTCCGCGCTGACGAAGCCGTACACATTTGCGCCGCGCCCGCGCAGCAGGGGCTGCGACAGGCTGATGCCCGCGATGTCGGCGCTGCCGCTGGCGCCCAACGCCTCGAACTGCTTGCCCAGCGTGTAATCGAGCCGCGCCAGGCTCAGGCCCAGCCGCGTGCCATGGTTGCCAACGGGCACGGTGTAGCCGATGCGGTAGAGGGCGGAGCCGGCCTGGTCGCTGTGCTGGGCGCTCAATGCCAGCACGTCGCCGCGACCCAGCAGGTTGTTGATGTTGGCGTTGAGCACGGCGCGCACGGCGCCGGCGGTGCGTGCGCCGTGGTTGTCGATGCTGACCGAGCCGTCCATGCGCGGGCCCTTGGCCTGGACGGTGACCAGCACATCGGCCTGGCCCAGGCGGTCGCCGGGCTGGACGGTCGCGGCGGCCTCAAAGCCGGCCAGGTCGCGCAGCAGCAGCACGGGTTTGTCGAGCGCGTATTCGGTGACGGCGTCGCCGGTCTTCAACTGGCCGGCCACCAGGCTTTCGGCGAAGGCCTGCGAAATGCCGGAGCCTTCCACGCGCACCGTGACGCGGCCCACGTGCGCTTCAAGAACGGCGATGGTGACACTGCCGCCCTGGGCGGCGAAAGCCTGCTCAGGCAAATAGGCCTGCGTGAGCAGGTAACCCTTTTGCCGGTAGTAGGCGCTGACGCTGTTGGCCGCTTCGCTCAGGCCGGCCATGTCGGTGGGCTGGTTCAGGCGGGACGCGAGCAGGGCGGCGAGCAGCTCGCTGGAGAACACCGTGTTGCCGGTGAAGTTGAAGGCCGCCGGTGTGATGCGCGCGGCACCGGGGGCGGGTGGCGTGGCCTGGGGTGGCCGCAGTTCCAGCGGCGGCTCGCTGCGTTGCGGGAGCATGGGCAGCGACCCCGGCGACTCGAGCAGGATGCCGGCGTCCGGCCGGATTTGCGCCAGCGCAGGCGCAACCCCGGCGGCGCAAGCAGCCAATACAAACCAGGCCGGAGCCCGGAACATCAAAACAGCAGGACGGGACAAGTGCAAACCCTTAAGCCAGAGTGCAACAAAATGTTGTAAACCGGTTGTAGTCCTTTGGGTTCACTCTGTCCAACAGTTTCCCTGTTCAGAGCATATGTTTAACGCGTATCTGTTTGTTTTTTCACACTTTTTTGGTGAGAACCGATGTTGAACCCCGGTGCCCGCCCGGGCACCCGAGAGTTGTAACAATTGTCTTTATCGACCTTCGCAGCCGCCCGGCCTATGCATCGCCTAGGGCAAATCAATTGGCGATTGACTTAGTGACTTTCTATTGCTCAATGAAAGTCAATCTATTGAAGCTATTTTCAAGCCATCCCAAGGAGAAGCTGATGACTGAGCTTTTACGCGCCAATTTGCCAACGCTGAAGAAAACCGCCAGCGATTACGTGGTGCACGTGACAGTGGCAGCGCTGGGGCGGCCGGCGTACGGCCGCGCCCGCAGCGGCGGGCGCCTAGCGCTCAGTGGGGCCGGGGGATACAGCTCAAGCCGTGCCCCAGACCTCTTGTGCCGTTTCGACCACCAGCCGCAGCTTGTTGCGCTGCGCCTCGACGGCGATGTTGTTGCCGTGCACCGTGCTGCTGAAGCCGCACTGCGGTGACAGCGCGAGCTGCTCCAGCGGTGCGTATTTTGCGGCGTCCTCGATGCGGCGCTTCAGGTCGTCCTTGCTTTCCATTTCGCCGAACTTGGTAGTGACCAGGCCCAGCACCACGGTCTTGCCCTTGGGCAGGTAGCGCAGCGGCCGGAAGTCGCCGCTGCGGCTGTCGTCGTACTCGAGGAAGTAAGCGTCCAGGTCCATCTCCTTGAGCAGCGCTTCGGCCACCGGCTCGTAGTTGCCGGCCGCGGCATGGGTGCTCTTGAAGTTGCCGCGGCACAGGTGCATGGCCAGGGTCATGCCGGCGGGTTTTTGCGCGACCACCTTGTTGATGAACTTCGCGTAGCGGTGCGGCAGCTCGTTGGGGTCGTCGCCGCGCTGGCGCGCTGCTTCGCGCATTTTTTCGTCGCAGAGGTAGGCCAGATTGGTGTCGTCCATTTGCACATAGGTGCAGCCGGCCGCGGCCAGGCTGCGCAACTCGTCGCCATAGGCCTTGGCCACGTCGTCATAAAAATCCGGCTCGAGCTCGGGATAGGCGTCCTTGCTGATACCGGCACGGCCGCCGCGAAAGTGCAGCATGGTGGGCGAGGGAATGGTGACCTTGGGGGTGTTGCCCGCGCTGACCTGGCTTTTGAGGTACTGGAAGTCGGCGAGCTGGATGTCCTTCACGTGGCGCACCTTGTCGATCACGCGCATCACGGGCGGCGCCAGTTCCATGCTGCCATCGGGCCGCTGTATGGTGACCGGGATGTCGGTCTTCACGCCGCCGATCTGCTCCAGGAAATCGATGTGGAAGTAAGTGCGGCGGAATTCGCCGTCGGTGATGCTTTTGAGACCCACGTCCTCCTGGAACTTCACGATTTCGGTGATGGCCTGGTCTTCGACTTTGCGCAGCTGTTCGGGCGTGATCTGGCCCTTGGCTTTCTGCTCGCGGGCTTCCAGCAGATATTGCGGGCGCAGAAAGCTGCCGACGTGGTCATAACGGGCGGGTAGTTTGGCGGTCATGGGAAAGTCTCCAGAGTTGGCGAGTTGGCAGATACAGGTGCCATGGTATTCCAGCTGGAAGCACCCTCATTGAATACAATGACTCCGTATTTACCCTGAATTTTGGCCTTTTACTTGGTTTTTTTGGCATTTATGTATACATTGAGTATCCATGGATGCTAAAAAACCCACTTTTCCGCTCAACGCCTGGTATGCCGCCGCCTATGACGTCGAAGTCGGCCGCAAGCTGCTGGCGCGCACCATCTGCAAGCAAAAACTCGTGATGTTCCGCCGCACCGACGGCCAGGTGGCCGCGCTGGAGGATGCCTGCTGGCACCGGCTGCTGCCACTGTCCATGGGCTCGCTGTACGGCGACGAAGTGACCTGCGGCTACCACGGCCTGGTCTACAACGCCCAGGGCCGCTGCACCCATATGCCCAGCCAGGAAACCCTGAACCCCTCGGCCTGCGTGCGCGCCTTTCCGGTGGTGGAAAAACACCGCTTCGTCTGGATCTGGCCTGGCGACCCGGCCAAGGCGGACCCGGCGCTGGTGCCCGACATGCACTGGAACGACGACCCGGCCTGGGCCGGCGACGGCAAGCTGATCACCGTGAAGTGCGACTACCGCCTGGTGGTGGACAACCTCATGGACCTGACCCACGAGACCTTTGTGCACGGCTCCAGCATAGGCCAGCGCGCCGTGGCCGAAGCGCCCTTTGTGGCCACGCACGGCGACCGCACGGCAACGGTGACGCGCTGGATGGAAAACATCGACGCGCCGCCTTTCTGGGCCGGCCAGATCGAGCATGCGCGCGGCTACAAGGGCAAGGTGGACCGCTGGCAGATCATCCGGTTTGAAGGGCCCTGTACCGTGAACATCGACGTCGGCGTGGCCGAGGCCGGCTCGGGCGCGCCGCCCAAAGACGGACAGCCGGGCGACCGCAGCAAGGGCGTCAACGGCTTTGTGCTGAACACCGTGACACCCGAGACCGACGGCAGCTGCCACTACTTCTGGGCCTTCGCGCGCAACTACTGCCTGGGCGAACAACGCCTGACACACCAGTTGCGCGAGGGCGTGGCCGGCATCTTCCGCGAGGACGAGCATGTGCTGGAGGCCCAGCAGGTCGCGATCGAGGAACACCCGGACCACCAGTTCTACAACCTCAACATCGACGCCGGCTCCATGTGGGCCAGGCGGCTGATAGATCGCATGGTCGCGCAGGAAACGCCGCCGGCACCTGTGATCCCGATACGCCTCGCGGCCTGAACCCCATGGTGAAAGCACTCCCTATGGCCAACGCCGCCAACCCCGCCGCCGTACCCAACAACAGCCTGGAAAGCGCGCAGGTGAGGGCGCAGCTGCAGCTGCGCGAGATGATCCTGGCGGGCGAGCTGCCCGGGGGCGCGCGCATCGCCGAGCTGTCCATCGTCGAAAAGCTGGGCGTTTCGCGCACGCCGATACGCGCCGCGCTGATGCGGCTGGAGCAGGAAGGCCTGCTGGAATCGCTGCCCAACGGCGGTTTTGCGGTGCGTACTTTTTCCGAGCGCGATGTGTCTGAAGCGATAGAGCTGCGCGGCACGATTGAAGGCCTGTCGGCGCGGCTGGCAGCCGAGCGCGGCGCGCCCACGGTGGTGCTGGGCGAAGCGCGCGAATGCCTGAACCGCATCGACGCGGTGCTGAGCCAACCGGCCCTGAACGATGAGGCGTTTTCGGACTACGTGGCGCTCAACGAGCGCTTTCACGCGCTGCTCAGCGAGATGGCGGGCAGCGAGGTGATCGCCAAAGAACTGGACCGTGTGTCCAGCCTGCCTTTTGCCTCGGCCTCGGGTTTTGTGGTGGTGCAAGCCAACTCGCCGCGTGCGCGCGACATGCTCATCGTGGCACAGGATCAGCACCGCCAGGTGCTGGACGCCATCGAGCAGGGAGAAGGCTCGCGCGCCGAAGCCATCATGCGCGAGCACTCGCGCCTGGCCCAGCGCAACCTGCGCGCCGCCGTGACCAGCCACAACCTGGACCAGATGCCGGGCGTACGCCTTATCCGGAAGAAATGACGTTCCCCCCGAAGCGGCCTGCGGCCGCCTCCCCCTCAAGGGGGCGCCACCAGTGGCCCGGCGAAGCCGGTTCCACGGTGGCTCGCGAATTGAAGAGACCACGGAGAACTGAAGAATGAGAGCCAGCGCTACTTGGACCGATGCGGTCATTGAATCCATCCACGATCTCACGCCGACCGTGCGCGAGTTCCGCATACGCCCCGCGGACGGGCAGGGCGTGCCGCGCCACGAACCGGGCAGTCACCTGCAGGTGCAGCTGCTGGTGGGCGGCAGGCCGCAGCAGCGCTCCTATTCTCTGGTCGGTGAGCCCGACGGGCAAAGCTGGCGTATCGCGGTGAAGCGGCTGGACGACGGCCGCGGCGGCTCGCGTGCGATGTGGCAGCTGGCCGCCGGCGACCGGCTACAGCTGAGCGGGCCGCACAACCATTTCCCGCTGGACCTCAACGCGCCGGCCTATCTGCTGGTGGCCGGCGGCATAGGCATCACGCCGCTGCTGGGCATGGCCCAAACGCTGGCGGGCCGGTGCGCCCAATCGGGTCGGCCGCTGCGCATGCTGTACGGCGTGCGCAGCGAAGCCGAGCTGGCTTACGGCGAAGCGCTGCAGGCCTGCCTGGGGCCGCGACTGCATGCGGCCGTCGATGCGCGCATCGATTTCGCCGCCGAGATCGCGGCACTGCCCGCCGGCGCGCAAATGTATGTCTGCGGCCCCGTGCCCATGCTGGACGCGGCGCGCCACGCTTGGGAGGCCTCGGGCCGGCCGGCGACCGACCTGCGTTACGAGACCTTCGGCAACAGCGGGCGTTTCGCACCGCAGGCCTTCCGGGTGCGGATTCCGCGCCATGCGCTGGACATCACCGTGCCGGCCGACTGCAGCCTGCTGGACGCGCTGGAGCTGGCCGGCGTGGAGGCGGTGTCCGACTGCAAGCGCGGCGAATGCGGCCTGTGCACGCTGGACGTGCTGGCGCTGGACGGCGAGATCGACCACCGCGACGTTTTTCTGAGCGAACATGAAAAACAGGGGAACAGGCGGCTGTGCGCCTGTGTCTCACGGGTGGTCGGCTCGGTGACGCTGGATTCTTCCTACCGGCCTGATCTTTGACAAGGCAACTTGTGTGCGATCACCGGGCCATGCGCGCGATGATCGCGCAACGTCGGTGAACAGGCACCAAACCACGGGATGACCCGCGACAGAATAAAACCCAATGGTGTTCGCATAAAGAACATTTGTGCAGATACCGCACTCAGACTAGACTCGCAGCGTTTTGCAGCCGCATGCCGGGGCGCAATGGCAAGCATTGAAAAATCACCAGGAGACAAACATGAAAAAACGTAGCTTTCTTACCGCCGCCGCGCTGGCGGCCGCCACACTTGCCGCCGGCCCCGTGCTGGCCCAGGACAACACCTTCAAGATAGGCCTGATCCTGCCGATGACGGGCCAGCAGGCCACCACCGGCCGGCAGATCGAGGCGGCCGCGCGGCTTTACATGGCGCAAAACGGCGACACCGTGGCGGGCAAGAAGATACAGCTGATCGTGAAGGACGACACCTCGCTGCCGGACACCACGCGCCGCCTGGCGCAGGAGCTGGTGGTCAACGACAAGGTCAATGTGCTGGCCGGTTTCGGCATCACGCCCTCGGCCCTGGCCACCGCGCCCATCGCGACGCAATCGAAGACGCCTATGGTGGTGATGGCGGCGGCGACCTCCAGCATCACGCAGGCCTCGCCCTATATCGTACGCAGCAGCTTCACCTTGCCGCAGGTCTCGGTCGCGCTGGCCGACTGGGCACCCAAGAACGGCATCAAGAAGGTGGTCACGCTGGTGTCTGATTACGGCCCCGGCATAGACGCCGAAAAGTTCTTCAAGGACCGCCTGACCTTCAACGGCGGCGAAGTGACCGACGCGCTGCGCGTGCCGCTGCGCAACCCGGACTTCGCGCCCTTCCTGCAAAAGGTCCGGGACAACAAACCCGACGCGCTGTTCGTCTTTGTGCCTTCGGGCGCGGGTGCGGCGGTGATGAAGCAGTTCCTCGAGCGCGGCCTGGACAAGGCCGGCATACGGCTGATCGCGACTGGTGACGTGACGGACGACGACCAGCTCAACGACATGGGCGACGGCGCGCTGGGCGTGGTCACCTCGCACCACTACTCAGCGGCGCATCCCTCGGCCGTAAACAAGAAGTTTGTGGAGGCTTTTTCCAAGGCCAACAAGGGCCTGCGGCCCAACTTCATGGCCGTCGGCGGCTATGACGGCATGCGCGTGATTTATGAGGCGCTCAAAACCAGCAAGGGCCAGGGCGGCGGCGACGCGCTGCTCGCGGCCATGAAGGGCCAGCTGTTTGAAAGCCCGCGCGGCAAGATCTTCATCGACGCGCAGACGCGCGACATCGTGCAGGACGTCTACCTGCGTAAGGTCGAGAAAAAGGACGGCCAGCTTTACAACGTGGAATTTGACGTGATCAAGGACGTGAAAGATCCCGGCAAGAGTAAGTAACCCCCCGAAGCGCCGCTTCGCGTCGCCTCCCCCCTGCTGGGGGCAACCTCTGCGGCCCGGCAAAGCCGGTTCCGCGCCGTTCCTGGCATGGACCTCTTTCAAGCAAACACTGATCCTCCGGCCAAAGCATGCTGACCCTTCTTTTTGACGGTATCGCCTACGGCATGCTGCTGTTCATCCTGGCGGTGGGCCTGGCGGTGACCATGGGCTTGATGAATTTCATCAACCTCGCGCACGGCGCCTTCGCCATGGCCGGCGGCTACATCACCGTGCTGCTGATGCAGCATTTCGGTGTGCCCTTTTTGCTGTGCCTGCCGCTGGCCTTTGCCGGCTCGGCGCTGCTGGGCGGCGTGCTGGAGCGCACGCTGTACCGGCCGCTTTACAACAAGCCGCACCTGGACCAGGTGCTGTTTTCCATCGGCCTGGTGTTCATGGCGGTGGCCAGCGTGGACTATTTTGTCGGCTCGACACAGCAAATCGTGCAGCTGCCGCAATGGCTCAAGGGCCGCACCGAGATCGGCAGCGGCGCCTGGATGCTGGGCATGGGCCACTACCGGCTGTTCATCATCGCGGTCTGCGCGGCGCTGACGGTGGGCCTGCAGTACCTGCTGGCGAGCACGCGTTTCGGCAGCCGGCTACGCGCTTCGGTGGACGACCAGCGTGTGGCGGCCGGCCTGGGCATCAACGTCAACATCGTGTTCCTCTCGACCTTCGCCGTGGGCTCGGGCCTGGCCGGCCTGGGCGGCGCGCTGGGCGCCGAGGTGCTGGGCCTGGACCCGGGCTTTCCGCTCAAGTTCATGATTTATTTCCTGATCGTGGTGGCCGTGGGCGGCACCTCGTCGATCACCGGGCCGCTGCTGGCCGCGCTGCTGCTGGGCATCGCCGACGTGGCAGGCAAGTACTACATCCCCAAGCTGGGCGCCTTCATCGTCTACAGCCTGATGATCGTGATCCTGATCTGGCGGCCGCAGGGCCTCTTTGTGCGCAAGGGAGGCAAATAGCATGAGCAACACCCAGACATCGCTGCTCAAGAGCAGCCGCTGGAAACCCTGGGAGCCGGTGCTCTGGCTCGTCGCATTCGCCGCGCCGGTGCTGATGCCCAGCCATGCCTCCCTCATCAACGAGATTGCCATCGTCGCGCTGTTCGCGGTATCGCTGGACCTGGTGCTGGGCTACACCGGCATCGTCTCCCTGGGCCATGCGGCCTTCTTCGGCATAGGCGGTTATGCCGCGGCGCTGTTCGCCAAGCTGGTCATGCCCGACCCGCTGCTGGGCCTGGCCGTGGGCATGACCACCGCCACGCTGCTGGGCGCGGTCTGTTCGCTGACCATTCTGCGCGGCAGCGACCTCACGCGGCTCATGGTGACGCTAGGCGTGGCGCTGATCTTGCTGGAGCTGGCCAACAAGCTGGACTGGCTGACCGGCGGGGCCGACGGCCTGCAGGGCGTGGTCATGGGCCCGCTGCTGGGCCGCTTCGAATTCGACCTCTCAGGCCGCACCGGCGCCTATTACTCGCTGACCGTGCTGCTGATCCTGTTTGTGCTGATGCGCCGCCTGGTGCATTCACCGCTGGGCGCGACGCTCAAGGCCATACGCGACAACCGCCTGCGCGCCATGGCGATCGGCATACCGGTTGGGTCCCGGCTTGCGGTGGTCTACACGGTGGCGGCCGGTGTGGCGGGCGCGGCCGGCGCGCTGTTGACGCAGACCACCGGCTTCGCTTCGCTGGATTTGTTCGAATTCCACCGCTCTGCCGATGTGCTGCTGATCCTGGTGGTGGGCGGCGTGGGCTGGCTGTACGGCGGCGTGGCGGGGGCGATTGTGTTCAAGCTGATGCAGGACGCGCTTTCGTCCATCACGCCGCAATACTGGACCTTCTGGATAGGCCTTTTCCTGGTGGTGCTGGTGCTGGTGGGCCGCGAACGGCTGGTCCGGCCCTGGACCTGGCTGCCGCAGCGCGGAGGGCGGCCATGAGCGCGCCGGTCCAGGACGCGGTGTTGTCCGCGCAAGGCCTGGTGATGCGCTTCGGCGGCATCGCGGCGACCAACAACGTGAGCCTGAACCTGCGGCGCGGCGCGCGCCATGCGCTCATAGGACCCAACGGCGCGGGCAAGACCACGCTGGTCAACCTGCTGACGGGCGTGCTGCAACCCACCGAGGGCCGCATCTTCCTCGAGGGCGAGGACATCACGCGGCTGGCGCCGCACCAGCGCGTCAAGCGCGGCATGGTGCGCACCTTCCAGATCAACCAGCTTTTTGATTCGCTCACGCCGCTGCAGACGCTGGCGCTCACCGTGTCGCAGCAGGTGGGCCTGGGCGCGAAATGGTGGCAGCCGCTGGGGCGCAACCGGGCCGTGGCCGAGCGCTGCGAACAGTTGCTGGAACAGTTCCACCTGACGGAGGTCATGGACCAGCCGACCCGCGTGCTGGCCTACGGCAAGCGCCGCCTGCTGGAGATCGCTGTGGCGCTGGCCTGCGAACCGCGCGTGCTGCTGCTGGACGAGCCCGTGGCGGGCGTGCCGGCCGGCGAGCGCGAGGAGCTGCTGCAAACTGTGGCCGCGCTGCCCGCCGACGTTTCGGTGCTGCTGATCGAACACGACATGGACCTGGTGTTCAGTTTCGCCACCACCATGACGGTGCTGGTCAACGGCACGCTGCTGACCGAAGGCACGCCCGAGCAGATCGCGGCCGACCCCCAGGTCAAGGCGGTCTATCTGGGCCATGGCGAGGAGGCTGTCCATGGCTGAACTGCTCAAGGTCGACAAACTGCGCGCCGGCTATGGCGAGGCGGTGGTGCTGCACGAGGTCTCGTTCTCGCTGGGTGAGGGCCAGACGCTCGCGCTGCTGGGCCGCAACGGCACCGGCAAGACCACGCTGATCAACACCCTGGCGGGCGCGACGCGCCAGCACGGCGGGGCCATCGCCTTCGGCGCGGGCGCATCCATGGTCGCGCTGCACCAGTTGCCCTCGCACGAACGCGCAGCGGCCGGCATAGGCTGGGTGCCGCAGGAGCGCAACATCTTCAAGTCGCTGACGGTGCACGAGAACCTGACGGCGGTGGCGCGGCCGGGCAAGTGGAACCCCGATGGGGTGTACGCCATGTTCCCGCGCCTGGCCGAGCGCAAGACCAACCTGGGCACGCAGCTGTCGGGCGGCGAGCAGCAGATGCTGGCCGTGGGCCGGGCGCTGGTGCTTAACCCGAAACTGCTGCTGCTCGACGAGCCGCTGGAAGGCCTGGCGCCCATCATCGTGGAAGAGCTGTTGCGCGCCATACGCCGCATCACGCGCGAAGAGGGCCTGAGCGCCATCATCGTGGAGCAGCATCCGCAGGCCATCCTGGCGATTTCCGACAGCGCCGTTGTGCTGGACCGCGGCATGGTGGTGCACACGGGCACGGCCCAGGCGCTGCGCGAGCAGCCCGAGCGCCTGGACCATTTGCTGGGCGTAGCACGCTGAGCGGCCGGGCGACCGGCCCGGCTTGCTGTTTTGTATTTCGCGCTTACAGCGTCCAAAAAGCATCTACACGCCGCCATCGTGAACCAGCTTCACGGCAACGCGGCTTTCTGTGCTGAAAAGTCAAAAGCGATCCACCTTTTTGCGTAGATTCACTTACTAGGGTTTTCCCCTCCAACGGCCTACAATCGCAGACCCTTACAAGAAATTGACGGTCATCCGACCGTTCCCCGCTGGAGACCCTGCTGATGCCGACACCCACCGCCGCGACGCCTGCCGACCGTGAAGAAAAACGCGCTGAACTGCGCCGCGCAGCCCTTGAATACCACGAGTTTCCGACCCCCGGCAAGGTGGCCATCGCAGCGACCAAGCAGCTGACCAACCAGCGCGACCTGGCCCTGGCCTATTCCCCGGGCGTCGCCGCGCCCTGCGAGGAAATCGTCAAGGACCCGAACAACGCCTTCAAATACACCAGCCGCGGCAACCTGGTGGCCGTGGTGACCAACGGCACCGCCGTGCTGGGCCTGGGCGACATCGGCCCGCTGGCCTCCAAGCCGGTCATGGAAGGCAAGGGCGTGCTGTTCAAGAAGTTCGCCGGTGTCGACGTGTTCGACATCGAGATCGACGAAAAAGACCCGGCGAAGCTGGTCGACATCATCGCCTCGCTGGAGCCGACCTTCGGCGCCATCAACCTGGAAGACATCAAGGCGCCCGACTGCTTTTATGTGGAACGCGAGCTGCGCAAGCGCATGAAGATCCCGGTGTTCCACGACGACCAGCACGGCACCGCCATCACGGTAGGCGCCGCGGTGCTCAATGCGCTCAAGGTAGTGGGCAAGGGCCCCGGCCAGGTCAAGCTGGTGACCTCCGGCGCGGGCGCGGCGGCGCTGGCCTGCCTGAACCTGCTGCTCAAGCTGGGCATTCAGCGTGAAAACGTGTTCGTGACCGACCTGGCCGGCGTAGTCTATGAAGGCCGCACCGAACTGATGGACGAGGACAAGATCCAGTTCGCGCAGAAGACCGACGCGCGCACGCTCAGCGACGTGATCGCGGGCGCGGACATCTTCCTCGGACTGTCGGCCGGCGGCGTGCTCAAGAAGGACATGGTCGCCAAGATGGCGGCCAAGCCCATCATCCTGGCGCTGGCCAACCCGAATCCCGAAATCACGCCCGAGGACGTCAAGTCCGTGCGCGACGACGCCATCATGGCCACCGGCCGCACCGACTACCCCAACCAGGTCAACAACGTCCTGTGCTTTCCCTATATCTTCCGCGGCGCGCTGGATGCCGGCGCCTCGACCATCACCGTCGAGATGGAAATCGCGGCCGTGCATGCGATCGCCGAACTCGCGCAGGCAGAGCAAAGTGAAGTCGTGGCGGCCGCCTATGTGGGCGAGAAGCTGGCCTTCGGTCCCGAATACCTGATACCCAAGCCGTTTGACCCGCGCCTCATGATGAAGATCGCGCCCGCGGTGGCGCAGGCGGCGGCCGACAGCGGCGTGGCCCTGCGGCCCATCCAGGACATGAACGCCTACCGCGACAAGCTGCAGAGTTTTGTCTATGCCTCGGGCACGGTCATGAAACCGATCTTCGCGGCCGCCAAGGCCGCCAGCCGCAAGCGCGTGGCCTACGCCGAGGGCGAAGAAGAACGCGTGCTGCGCGCCTGCCAGATCGTGGTGGACGAGGGCCTGGCACGGCCGACGCTGATAGGCCGGCCCGCCATCATCGCCCAGCGCATCGAAAAATTCGGCCTGCGCCTGAAGGAAGAGCTCGACTACGACGTGGTCAACGTCGAGCAGGACCATCGCTACCGCGACTTCTGGCAGACCTACCACCGCATGATGGAGCGCCGCGGCGTCACCGTGCAGATCGCCAAGATCGAGATGCGCCGCCGCCTCACACTGATCGCCGGCATGCTGCTGCACAAGGGCGACGTGGACGGCCTGATCTGCGGCACCTGGGGCACGACCGCCCACCACCTGGACTACCTGGACCAGGTCATCGGCAAGCGCGAGGGCGTCAACACCTATGCCTGCATGAACGGCCTGCTGCTGCCGAATCGCCAGGTCTTCCTGCTCGACACGCACGTCAACTGCGACCCGACGGCCGAGCAGCTCGCCGAGATCACCACCATGGCGGCCGAGGAAATGATGCGCTTCGGCATCAAGCCCAAGGCAGCCCTGCTGTCGCACTCAAACTTCGGCTCCTCCAACCTGCCCAGCGCCCTGAAGATGCGCCGCACGCTGGAACTGCTGCGCGAAAAAGCGCCCTGGCTGGAAGTCGACGGTGAAATGCATGGCGACATGGCGCTGGACGCCGATGCGCGCGGCCTGATCATGCCCAACAGCACGCTGGCCGGCGAGGCCAACCTGCTGGTGCTGCCCAATATTGATGCGGCCAATATTTCGTACAACCTGCTCAAAACGGCGGCCGGCGGCAACATCGCCATTGGCCCCGTGCTGCTGGGCGCGAACAAACCCATGCACATCCTGACCGCCACCGCCACGGTGCGCCGCATCGTGAACATGACGGCCCTCACGGTAGCGGACGCCAACGCGGCCCGATAAGCCTTAATTAGATAGCCAGCACTAACTTATTTAAGCAGTAAGCCCCTTCTTTACTGCCTAAATTTTCAGCAGCCACTTGCGTTTTCCAGCCACTTGCGGCAAACTAGCTCTCTTGAAATTTAAGGGTTAACCCGAAATCGGCGGGCGAACCCTGGGTTCAGGAAAGGCTTCTTTTTCATGTTGCGCAATGGGTGGGGACGTCGGCAGGCAGCCAGAATGGCCGGCCTGCTGGTCTTGGCAACCAGCCTGAGCGGGCTAATCCCCAGCGTGGTGCAGGCCAAGGGCGCGGATTCACCGGCGCCGGTCGGCACGATTGCAGCGGCCCAATTGCCCCCCCAAGGGCGCGACATGATGACGCTGATTTACCAGGGTGGGCCGTTCAGGCATGACAAGGACGGCGTGGTGTTTGGCAACCGGGAACGACTTCTTCCGGCCAACCGTCGCGGTTACTACCGCGAATACACCGTCCGAACGCCCAATGAACGCAGCCGGGGAGCCCGGCGCATTGTTTGTGGCGGCTTGAAACCCACCGCCCCGGATGCCTGTTATTACACCGACGACCACTATGCGAGTTTTCGCAGAATCGTTCAGTAAATGAACCGTGGTTGTTATTACGAGTTTTTGACTTCAGAGAAAGAGTAGCGGAGATGGATACACCACTTCGTCGGGACAACGAAACGCCGGTGCGCAAGGACGGTGAAACGCCCTTGCGCGGCGTGCGGCCCAATATCGTTCAATCCATACGCGCCTTCCGGGTGCAGGACCTGCAGGATGCCGCAACGCATCTGAACCAGCATTTCCTGTACGCCAACCTGGGCAATGCCCAGAGCAAGCAGGACGTGCTGGACATGATTGCGGCGCAATACACCTTCCCGGCCCACTTCGGCAAGAATTTCGACGCGTTGTACGACTGCATGACGGACCTGGTCCACAAATCAGGCCCGCAGCCCGGCTTCATCGTCGTGCTCGAGCAGATTCCGGCCAACGCCAAATTCGACAAGGAAGCGCGCGAGCAACTGCTCGACATCTTCCGGGATGCCTCGGACTACTGGGCGGATCGAAAGATACCGTTCAGATGCTTCTATTCTTTTCTGTAGCCCGCTCCCCAGACATCGGCCAAGGGGATCGGGCGAATGAGGCCCAGCAAGCAGTTGCAGAAGGTGAAGAAGTCATGCCTACCGACAAACTGGTGGACGTGTCACCTCTGGCATTGCGCATGAGCAGCCCGTTTAACGCGGGTTACTGGCTCGCCGCTGCTTGAAGCAAACGACAAGGGCGCCGCAGGCGCCCGCAAAAAAGCCCGTCAAAGACGGGCTTTTTTATGCCGAAAACCGGCCTTCAGGCTTGCAGCGCCTGCACCAGCGCCACGTATTCGGCCACCGGCACTTCCTCGGCACGGCGCTGTACGTCGAAGCTGCCGCCAAAACCGCGCTCGGCCAGCCACTGGCCCAGCGTGTGGCGCAGCAGCTTGCGGCGCTGGCTGAAAGCCACCTGCACCAGCTCGCTGAGCAGCCTGGCGTCCAGCACCGGCGGCACCGCATACGGCACCATGCGCACCACCGCGCTGTCCACGCGCGGCGGCGGGTCAAAGCTCTGCGGCGGCACGAACAGCACATTTTCCATGGCGTAGCGCCACTGCAGCATCACACTGAGCCGGCCGTAGTCGCCGGTGGCGGGCGTCGCCACCATCCGGTCTATCACTTCCTTTTGCAGCATGAAGTGCTGGTCTTCAATCACATCCACGGCGCCCAGCAGGTGAAACAGGATGGGTGTGGAGATGTTGTACGGCAGGTTACCGACCACCCTGAGTTTTTGCCCCGGCGCGCAGGCGGTGCTCGCCAGCGCATGGATGTCGACCTTGAGGACGTCGGACTCGACCACGCTGAGCTGGGGATGCTCACGCAGCTGCCGGGCCAGGTCGCGATCCAGCTCGATCACAGTCAGGTTCCCAAGACGCTCGACGAGCGGCTGGGTCAGCGCCGCCAGTCCGGGGCCGATTTCGACCACAGCCTGGCCAGGCCGCGGCGCGATAGCCTGGACTATGCCTTCAATGATGCCCTGGTCGGTCAGAAAGTGCTGGCCAAAACGCTTGCGCGGGATATGTTTCACAAGATCACCGCCTTACAACTTAAACCAGCAGGGGCCGCGGGACTGGCTTTGCCAGACCGCAGGCGCAGCGGCCCCCTCGGGGGGGCAGGGGCTACACGCAGTGAGCGACCGTGGGGGCCACATTATTGCGGCGGTTCACGGTACTCCACATACGCGCGACCGCGGACCTCCTGGGCCCAGAGTGCGTAGGCTTCGTTCTGCTTCTTCTCGCGCAGCACGTTGCGCGCGATCTCGCGTTGGTCGCGCAGCGAGAGCTGGGTGTCGCGGCGCTCCAATACCTGGATGATGTGCACGCCGAAACGCGACACCAGCGGATCGGACACCTGGTTGGGCGCCAGGCTGTTCATGACTTTTTCGAACTCGGGCACAAACATGCCGGGGCTGGCCCAGCCCAGGTCGCCGCCTTCCTTGGCCGAGCCGTCATCGCTGTTCTCGCGGGCGAGGGCGGCAAAATCGGCTTGCCCGGCCTGGATGCGCTTTTTGAATTCAGCGAGTTTTTCGGTCGCAGCGGCTTCCGTCATTTTGGGGTTCAACCGCAGCAGGATGTGCCGGGCATGGGTCTGCGTCACGGTCGCGCCAGGCATGCCGCCCTGGCGCTTTTCAATCACCTTGAGGATGTGAAAGCCAGCGCCGCTTCGCACCGGGCCCGCCAGTCCACCGGTTTGCAGGTTTTTGGTGGCCTCCACAAAAAGCGGGGGATAGCGGTCGGCGGTGCGCAGGCCCATCTGGCCGCCGGTCGCGCGCGTGGCGGAAGCGGAGAACTCGGCGGCCAGCGCGGTGAAATCACCGCCCGCGCGGGCACGGTCAAGCACCTGCTGGGCCCGGGCCTGCAGCGCCGCGACCTGCTCGGGCGTAGCGTTCTCGGGCACCGCCACCAGGATTTCGCCCAGGTTCAGGGTCAGGGCGGAAGCGTCGGCGGCCCCGCCGTCCTGGTCGCGCAGGAACTGGTCGACCTCCTGCTCGGTCACGGTGACGCGCGACTCGAGTTCGCGCTGGCGCAGGCGGCCCACCAGAAGCTCGTCACGCACTTCCGAGCGGAACTGCGTGTAGTCGATGCCGTCCGCCTTCAGACGGCTGCGCAACTCGTCCACGCTGATCTGGTTCTGGGTCGCGACGCTCTGGACCGCGGCCTGGATCGCACTTTCATCGATCCGGACACCGGAAGCGCGCGCCAGCTGCAGCTGCGCCTTGTCGCTGATCATGCGCTCCAGGACCTGCACCACCAGTTCGCTGCGCGGCGGCAGCGCCGTGCCCTGCTGGAGGATTTGCTGTTCGGTGCGTATCAGCTTGAGGCGGACCTCGCTGTTGGTGATGGGCTCGGAATTCACCACCGCGACGATGAAATCGGCCTGGCGCTGACCGGCCGTGGCCCGCGCGGCCGGGTCGGACGACAGGCGCAGGGGCGCGGACGGCCTGAGCCCCTGTGCTTGCGCCTGCGCCGTCAACAGCATGGCAAGCGCGAGCGCTGTCCCGGCGAGGCGCGGCAGGGCCGAGAAAAATTCTGGAACAAAGCGGTGATTAGTCATAAGTGGTAAAGCGGCTTGGAGCCTCGATTTTCTCACGCAGGTACTGGTAGCGCGGGACATTTGACTTGAGGGTTTCCAGGGGGTTGGCGCCTATGCGGGAGAAACCCACCAACTCCAGCTGGAACATGATCCGGGTATCCGAAGTGCCCGTGCCGGTCTGCGAACGCTGCAGGACGACGCGGCCTATCCAGCAGCATCCGTCGTACTCGACGCCGATGATGGAATCGACCAGCCGCTTGTCCAGCACGCTGTAATTGAGTCGGCCGACCGCGTAGTAGCGCCCGCCGCCCTGGCCTTGCCCGGCACCCAGGTCCTTGCCCCTGTCGCCCCACAGGTCATTGATGGGCCATTGCCAGCCCACGTCGATCTGCTCGCTGACATTGCGCTGGCGCCGGAACGCGGCGCTGATGACACGGTAGTTGCTAGGGTTGTAGCGCACGCCGAAAGAGGCGCGCTCGGACTGCCGGGTCTTGGGGTTGTACTGCACCGTGCTGTCGAAAGACCACTGCGGCACCCAGTTGACAGATGCGCCGACCAGAATATCGCTGATGCGGTCGGTGACCGGCAGCGCGCCGGGCAGCGTCACCCGCTGGTCCTCAAAGCGCAGGCGCTGCGCAATGCCCACGCGCACGGCCTCGGCGCCGGTCGCGGGGTCCAGCAGGCGCGAGGTCACGCCCAGGGTCAGCAGATTCGCGTCGGAAATGCGGTCATTGCCGACAAAGGCGTTCTCGGTGAACACCGTCGCGAAATTGAAGTCGTTAAGGCCGGAATCGTAGTTCGGCAGCCGGCTCTGGTCGCGAAAGGGCGTGCGCACGTAAAAGGCCCGCGGCTCCAGCGTCTGGGTAAAGCTGCGGCCCAGGAAGCTGGCCTGGCGCTCAAACTGCAGGCCGCTGTCCAGGCTGAAGGTCGGGACGACACGCGAGGCCGAGCGCGCGCCGTCGGCCAGCAGCGGCGCGTCGAACTGGTAGCTGGTGGCGTGCAGCTGCACCTTGGGCGTGATAAAGCCGGACGATGACAGCCAGGGACGGCTGACCTGCAGCTTGGTGTAGGCCCGGTTGCTATTGGGTTGGTTCGTCAGGGTCCGGTCGGCGGAAAACCGCGTGTAGTCGCCCTCGATGGACCAGTCAAACCCGTTGCCCAGGCCGCCCAGCGGGGCATCCACCCGGGTGTAGCTGGCCGTGAGCTGCGGAAGCCGGTCGTAGGGCGGAACGATAGGCGAGGTCACGTCCTGCAGCGTCTGCCACTTCAAGGTGCGCAAGGAGGTGGTAAAGAAGCCTCGGCTCCAGGACAGGGTGGCATCCTGCGACAGCAGTCGCTGGGTGGTCGCTCCCAGTCCTGCCGGAAAATCGCGCCAATAGTCGTTGTCGCTGACCCGGTTCAGGTTGAGATTGAGCCCAAGGTTGCCGATGGACGGAAAGCCGGTATTGATGGTGCCGGTATGCTGGTAGCCATAGGACCAGCGGTCCCGGTCGCGCAATTTGTCGTTCGGCAGGTAGTTTGCACGCAGCTGGCCGTTGTAGGTGGGCTCCAGGTAGCGGAACTCGCCGGCCAGGTCTATGCCCCGCTTGGTCATGATCGCCGGGGAAAAGGTCGCGTCCCGGTTGGGCGCTATGTCGAAGTAGTAGGGTTGGCGAAACTCGAATCCGTCGGTCGAGCCCATGCTGATGCTGGGCGGCAGCAGGCCCGACTTGCGCTTGTCGCTCAGCGGAAAGCTGAACTTGGGAAAAGCCAGGATGGGCACATCCTTGAAGCGGACGACGGCCCCCCGGGCCACGCCGACCTCGGTTTCCAGGTCGAACTCAAAGCTGCTGGCGCGCAGCACCCAGGCCGGCTGCCAGCTCGCTTCGTCGTTGCGCTCGCAGGTGGTGTAGCTGGCACGCTGGGCCGTCAGGTGGTTTTCATCAAGGAAGTCGACCCGCTCCGCCCGGCCGTTGCCGCCGTTACTCAGGAAACGGTAGCCCGGCGTGGTGAAAAAGCCCTCGAATCGGTCCAGCTTGAGTTCCAGTTCCGGGCCTTCAAAGCGGTTGCCGGCCCGGTTGATGCGGACATTGCCACGGCTTTTGAGCTGGTCGTCGGGTTGGTAATACTCGATGCGGTCGGCGCGTATGGCGGTGGCTCCGCGGCGCAGCTCCGCATTGCCGTCGATCACCGTCTCCAGGTCGGGGCGGCCCGACACGCGGTCACCGAAGACAAAGGTGGGGCCGCGGTCCTGCGGGTCGCTGGAGACTTCCTCGGCCAGCCTGGGCGTGGGCTTGAGCCTTAACCCGCCACCGGATTCCGCCGTCTCCGCCGGTGCGGCGGCGGACGTTCCGCTCGCGGCCGGCGACGGCACCGCCTGGGCGTGCGCCGTCCCGGCAACAGTCATCCCCAGCGTGGCGCAAAACACAGCCAGCCTGGAGACAGCAAGAGCTACCGGGGAGAGAATAAAAGGCGAGGGGGATGCGCGGCGCATCGTTTATGTGAGATAAACCCGTTTGTAAAATCAGGCCTGATTATCCATGACCCTCCATCCCCTCCCCACAATGCCGAACCCGAGCCCGGCCGCGCGCCCGGCGAAGGCTTCGCAAGCATGACCGCACCGTTCATCGCCTGGGCCGATCCGGCACGCGCCGCCGCCTTCGAGCAATGGCTGGCCGCCACCGCCCGCCAGCACCACCTGCAAGCCAACACACTGAGGCCGGCCTCCGCTGATGCGAGCTTTCGCCGCTATTTCAGGGTGGACGCTGCATCGGGCGGGAGCAGCTGCATCATCATGGATGCGCCGCCCGCGCAGGAGGACTGCAAACCCTTTGTCAAGATCGCCGGCCTGATGGCGGACGCCGGCCTGAATGCGCCGCGCGTGCTCGCATGGGACGAGCCCCTGGGTTTCATGCTGCTGAGCGACCTGGGCGCGCGGACCATGATGGAAGTGATCGCGCCGCCCGCCGCCGTTGACGCCATTGCCAGCCCGACGCCTGCGCACTACGACTTGTATATGGATGCAGTGGAGGCCTTGATCCGCTGGCAGCTCGCATCGCAGCCCGGTGTGCTTCCTCCTTATGACGACGCGCTGCTGTCGCGTGAACTTTCGCTGTTTCCGGATTGGTATGTCGCCAAACACCGCGGCCTCGCGCTGGACACCGGCCTGCAGGGCAAACTCGACGTCCTGTTCGCACAGATCAAAGCCAGCAACCTCAACTCGCTGGACGGCGCACGCGTTTTCGTGCACCGTGACTTCATGCCCCGCAATCTGATGATTCCGGATGGGTCGTCAACAGCCCCCACGGATGCGCCGCCGCTCGGCGTGCTGGACTTCCAGGACGCGGTCTACGGCCCCATCACCTATGACATCGCCAGCCTGATGCGCGATGCCTTCCTCAGCTGGGAAGAGGATTTTGTACTCGACATCACCGTGCGCTACTGGCAGAAGGCCCGCAAGGCGGGCCTGCCTGTCGGTGACGATTTCGGCGAGTTTTACCGGGCCGTCGAGTGGATGGGCCTGCAGCGCCACCTCAAGATTCTGGGTATTTTTGCGCGCCTCACGCTGCGCGACGGCAAGCCCAAGTACCTGGCCGACACCCCGCGCTTCATCAAATACGCGCGCAACACCGCCGCGCGCTACCGGCAGCTGGGCCCGCTGATGGTGCTGCTCGATGAGATCGAAGGCAATGAGACCCGCGTGGGCTACACGTTTTAAGGCCACCCCATGAATGCCCGTTTTTACGCCGACATCGCACTGGTGCCGGGCACGACGGTCCAGCTGCCGCCGGATGCCGCCCGCCACGTGCAGGTCCTGCGGCTGCAGCCCGGAGACACCCTCTCGCTGTTCAACGGCCGGGGCGACGGCCTGCCCGGCAGCGAAGGGGAGTTTGGCGCCACGGTCGCGCGCATGGGCCGCAGCGAGGTCGAGGTGATCGTCGGCACCTACATCCCCACGGCGCGCGAGGCCGGCCGCGCCATCCACCTGGCGGTCGGCATGCCGGCCAACGAGCGCATGGACTGGCTGGTCGAAAAAGCCGCTGAGCTGGGCGCGGCCAGCATCCAGCCCCTGATGAGCGAGCGCAGCGTACTACGCCTCAAGGGCGAGCGCGCCGATAAAAAAATCTCGCACTGGCGCGGCGTGGCCGTCGCCGCCTGCGAACAGTGCGGCCGCAGCCGTGTACCGCTGATCCACGAGGTCGCCAGCCTGGCCGACTGGCTCAAGGGAATCGGGAATGCGGCCGCGGACGGAAGCCGCCTGCTGCTGTCGCTGCGCGAAGGCAGCCGCCCGCTAGCCCAGGCGGTGCCGGGCAACGGCGCGCTGACGTTTTTGAGCGGCCCCGAGGGTGGCCTCGGCCCCGCCGAGGAGGCCGCGGCCATTGCTTGCGGCTTCAGCCCCGTCACGCTGGGCCCGCGCGTGCTGCGGGCCGAAACCGCGCCGCTGGCCTGCCTGTCGCTGCTCACACTGGGCGCGGCCGCATGAACCGCAACCTCTGGCTGCTGGCCGTCTGCCAGGGCCTGTTCCTGACCAACAACGTCACCTTCATCGCCATCAACGGCCTGGTCGGCCTGAACCTGGCGCCGCTGGGCTGGATGGCCACCCTGCCCGTCATGGGCTATGTGGTGGGCGGGGCACTGTCGACCGCGGTGGTTGCGCGCACGCAATCGCGCTTCGGACGCAAGACCTCTTTCCAGCTGGGCCTGCTGGTGGCCGTGGCCTCGGCCCTGCTGTGCTGCTATGCGGCCTACAGCCGCAACTTCTGGCTGCTGGTCACAGCCACGGTAGTGGCCGGTTACTACAGCGCCAACGCGCAGCTTTACCGCTTCGCCGCGGCCGAACTGGCCCTGCCGGCCTTTCGCGAGAAAGCCATTTCGCTGGTCATGGCCGGCGGCCTGCTGGGCGCCGTCGCCGGGCCCAACCTTGCGGCGCACACGCGGGAGCTGACTGCCGTGCCTTTTGCCGGCGCCTACCTGGCACTGGCCGGCGTGGCGCTGCTGTCCATGGCGCTGCTGGCTTTCATCCAGTTTCCGCCGCCGCCCGAGGCGCTTGCGGCCCGCGGCGGAAGGCCGCTCGGCGAAATCATGCGCCAGCCGGTCTTTGTTGTGGCCGCGGCCGCCGGCGCCCTGGGTTTTGGCGTGATGAACCTGCTGATGGCCGCCACACCTATCGCCATGCAGGTCTGCGGCTTGCCGTTTTCCAGCGTCGCGCTGGTGCTGGAGTGGCATGTGATCGGCATGTTCGCGCCGGGTTTTTTCACCGGCCACCTGATACGACGCTTCGGCACCCTGCCCATCATGGCGACAGGCCTGCTGCTCAACGTGCTGTGCGTGCTGATCGCGCTCTCGGGCGTGGACCTCAAGCAGTTCCTGGGGGCGCTTTTCCTGCTGGGACTGGGCTGGAATTTCCTGTTCACCGGCGCCACCACGCTGGCGCTCACGGCCTACCGCCCCGAAGAAAAAGATAAGGCACAGGGCGCGCTCAATTTCTGCATTTTTGCCGTGCTGGCGGTTTCTTCGCTGGCCTCGGGCGTGCTTGTCACGACCCAGGGCTGGGCCTTGCTCAACCTCGGTTCGCTGCTGCCGCTGGGCCTGACCGGCGCCTTGCTGGCCTGGCTTGCAGTAGGCCGGCGCAGGGAACAGAATGCCTGAGGCCTTCCGCCTTTTCGTCTCCCGTTTTCTACCGTTTTCACTTCACCCCCACTTGAGGAGTTCGTCATGGGTTTACTTGATTCCGTCCTGGGCAGCGTCCTCAACAACAACGGCCAGCAGGGCCAGGCCGGCGCGGGCCTGGGCGGCCTCATCGGCATGCTGGCAAGCAATCCGCAGCTGATCCAGGTCGCCACGGACATGCTGGCCAACAACGGCGGCCAGGGCGGCCTGGGTGGGCTGATCAGCAAGTTCGAGCAAGCCGGCCTGGGCGACGCCATCCAGTCATGGATAGGCAGCGGGCCCAACCAACCCGTCTCCGGTGACCAGGTCACCAGCGCGCTGGGTGCCGGCACCGTGTCCGACATCGCCGCGAAGCTGGGACTGGAGCCGGGCGACGCCGCCAGCCAGCTTTCCCACATACTGCCGGGCCTCATCAACCACCTGACGCCCGAAGGCCAGGCGCCCGAGCAGGGCCTGGGCAACGGTGAGGACCTGATGGGCATGCTGGGCAGCCTGCTGCGGCAGGCGCGCTGACTTTTTGGGCTGGCGCAAACCTAGAAACGCGCGTCCAGCCAGGATTTGAGCGTGTCAAACACCTGGGCTGAATCGGTTTCGTTGAAGATCTCGTGGTAGAGGTCTTCAAAGCGGCGCGCGGTCACTGTGCCGGGCATGACGGCGCGTGAGTTCGCGGCGCTTTCCGCGAAAGCGCTGCTGCCGGCCGGGTCGACGAGGCGGTCCGCGCCCGCGTACATCAGCAGTGTGGGCGTGCGCCACTGCGCGGCGGCCGCAATCGTGGCAGGGCCGGCCGTCGCGATGAACTTGCCCAGCCGGGGCGAGATCCTGTTGTGCACCAGCTTGTCAGCCAGGTATTTCCTCACCACTTCCGGGTCGTGCGAAAGGTAGTGCGGATCCAGGCCGTTGCCCACGCAAAAGTCGGGGGCCAGCCTGGGCATGAAGGCCAGCAGCAGTTTCTGCAGGGGATTGAGGCCCGCATCCAGCGCCGGAGAAGACATCACCAGGCCCTCTACCGGGCGTATGCCCAGCGAGACAAAACGGCTCACCACAAGGCCGCCCAGGCTATGGCCCAGCAGCACCAGCGGGATCTGGTCGGGTTCAGCCGATGCATGATGCGAAGGAGATTCCCTCAGCAAGCGCATGCAGCGCAGCCGCGTGTCGTCGACCACCTCGGCCAGGTCGTCGAGCAAGGTGCCGTCAGCGGGCAGCACGCCGCGCGCGCCGCCGGACTCACCGTGGCCGCGCTGGTCGTAGGCGCGCACGGCAAAACCCCATTCCATCAGCTGGCGCGCCACATGGTCGTAACGGATGGCATGTTCACCCAGGCCGTGCACCAGCAGCACGACGGCGCGCGGCGGCGGCGCATACTGGCCCATTTCGTCGGCCCAGGCGTCCAGCGGCCACTCGTACAGAGCCAGGTTTTCGCCGTCGCGGGCGGTGAAGGGTGCTAGAACGGTCGAGTGCATGCGGCGGCGAAAGCCTGGCCAGGGACAAGCGCGGGCGGCGGGCCGCGGCGCTGGATGAAAGGACTGCGCACCCGAATCAACCGGGGACGCGGGCCATGACGTGCGCGACCGCGGCGGTCAGCTTCTTGGCATAGGGCACGTTCAGGAACTCGTTGGGGCCGTGAGCGTTGCTCTTGGGACCCAGCACGCCGCAGACCATCATCTGCGCCTTGGGAAAGCCCTTGCTCAGCATGTTCATCAGCGGAATGGTGCCGCCTTGGCCTATGGTGCCGCAGGGCGCGCCAAAAAAGCTTTGCGAGGCGTCGTTGAGCGCGTTCTCGAACCAGGGCACGGTGCTCGGTGCGTTCCAGCCCGTCGCGCCGCCGTTGCTTTCGAAGGTGACTTTGGCCTGGTAGGGCGCATTGTCTTCGAGCAGCGCCTTGAGCTCCTGCACCGCCGCACCGGCGTCAATCAGCGGCGGGAAACGCAGCGAGAGCTTGAAGGCCGTGTAGGGCCGCAGCACATTGCCCGCGTCCTTGAGCGCCGGGAAGCCTTCGGCGCCCGTCACGCTCAGCGTGGGGCGCCAGGTGCGGTTGAGCAGGGCTTCGACAGGGTCGGTGGTGGTAGGCAAGGCAAACGTGCTGGAGCCTTCGCAGTCGTAATGCGCCCACGGAAAGCGCTTGTAGATTTCATCACCGAGGATTTTGGCGGTGGCCTGCGCCTGTGCCAGGCGGTCGGCCGGGATTTCGCAGTGAAAGCTCTGCGGCAGCAGGCGCCCGGTCTTGCTGTCCTCGAGGCGGTCCAGCACCTGGCGCATGATGCGAAAACTCGAGGGCACCAGGCCGCTGGCGTCGCCGGAGTGCACGCCTTCGGTCAAGATTTCCACCTTGAGCACGCCGGCCGCGTTACCGCGCAGGCTGGTGGTCAGCCACAGCTGGTCGTAGTTGCCGGCACCGGAATCCAGGCACACCACCAGCGCGACTTCGCCCAAACGCTCGCGCAGCGCGTTGACGTAGGGCAGCAGGTCGTAAGAGCCGCTTTCCTCGCAGGTTTCGATCAGGCCGACGATGCGCGGGTGCGGGACGTTCTGCGTCTTGAGAGCCTGCACCGCGGCAATGCTGGCATAGACGGCGTAGCCATCGTCAGCGGCGCCGCGGCCGTAGAGCTTGCCGTCCTCATACTTGGCCGTCCAGGGGCTCAGGTCATTGCGCCAGCCGGTGAATTCAGGCTGCTTGTCGAGGTGGCCGTACATCAGCACGGTTTGCGTGGAATCGGCGCGTGTGGCCGGGATTTCAAAAAACAGCACCGGCGTGCGGCCTTCGAGGCGCACGATCTCCAGCTTGAGGCCTTCGACCTTCTGCGCCTCGACCCAGGCCGCCGCATTGCGCATGACAGTGTCTATGAAACCGTGCTGCGCCCAGTCGCTGTCGAAAGTGGGGGACTTGGCGGGGATGGAAATGTAGTCGGTGATCTGCTTGACGATGTCGCCGTCCCACTGGGCCGTGACCTGGGACAGGGCCTGGGCGGCGTTGAGGACGCTGGCGGGGATTTCGCGATGCAATGGGGCGTTCATGGGAAAGGCTCCGGGGGAAAAATGTCGGCTTTTTAGGACAGCGTTTTGCTGCGGCAGCTGCTACTGTACGCTTCCGGCACAGACCACGCCACCGGCCGCGCGAAGACCCGCAATTGGGGAATTCAACCTACAACGGCCGCAGCCGGCGAGGGCAAAGATATCTCCTCTATTTGAACGAGAGACCAGACAAGTACGCCACGGAGCCGCCATGACACCCACCAGCCGCGCGCAAGCGCCATCTTCCGCCACGCCTTCCACCGCCGATGGCCGCATACGCGCGGGCGTGGGCGGCTGGACTTTTGAGCCCTGGCGAGGCAGCTTTTTCCCGCCCGGCCTGCCGCACAGCCGGGAGCTCGAGTACGCGAGCCGCCAGCTGAGCGCCATCGAGGTCAACGGCACCTATTACGGCACGCTCAAGCCGGCCAGTTTCAGGAAGTGGCATGAAGAGACGCCGGACAACTTCGTGTTTTCCCTCAAGGCCTCGCGCTACGCGACCAATCGCCGCGTGCTGGCGGAGGCCGGCGACTCCATCCAGCGCTTCACCGAAAGCGGCATCAGCGAGCTGGGCGGCAAGCTGGGCCCCATCGTCTGGCAGTTCATGCCAGGCAAGGTGTTCGAGGCCGGGGATTTCGAGGCCTTTCTGGCGCTGCTGCCCAAGCAGGTGGACGGCCTTGCGCTGCGCCATGTGGTCGACGTGCGCCATGAAAGTTTCATGTCGCCCGACTACCTTGCGCTGGCGCGCCGTTACAAGGTCGCGACGGTGTTTACCGACGCTGACAAATTCCCGTCCTTCGCCGACCTCACGGGCGACTTCGCCTACGCCCGCTTGATGATGAGCGAGGCAGACCTGGAGACCGGCTACGCGGAAGGCGCGCTGGACGCCTGGGCTGAACGTGCAAGGCAATGGGCCGCAGGCGGTGCACCCGGGGACCTGCCAACACTGGAAGAAGCCCCAGCGCAGGGAAAGCCGCGCGACGTGTTTGTGTACTTCATCAACGGCGCCAAGGAAAGGGCGCCTGCCGCGGCCATGGCGTTTTTAAGCCGGCTCGGCTTCAAGCCCTCAGATCAGCCATAGGTCGCCATGGCCTCGCCAAGCCGGATCTCGCGGCCGGGCGCCCACTCTGGGTTGAACTGCAGCGGCCCGTTGGGAAACAGCATGACCACGGTGGAGCCCAGCAGGAAGCGGCCCATTTCCTCGCCTTGCTTCAGGCGTATCGCGGAGGTCGGCTCGTTGGGGTAATCCCACTGCCGCACGGTTTTGCCGCGCGGCGGGTTGACCACGCCGTGCCACACCGTGGCCATGCTGCCGACGATGGTCGCACCGACCAGCACCAGCACAAAAGGTCCGTGCGCCGACTCAAAGACGCAGACCACACGCTCGTTGCGCGCGAACAGCCCCGGCACGCCGCGCGCGGTGACAGGGTTGACCGAAAACAGCTCGCCGGGCACATGGATCATGCGCGTCAGCCGGCCGTCACAGGGCATGTGGATGCGGTGGTAATCCCTGGGGCTCAGGTAGAGCGTGGCGAAATGGCCGTCCTGGTAGTGCGCCGCCAGCGCCGCATCGCCGCCCACCAGTGCGGTGGTGGAGTAATGATGGCCCTTGGCCTGGAATATCTGGTCTTTCTCGATGGCGCCGAACTGGCTGATCGCGCCGTCCACCGGCGACACCAGGTCGGCCGCCGCGAGGGGCCGCGCGCCGGGCTTGAGCGCGCGCGTAAAAAAGTCGTTGAAGGTCAGGTAGCTGGCAATGTCTGAATTGAGTGCCTCGTCCATATTGACCCGGTACTTGGCGACAAAGCGGCGGATGATCTCCGTGGTGACCCAGCCGCGCTCACGCGAAGCCACAAAACCAGCAAAGGAAGTCAACGCCTGCTTGGGAAACAGGTACTGGGGAAGGACGGCGAATCGGTCGGACACTAGGCGGCTTGAAGGGTGAAGGAAGGGCCATTCTATCGACGCCCCAGGGCCTTGCCGCCGCGCAGCACTGTCTTACTGTGCGGGATAACCCGCCTGCGCGAGCGCCGCGGCCACGGCCTGCCGGTCCTGCGGGGTCTGGACCACGACTTTTTTGGACGCCAGGTCCACATTGACCTGCGCGGCCGGGTCCAGTGCCTTGACGGCCTTGGTGATGACGTTGGCGCAGTGGCCGCAACTCATGGCGGGGATCGTAAATTCCATATAGCCTCTTGAGGGTGGTTAAAAGGGTTGGCAGGAGTCTGAACCTTCCCATGGGGGCAGAGTCCAGCCTGGCCGGCCAAACCCTCCCTGCGGCTGCGGCTATTGTCCCGCGGGCTTGACCCTCCCATGATGGTAAGGTTCAGACTGCCTGACATGAACACCACCGCTTCCCTGAAAATCCCGCCCGCCGCGGCCGCACTGGCCGAGTGGCAATTTCCCGTCCAGGGCATGAGCTGCGCGTCCTGCGTGGCACGCGTGGAACGCTCGCTGGCCGATGTCCCCGGCGTGCAGGACGTCAGCGTCAATTTCGCGACCGAGCAGGCCAGCGTCAAGGCGCGCGGCGATGTCGGCATGGATACCTTGAAGGCCGCCGTCGCGAAAGCCGGCTACAGCGTGGCTGAGCAAACCCTAAGGCTCCGGATAGAAGGCATGACGTGCGCCTCCTGCGTCTCGCGCGTGGAAAAAGCGCTTAAGCAGGTGCCGGGCGTGCTCTCGGCCAGCGTCAACCTCGCGACCGAAACCGCTGAAGTCAGCGTGGCCGGCAGCGCCGCCACGCTGCCCGCGCTGATGGCGGCAGTGGCCAAGGCCGGCTACCAGGCGCGCGACATCCCGGCGGCCGGGGAAGGCCCCGCCAACAAACCCGCCGCCGCCTGGTGGCCTGCCGCGCTGGCCGCGGTCCTGTCGGCGCCGCTGGCACTGCCCATGGCGGGCGCGCTGTTCGGCCGGGAGTGGATGCTCGACGGCTGGCTGCAGTGGCTGCTCGCCACACCGGTGCAGTTCTGGCTGGGCGCGCGTTTTTACCGCGCGGGCTGGAAAGCCTTGCGCGCCGGCACCGGCAATATGGACCTGCTGGTGGCCCTGGGCACCTCGGCCGCCTACGGCCTGAGCGTCTACCAGCTGCTGCGCCACGGCGGCCACGGCATGGCCCATCTGTACTTTGAAGCCTCGGCCGTGATCATCACGCTGATGCTGCTGGGCAAATGGATGGAGGCGCGCGCCAAGCACCAGACCACCGCCGCCATTCGCGCGCTGCAGGCACTGCGACCCGACATCGCACGCCGGCGGCGTGACGGGAAAGACGAGGATGTGACCCTTCTGGAGATTCGGCTCGGCGACATGGTGGTGGTGCGCCCCGGCGAGCGCATCGCGGTGGACGGCGAAATCGTCGAAGGCGCCACCCAGGTTGACGAATCCCTGATCACCGGCGAAAGCCTGCCCGTGGCCAAACACGCGGGCGAGCGTGTGACCGGCGGCGCGGTCAATGCCGAGGGCCTGATCGTGGTGCGCACCACGGCCATAGGCGCGGAGTCCACGCTGGCGCGCATCGTGCGCATGGTGGAGTCGGCCCAGGCCAAAAAAGCGCCGATTCAGCGCCTGGTGGACCAGGTCAGCGCCGTCTTCGTGCCGGTGGTCATAGGCATTGCGCTGGTCACGCTGCTGGGCTGGGGCCTGGCCACGCAGAACTGGGAGGCGGCCATCCTGAACGCCGTCGCCGTGCTGGTGATTGCCTGCCCCTGCGCGCTGGGCCTGGCCACGCCCACCGCCATCATGGTCGGCACCGGGGCCGCGGCCCGCCAGGGCATATTGATCAAGGACGCCGAGGCGCTGGAAGTGGCGCACAGCCTCAAGGTCGTGGCCTTCGACAAAACCGGCACCTTGACCGAGGGCAAGCCCGAGCTGGTGGCACTACAGCCGCACGGCATCGCGGAGCATGAACTGCTGGCCTGGGCCGCCGCCATCCAGTCGGGCAGCGAACACCCGCTGGCCCGCGCGGTTATGCGGCGCGCGGCAGAGCAGCATCTTGAAATCCCCGCGGCTAGCCAGCTGCGCGCCGTCGCCGGTCGCGGCATGGCCGCCGTGGTGGCCGGACGCGAACTGCGGCTAGGCAGCCCACGCTTCATGCAGGAGCTGGGCCTGGACCTCGGCAGCTTCGCGGCCCTGGATGCGCGCGCCAAGGAAATTGAAACCCTGGGCCGCACCGTGTCCTGGCTGGCCGATGTCACGGAAACGCCCGAACTGCTAGGGCTGCTGGCCTTTGGCGATACGCTGAAAAACAGCGCGGCGCCGGCCATGGCCCGCCTGCATGCGCTGGGCATACAGACCGCCCTGATCACCGGCGACAACCGCGGCAGCGCCGACGCCGTGGCGCGACAGCTCGGCATAGACCTGGTCCACAGCCAAGTGCTGCCGGAGGACAAGGCGGCCATCATGGTCCAGCTCAAGGCCGACGTGCAGGCACAGCGCGGGCGCGTGGCCATGGTGGGCGACGGCATCAACGATGCGCCGGCCCTGGCTGCGGCCGACGTGGGCATTGCCATGTCCACCGGCACCGACGTGGCCATGCATGCGGCCGGCATCACGCTGATGCGCGGCGACCCGGCGCTGGTGGCCGGTGCCGTCGACATTTCGCGCCGCACCTACGCCAAGATACGCCAGAACCTGTTCTGGGCTTTTGTTTACAACGTGGTCGGCATACCGCTGGCCGCGCTGGGCCTGCTGAGCCCCGTGATCGCCGGCGCCGCCATGGCGCTGAGCAGCGCCAGCGTGGTGATGAACGCCTTGCTGCTGCGCCGCTGGAAAGGAAACACCCATGACTGAAACCCTTGATAGCGCTGGCCCGCTCAACATCGGCCAGGCCGCTGCGCGTTCCGGCGTGTCGGCCAAGATGGTTCGCCACTATGAATCGCTGGGCCTGCTGCCCGCGGTGCACCGCAGCGACGCGGGCTACCGCCAGTACGGCGAAAAAGAGGTGCACACCCTGCGCTTCATACGCCGCGCCCGCACTTTGGGCTTCAGCATGGCCGAGATCGCCGAGCTGCTCAAGCTGTGGCAGAACAAGCGACGCGCCAGCGCCGACGTCAAGCGCATCGCAATGGCCCATGTGGCCGATCTGGAGCGCCGCATTGCCGAGATGGAGGCCATGAAGCAGACCCTGGGCCACCTGGCGCACTGCTGCCAGGGCAATAGCCGGCCTGATTGCCCCATATTGACTGAGCTGGCGGCTTGAATGGAATGTCCGATTCCGGCGAGCGCAAGCACGTCGGCGGATTTATCCTGGGGGTATTGATGGCTCTTCCATCGCATCACGAACCGCCGCACGCCACCCCTTTCCAGCACACTTTCCCTGTTGCCCGCCGAGACAGATGACTGGGCGGCCACCACCGCCGCGCTGGACCTCCACGGCAACGCCGTGCTCCCGCAACTGCTAAGTGCGCGGGAATGCAAGACCGTGGCCAGCCTGTACGCCGACGCGCGCCATTTCCGCAGCCGCGTGCTGATGCAGCGCCACGGCTTCGGCCAGGGCGAATACCAATACTTCAGCTACCCGCTGCCGGACATCGTCGCGCGGCTGCGCGCCACGCTTTACCCGCGCCTGGTCGGCGTGGCCAATGCCTGGAACGAAGCCATGGGCATAGACGTGCGCTATCCGGCTGACCATGCCGATTTCCTCGCACGCTGCCACCAGGCCGGCCAGCAGCGGCCCACGCCGCTGCTCTTGCAATACGGGCCCGGCGACTACAACTGCCTGCACCAGGACCTGTATGGCGAGCATGTGTTCCCCCTTCAGGTCGCGGTACTGCTGTCGCGGCCGGGCGAGGATTTCACCGGCGGCGAATTTGTGCTGACCGAGCAGCGCCCGCGCATGCAGTCGCGGCCCGAGGTGGTGCCCTTGCAGCAGGGCGACGCCGTGGTGTTTGCCGTACACCACCGGCCGGTGCAGGGCAGCCGCGGCTTTTACCGCGTCAACATGCGGCACGGCGTGAGCACGGTGCGCAGCGGCCACCGGCATACGCTCGGGATTATTTTTCATGACGCCGAGTGATGGCCGCTCGCGCCGCAAAGCGATCAAGGAGATGGTGTGACCCTGGGGCTTTTTGACGATGCACCGGCGCCCTATGCCGCGCCCGAGGCCATCGCGCCGGGCGCGGCGCTGCTGCGCGGCTTTGCCCTGGAGGTCGATGAAGCCCTGCTGCAAGCCGTGCAAGCAGTCACCGCGGCCGCGCCGCTGCGCCACCTGGTCACGCCGGGCGGCTACACCATGTCGGTCGCGATGAGCAACTGCGGCGAGCTGGGCTGGGTGTCCGATCGCAACGGCTACCGCTACGACCCCAAGGACCCGCTCTCGGGCAAGCCCTGGCCGCCCATGCCGGCTTGCTTTTCCGATCTCGCTTTAAAGGCCGCCGCGCAAGCCGGTTTCGGCAACTTCCGTCCGGACGCCTGCCTGATCAACCGCTATGAACCTGGCGCACGCCTGTCGCTGCACCAGGACAAGGACGAAGGCCATCTGGATGCGCCGATTGTGTCGGTGTCGCTGGGCCTGCCGGCGGTGTTCCTGTTCGGCGGCTTGAAGCGCAGCGATAAGCCTGCGCGCTACCGCCTGCTGCATGGCGACGTGGCGGTGTGGGGCGGTCCGTCGCGGCTGGCCTACCACGGCGTCGCGCCGCTGGCCGAGGGCGAGCATGCGCGCCTGGGCAGACAGCGCATCAACCTGACGTTTCGCCGCGCACGCTGAGCGCGCGCCCGATCAGTTCGAACGCGCTCAGGCGCGTTCGCGAAATTTTTTCAGCCAGCCCAACCCGTCGGTTGTGGCACCAAGCTGGGCACCGCGCAGCGGCTTGTATTCGCAGCCGACCCAACCGCCGTAGCCCAACTCATCGAGCAGCGCAAACAGATAGGGGTAATTGATTTCGCCGACATCGGGCTCATGGCGGCCCGGCGCACCGGCGATCTGCAGATGGCCGACATGGCCCGTGGGCAGGTATTTGCGCAGCTTCATGGCCAGGTCGCCTTCGACGATCTGGCAGTGGTAGAGGTCCATCTGTACCTTGACGTTGGCCGCACCCACTTCGCGGATGATTTCGTGCGCATGGTCCTGCCGGTTCAAAAAGAAGCGGGGGATGTCGCGGGTGTTGATGGGCTCTATCAGCAACTCTACACCGACCCTTGCGGCCAGCGCGGCTGCCTCGCGCAGGTTGTTCACATAGGTGGGCTGCACCGTTTCGCGCTCCATGCCGTCGGGCAACACGCCGGCCATCACGTGGATGCGCGGGCAGGCCAAGGCCTGGGCGTACTCCAGCGCGATGGCGATGCCGGCGCGGAACTCGGCCTCACGGCCGGGCAGGCAGGCCGTGCCTTTTTGCGAGGAAGCCCAGGCTTTTTCGATGCCAGCCGGGTCCACGCCACCCGGCGGCGCATTGAACAGCACCAGCTGCTGGCCGTGGCGCTGCAGGATAGCCTTGAGTTCATCCGGCGTCCAGACGTAGGGCGAGAGGATCTCCACGGCAGTGAAACCATCGCGCGCGGCGGCGGCAAAGCGTTCGGCCATCGGAAGCTCGGTGTACATCCAGCTGAGGTTGGCGGCGAATTGGGGCATGGGCATCAGGCGGCGGGTGCGGCGGCTGTGTCGGGACCGGGCGCGGTTTTGCATTCCCAGAATATGCGCGCCGTGCAGTGCCGGCAAATTTCCGGGTCCAGCTTGTTGAAGATGGTGGCGATCGCGGTGAATTTGTCGGGGAACTGGTGTTCGGGCCCGAGCACACTCGTGAAACCGGTCTTGCGCCACATGCGGATGACCTCAGGCCGCGGCCGGTGGAAGTACAGGTCGCCGCCCATGGCGCGGCGCGCGGCGAGTTCGGCCTCCCAGAGCTCGGCGCCGGCCAGGTCGATGAAGTTCATGCTCTTGCCCATGACCAGCAGGTGTTTTTGCGGCTGCGGCTGGGTGCGCAGGGCATGCAGGATGTCGGCCACATGCTGGGTCGCACCGAAATAAACCTCGCCCTCCATACGCAAGAGCTTGAGCTGCGGGCACTCGGGCAGCACCCGGCGCTGTGCTTCGTCGGGCCCATCAGGGCCCGACGATTTTTTGGTTTCCAGCCCCGCATCGGGCGAGTTGTCTATCACTACGAACTGGCGGTCCAGGCCGCGGCTGTCAAAGCCCATGGTGCGCATCGCGGGCTTTGAGGTGCGATAGAGAAAAGACATCAGCGACAAGATCATGCCCAGCAGGATGGCGATTTCCAGCCGTATGGTCACGGTCGCAGCCATGGTGGCCAGGGCCACGCTGAAATCGCTGCGGCTCAAGGTGAACAGCTGGCGCCAGCGCGCAGCGTCGAGCAGCGTGAAGGCCACCAGCACCAGCAACGCCGCCAGCGCGGCCGTGGGAATCTGCGCGAGCAGCGGCGCGCTGAGGGCCACCAGCGCCAGCAGCAGCACGGCGGAGAACACCGAGGCCAGCGGCGTGCGCGCGCCGGCCTCCAGGTTGGGCATGGAACGATTCATGGAACCGCAGGACACATAACTCGAGAAAAACCCGCCCACGATGTTGGACAAGCCCTGGCCGCGGAACTCGCGGTTCGCGTCTATGCGCTGGCCCGAGCGCAGCGCCACCGTCTTGGCAATCGAGATCGCCTGGCCCAGCGCGACGATGGTCAGCGCAAAAGCCAGGCCGACCAGGTCGGCGGCCTGCGTCCAGTTGATGCGCGGTACTTCAAAGCGTGGCCAGGGCACGGGAATCTGGCCCACGGTGCGCAGCGAGGCCGAGGGCTGGGCGCCGGGCTGCAGCCAGCTGCTCCAGACCCAGGCCAGCGCGGTGGCCACCGCCAGCCCGATCAGCATGTAAGGCCAGTTGCGGCGCAACCTGCGCAGCAGCAAGGCCACGGTCAGCGTGATGGCCGCGACGCCCAGCGCCAGCGGCTGGGCGGAAGTGAGGTTCGTGAGCACATGACCCAGCACGGCGGCTGCGCTGTGCTCCGGCGCGGCGGCCAGGCCCAGCAAATCGGGCAGGGCGTGCACGGCGATCAGCAGCGCGGCGCCCGAGGTAAAACCAAAAAGCACGGCCGGCGAGATGAAGTTGGCCAGCACGCCCAGGCGCAGCGCGCCTATCAGCCACTGCATGACGCCCACCATCACGGTGACGGCCAGCGCGAGCTGGATGTAGAGCGGGCTGAAGGCCACGGCCAGCGGCGAGAGCATGGCAAACAGGGCCAGCGAGTTGGCGTTGGTCGGGCCCGACATGACGTGCCGGCTGGAGCCGAACAGCGCGGCGATGATGCAGGGAATGACGGCGGTGTAGAGGCCGTAGGCCGGCGGCAGGCCGGCCAGCGTCGCGAAGGCGATGCCTTGCGGCAGCACCAGCACCGCGCCCAGCAGGCCGGCCATCGCGTCGGCCCGCACGCTGGCGGGCGACACTTCGCGCACCCAGTCGCCGAACAGGCGTTCCAGGAGCGGAATTGATGACCGAGGTGCTGGGGCGGCTGAGGGTTCCATCACAAGGGCTTGAGCATACCGCGCCCGGCATGCCGGCCGCCCCGGGCGATCAGGCCAGGCCGGCCACGCGCAGCAGCAAACCCGCCAGGGCCGAGGCCGCGATCACCGGGATCACACCGCGCTTGTAGCGCAGCAAGGCTACGGCCGCGCCCAGCGTGATGGCCAGCGCGTAAAAATCCACCCGGCCCAGCCACGGCCCGCCCGTGTCCGCGCGCAAAGCAATGTGCGCGAGGAAGAACAGTGCCAGACTGGCAATCACGCCGACCACCGCGGCCGTGATGGCGGTCAGCGGCGCGGTGAAATGCAGCTTGCCGTGCGTGGACTCCACCAGCGGCCCGCCGGCCAGGATGAACAGGAAAGAAGGCAGGAAGGTGAACCAGGTCACCACCGTGGCCGCCAGCGCGGCGCCCAGGAACAGCATGTCGGGCCCCAGCACCTGCCTGGCCCAGCCGCCCATAAAGCCGACAAAAGCCACGACCATGATCAGCGGGCCGGGCGTGGTTTCGCCCAGCGCCAGCCCGTCAATCATCTGCGGGCCGCTCAACCAGTGAAACTGCTCGACCGCGCCCTGGTAGACATAGGGCAGGACCGCATAGGCGCCGCCAAAGGTGAGCAGCGCGGCCTTGGTGAAAAACCAGCCCATTTGCGTGAGCGTGGCATCCCAGCCTTGCGTGGCCAGCAGAATGCCCATGGGCAAGAGCCAGAGCACGGCGCCCACGCCCAGCACGGCGGCCAGGCGCGAGGGTTTAAAGCGCGCATGCGCCGGCGTCGGCGTATCGTCATCGATCAGCGCCGGGCCGTAGCCTTTGTGCGCGGCGCCATGCCCGGCCCCGCCGGCAAACTGCGAAGGCGCAAAGCGCGCGCCCAGCCAGCCCAGCACTGCCGCGCCCAGCACGATGAGCGGAAACGGCGTGTTCAACACATAGATCGCGACAAAACTGCCGAGGGCGATGGCCCACAGGATGGGCGCTTGCGAGGGCGTCTTGAGCGAGCGCGAGCCTATGCGGTGCACCGCCTGCAGCACGATGGCGGCCACCGCCGGCTTGATGCCGTAAAAAAGGCCCGCGACCAGCGGCACGTGGCCAAAGGCCACATAGACCCAGCTCAGCGCAACCAGGATGAACAGCGAAGGCAGAACAAACAGCGCGCCGGCCACCACGCCGCCCCAGGTGCGGTGCATCAGCCAGCCTATGTAGGTGGCCAGTTGCTGGGCCTCGGGGCCCGGCAGCAGCATGCAGTAGTTGAGCGCGTGCAAAAAGCGCTGCTCGCTGATCCAGCGTTTTTGCTCCACGAGTTCGCGGTGCATGATGGCGATCTGCCCGGCCGGCCCGCCAAAGCTGATAAAGCCCAGCTTGAGCCAGAACTTCAGCGCGTCGGCAAATGAGACTGTCGCCGGCCGTTCGTGCGGCAGTGGTAGGGATGAGGGCAGGGCAGTCGTCACTTCACAGCTCCGGTCATGGTTTCAGGTTTCCAGCTGTGCGGCTCGCCCTGCGCCTCGCGGCACCAGGCATAGAGCGCGTCATACAGCGGCATGGCGGCTTCCAGCATGGCGTGGTCGTCCTCGGCGTGCAGGCGCGACAGGCCCAGCGAAAAGGCCAGCAGGCCGGCCGATTGCGGGGCGAGGTCCAGGCGGTCGGTGTCGGCGCCGCGCACGATGCGCGCCAGCACCTGCAGCGCAGGGTCGTTCAGCGCGAAGGCTTTGAGCAGGGTGTCAAAACTGCACAGCTCGCCCTCGTGCGAAACCGGTGCGCCGGGAATGTCGTAGGCCAGGGCGCCCAGGCGTTTTGCCTCAGCCAGCACCTGCGAAGTAGGCACATAAAGAAACTCGGCGCGCGGGTCTATGAAGCGGCGTACCAGCCAGGGGCAGGCGATGCGGTCTATCTTGGGCCGCTCGCGCGTGATCCAGCGCGAGGCTTGCTCGCCGGTGACGCCCCAGTCGGGCCGCTTGGCCATCATGGGCGGGCGCTGCGCGCGCCATTGGGCGATGTCCTGCGGGGTATCGACGCCGTCTTCACCGCCCACTATGCCGCCGGCCAGCGCACGGGCATTCCAGCCCGCCGCCCGCAGTTCGGCGACGGCATCGGCGCTGACGTTGTGTCCAAAGACGCAATAGGCCACGACTTCGCGCGGCGGCTGCGATGCCGCGAACGCGGCCACGTCTTCGGGCGCACAGTAGCGGGCACCCGCGAGCAACTGGGGGCTCTCACGGAATTTAGCCTCGCGCCGCACGTCGAGCAGCAGGGGCGCATCGGCGCGGCCCATGCGGGCGGCGAGATCCCGGGGGGAGATAGGGGGAACGGAAAGGGTAGAGGTGTCCACGGAGTACTCCAATGAGTTGCCAGCGCTTGGACGGGACACCGTCTATCTGTGAAGATTCGGGAGGCTGAAATCCCGATAGGCGGATATTAGCACTCCCAGGAATCCGTGAGCATTTTCAGCCGTGACGGAACTTGAACACCGCGCGGCTGGCGCGGGCATTTGGCCAAAAGCGGACTTCGCGGCCGTCCTGCAGGCCGAAGGCATCGAGAATCTCCAGCTGGTTCTGCAGCGCCAGCGCCTCAAAGTCCTGTAGCGTGCCGACGCGGATATTGGGCGTGTCGTACCACTGGTAAGGCAGCACCTTGGTCACCGGCATGCGGCCGCGCGCGACGGCCAGGCGATTCGGCCAATGGCCGAAATTGGGAAACACGACGATGCCGGCGCGGCCCACGCGCGCGGTTTCGCGCAGCATGGTTTCAGCGTTGCGCAGGTGTTGCAGCGTGTCTATCTGCAGCACCACGTCGAAGGAGCTGTCGCCGAATAGCGCCAGGCCTTCCTCGAGGTTGAGCTGGATCACGTTGACGCCGCGCGCCACGCAGGCCTGCACGTTGGCGTCGTTGATCTCGACGCCGTAGCCCGAGCATCCGCGCTCGCGGATCAGGTAGTCCAGCAACTCGCCGGTGCCGCAGCCCAGGTCGAGCACGCGGGAGCCGGGCGGCACCAGGCGGGCGATGGACAACAGGTCGGCAGAAGGCTGCACAGTGAGGTCGACAATCGGGTTCATGCGGCCACCTTGCTCTGGAAATAGGAACGCACGACACCGAGGTAGCGCTCGTCCTCCAGCAAAAAGGCATCGTGGCCGTGAGGCGCGTCGATTTCGGCGTAGCTCACGTCGCGCTGGTTGTCTAGCAGGGCCTTGACGATCTCGCGGCTGCGCGCCGGGGAAAAGCGCCAGTCGGTGGTGAAGCTCACCAGCAGGAATTTGGCCTTGACCTGGGCCAGAGCCCGGGTGAGGCTGCCGCCGTAGGCGCGCGCCGGATCGAAGTAGTCGAGCGCGCGCGTGATCAGCAAATAGGTGTTGGCGTCGAAGTACTCGCTGAACTTGTCGCCCTGGTAGCGCAGATAGCTTTCGATTTCAAACTCGATGTCCTGCGTGGTGTATTTGTAGGGCGCGTCGGCGCTCGCGGTTTCCGCGACCGCCTGGCGCAGCTGGCGGCCGAATTTTTCGTTCATCACGTCGTCGCTCAGATAGGTGATGTGGCCGATCATGCGGGCGATGCGCAGGCCGCGCTTGGGCAGCACGCCGTGGCGGTAAAAATGGCCGCCGTGGAAATCCGGGTCGGTCACGATGGCGCGCCGGGCCACTTCGTTGAAGGCGATGTTTTCGGCCGTGAGGTTGGGCGCGCTGGCCACCACCACGGCGTGGCGCACGCGCTCGGGGTATTGCAGCGTCCAGGCCAGGGCCTGCATGCCGCCCAGGCTGCCGCCCATCACGGCGGCCAGGGTCTGTATGCCCAGGCGGTCCAGCAGGCGGGCCTGCGCGCTGACCCAGTCCTGCACCGTGACGACGGGGAAATCGGCCCCGTAGATTTCCTGCGTGTCGGGGTTGGGCTGCATGGGGCCGGTGGAGCCGAAGCACGAGCCCAGGTTGTTGACGCCGATCACGAAGAAGCGGTCGGTGTCGACCGGCTTGCCGGGACCGATCATGGTGTCCCACCAGCCTTCGGACTTGCTGATGGACTGGCCCTGCGCATCGAGGTAGACGCCCGCCACATGGTGGGAGGCGTTCAGCGCGTGGCAGATCAGCACGGCATTGGACTTGTCGGCGTTGAGTTCGCCGTAGGTTTCATAGCTCAGGTCGTAGGCGCGTATCGAGGCGCCGCTCTGCAGCGGCAGTGCCTCGACAAAATGCATGCTGAGCGGGGTGGCAATCAGTGTCAAAAAATCACCTGCAGAAAACAAAAAACCCGGCGTCGCTAAAGCGAGTCCGGGTCCTTTGGAGTTCGTCTTTAGCTGTACTTTTTAAGCGCCCGCAAGCTGAGCAAATCGGCGCTGAAAGGAAGTATACCAAGCCGGGGTCACATCAAGAGCGCGGCCAGCCCCAGCCCGGCAAAGATCAGCGCCGATACGATGTGCACGGCGCGCAGCGGCAGCAGGCGCGTGACGCGTTCGCCGAGCCAGACCACGGGCGCATTGGCCAGCATCATGCCCAGCGTGGTACCCGCGACCACGCTGGCGATGGCGTCGTAGCGCGCGGCCAGCATCACGGTGGCGATCTGGGTCTTGTCGCCCATTTCGGCCAGGAAAAACACCAGCACGGTGGTGAAGAAAACGCCGAAGCGCGGCGGTTTCCCGTCCTCGTCCGCCTCAATCTTGTCGGGCACCAGCATCCACGCCGCCATGGCCAGGAACGATGCGCCCAGTATCCAACGCAGTGTTTGCGGGCCGACCAGCGTGGTCACCCAGGCGCCGGCCGCGCCGGCCAGCGCGTGATTGAACAGGGTCGCGACGAGGATGCCGGCGACGATGGGCCAGGGCTTTTTGAAGCGGGCAGCGAGTATGAGGGCGAGGAGTTGCGTCTTGTCGCCCATTTCGGCGAGGGCGACGATGCCCGTGGAGACGAGGAAAGCTTCCATTCAAAAAGACTCCGGCCGGATGAAACCCATGACTGCACGCCATCCCCGGCCTGAAGCGGATGCTGTGCAGTCAAAGGTCTCGCGTAGTCCGAAGACCGCTTGCGCCATGTTCCACAGGAACAAGTCTGTTGACGCAAGCCCCTTTCAGGATTGAAAGGCTGGCTACTCCCCAATGACAGCCTGCATTGTAGCCGGCCTCCAACCCTCGTTGGAAGGCAGAAATTGGTGCACGCAGGCGTCTCTCGCACGTTTGCGGCGCATTTCTTGCTTGTATTTGGTGCGATTCCAGAAATTCGCGGAATTACGCACCAACAAATTACATTTCATCTGAAGAGGGATCTATGGAAGCACTAAAACAGGGCGCGGACGCCTTGTTCATTCTGCTGGGCGGCATCATGGTGCTGGCCATGCATGCCGGTTTTGCCTTTCTGGAACTGGGCACGGTTCGCAAAAAGAACCAGGTCAATGCGCTGGTCAAGATCCTGGTGGACTTCTCGGTGTCCACGGTCGTCTATTTTGTGGTGGGCTATGGCGTGGCCTACGGCACGCATTTTTTCGTCGGCGCGGAGCAGCTGGCCGCAAAAAACGGCTATGAGCTGGTCAAGTTTTTCTTCCTGCTGACCTTTGCCGCGGCAATTCCAGCGATTATTTCGGGCGGCATTGCCGAGCGCGCACGCTTTTACCCGCAGCTGATCGCCACGGCCGTCATCGTGGGCTTTGTCTATCCCTTCTTCGAGGGCATCGCCTGGAACCAGCACTTCGGCGTGCAGGCCTGGATCAAGGCGCTGACCGGCGCGGAGTTTCATGACTTCGCGGGCTCCATCGTGGTCCATGCGGTGGGCGGCTGGCTGGCGCTGCCGGCGGTGATTCTGCTGGGCGCGCGCAGCAACCGCTACCGCAAGGACGGCGCGGTATCGGCCCACCCACCGTCAAACATTCCCTTCCTGGCGCTGGGCGCCTGGATTCTGACCGTGGGCTGGTTCGGCTTCAACGTGATGAGCGCACAGACCATAGACAAGATCTCCGGCCTGGTCGCCGTCAATTCGCTGATGGCCATGGTGGGCGGCACGCTGGCGGCGCTGGCCTTTGGCAAGAACGACCCGGGCTTTGTGCACAACGGCCCGCTGGCCGGGCTGGTCGCAGTGTGCGCGGGTTCGGACCTGATGCATCCGCTGGGCGCGCTGGTGACGGGCGGTGTGGCCGGCGGCGTCTTCGTCGTGATGTTTACGCTGACGCAGAACAAATGGAAGGTCGACGACGTGCTGGGCGTATGGCCGCTGCACGGCTTGTGCGGCCTGTGGGGCGGTATCGCGGCCGGCATTTTCGGCAGCCAGGCGCTGGGTGGCCTGGGCGGCGTAAGCCTGGGCGCGCAGCTGATCGGCAGCGCCATGGGTGTGGCCTGGGCGCTGTTGGCGGGCTTTGCCGTTTACGGCACGCTCAAGGCCGCCATGGGCTTGCGCCTGAGCCAGGAAGAAGAGTTTGAGGGCGCCGACCTGTCAATTCACCGCATCGGCGCGACACCTGACCGCGAAGTCAACTGGTAGGTGTTAGAAAAGTCGCCGCAGGCGCGGCGCCAGCCAGCGGTCCAGCGACCACGGGCCCAGGCCGTAGATGGCCAGCCCCGCGAGCAGTGAGCCCCAGAACATGTGCTGCTGCAGGGCAGCCGGCGCAATCTCGCCGAGCGAAATGACCGCCACAGCGTTCACCACAAAAAGGCCCAGGGGCGAGAAGCGCCCGCCCAGGCCCAGCACCAGCAGCACCGGCAGGGCGACCTCGCCGGCGGTACCCATCGCCGCAGCCAGGGCGGGAGGCAACAAGGGCACCTTGTATTCGTCGGTGAAAAGGGCCACGGTGGTCTCCCAATCGCGCAGCTTGGTCAAGCCCGAGAGGAAGAACACCTGGGCAATGTAAAGCCGGGCGAGCAGAGCAGCCAGAGGCTGAAGCGAATCCAGCGAGCGGGTCAGCTGGCACCAAAGGTCGTGGCCGCGCTGCCAGAGCCCCGGCGGATTTGCGTGTACGGTGTGGATGGTGTTCATGAGGGTTTCTCCGGATGATCGTGAAGGTTGGAAGCGTTGGGTTCGGCCGCAGGTGCCGCCTCAAAGGCTGTGGCGTTCAACAGGCGCGCGCCTGTGACAAGGCCGTCCTGGGCGGCCCGCCCCAGCCATTGGTTGAAGCTGAATGCGACTGCGGGTTCAGCTGTGCCGCGGTTCGCGCATTCCAAAGCGCGCCCCAGCGCATCCTCCAGCGAGTTTGCACTCTGCAGCGCGGCCAGAAACGCATGCTCGGCAGCCGTGATGGCGCGGACGCGCGGCTTGAAGCCTTGCCGCCAGACCAGCGCATGCTCCGCCACGCCGTCGCGCAGCAAGGCGGCCGCATCGGCCAGCGAGGGCTCGCCTCGCAGGTGGGCATTGACGATGCTGGCCGCCGGATGGAGGCTTGCCAGCAAAAAAACCCCGGCGCCCAGCGTCAGAGTGACTTCCCCAGGGTCGACCGTTGAAAGCAGGGCAAAAGAGTGCGGATCAGGCTGTACATCAGCCGCCGTGGCGGCCTGGTGCAGCGCCCATTCAATCCGGGCGACATCGCCCAGGTAGGTTTCGTCCGCAAGCTGCGGCGATGCTTCCAGGAAACTTGCAAGGCCGCCTCCCCACTGCGCGATGTCCCCGCGGCAAGGAGGATGATGCCGCCAGAAATACCGCGCGAGCGGGGCAAAGCTTTCGTCACCGATCAGCTGCGCCAGCACGGGGTAGGCAGCGCCCAGCGCACGCTCCGCCAGCGCGAGCCCGTTGGCCCGATAGGCCTGCAGGCCGCGGCGCACAATGGCCGCCTGCCCGCCGGCAAATTGCAGGCGGGGCCAAAGGCCGCTGTCGTCGTGCTCGCCAGTCAGGGCACACAGCAGCGCTTGCTGTTCCTGCGCCAGCATCGCGGCGGTGCTCATGCGGCCACCGCCTGGGGCATCCGGGTTGCGATATTTCGCGCTCGGGCGGCTTCCTCGAGCAAAACGGCCAGCGGCGGAATATCGGTGTCCCATTCCACCAACGCCGCTACGCCGCCAAAGCGCCGCTGCGCGTGACGGTAGATCTCCCAGACGTCGGCACACACACGGCTGCCGTGGTCGTCAATCACGATGTCCGCGTTGTCGCGGTGGCCGGCCAGGTGAAGTTCGCCCACGCTGCCCCGTGCAATCCGGTCCAGCCATTCAAGGCAGGCGGCCAGCGGATCGGCCATGCTGCCGGCAAGTCGTGCGTTGAGCGCGTTGACATAGATATTGTTCACGTCGACCAGCAAGCCGCAGCCCGTGCGCTGCACAAGTTCGCGCAGGAATGTGGTTTCGTCTCGGTCTGAACTGTTGAAACAAAGATAGGCCGACAGGTTCTCCACCAGCAGCTGCCGCTTCAGCCTGTCCTGGACGCGCTGCACGTTGGCGCACATCACATCCAGTGTGGCGCTGTTGAAAGCAATGGGCAGCAGGTCCGCCGCGTGGATCTGGCAGCCCGCAGCCGTGCCTCGCGCAAAGCAGGCATGGTCGGAAACACGAACCGGCTCGATGCGTTCGACAAGACGGGCCAGCTGGTCCAGGTGCCAGGCGTCGATGCCGCAGGCCGAACCCAGCCCCAGCCCCACGCCATGCAGGCTGACGGGATAGTGTTCGCGTGCCTGGCCCAGAACGGCCAGGCCGGCGCCGCCTTCGGCAAAAAAATTCTCGGAGTGGACCTCGATGAAATCAAGGCCGGGGAGTGATTCCAGCAGTTCGCCGTAATGGGGATGCCGCCAGCCAATGCCGCAGGGAGCGTGGTCCGTGTGGTGCGAGAGGGACATGATGGATGCGGCGAGTGGCATGGCTGGGTGGCGTTGAAGTTTTCAGGAAGGTGGGGCGGCCTCCCGGCGCGCCCCTTTCTGCTTCGTTAAAAGGCGTGCGCTCAGCTCTTCTTTTCCATGGCCTTCATCTTGGCCTGTTCCGCGGTCATGCCCTTCATGCTGGCGCACGTGCCCTTGGCCACGTATTTCCACTCGTTGGCGTCGGCGCTGACCTTGGACTGGCCGGCGCAGGAGTGCGTACCGCTCAGGTTGGCGCAGTCGTTCTGGCCTGCGGTGGTGATGCCGTAGCATTTTTCTTTTTCCTGGGCCACAGCGGGCGTGGCAACCAGCATGGTGGACAGCAGGGAAGCGGCGGCGGCGGCGATCATGGCGCGTTGGTTCATGGTGAAAACTCCTGTTAGTTCGTGAATTGTGAAAGTTAAATAACAACCACCGCAGAGGTTTTTCTGTGTGGTTGCGAATTAGTCTGGGGCGCTCCGTTTTTCTTACGCAACCTTCAAAATAATTTTCACGCGCGCGACCAGGACCCGCATCCACACTTGCCTTACTACAGCAAGTCGGCGATGCGGTCCCAGGCTTCAGGGGGAATGCGGCCCACATAACGCTCGACCACTTTGCCGCTCTTGTCGACGAGGAATGCAGCCGGCAACTGCGCAGACTTGCCTACGTTGTCCTTGTAGCCGCCGTCTCCCGTCCAGAGCTGCACGAAGCGCTGCTTCAAGGGGACCGTGCGGGAAATGATGCGCTCATACTCCATGAGGTCCTGCATGCGCGTGTCGGTGTTGACGGCGACCAGCTCAAAGGGCTTGCCGGCCCAGCCCTCATAGTTGTTTCGCAGCTCCGGCATCTTGTCGCGGCACACCGCGCAGCCGGTTGACCAGAACATCACCAGCACCACCTTGCCTTTGAGGGAAGACAGCTTGAAGGACGCTCCATCAATTGTTTTCCCCTCGATCTGCGGCGTAATGACAGGCGTTGCCGCAGGTGCGGCCACGGTTTGCGCGAAGACCGGTGCTATGGACATCAAGGCAGCGCACGATAGCAACAGGGCCCGTCGATAAAACGCGCTGGGTTGATGGCAAGCGGTTTGCTGCACCGGTGTGTATTCAGTGGGGCCCATGATGATGTCCTTGGTAGTGATGTATTTGGCAGTAGTCGCAATCCGGCCTCAGTCCTTACGCATTTCCTCGAAATTTTTATTGCGGCGCTGCGGCATGCCGCTAGACTCCTGGCCATGCCTACTTTTGAAGAGCAGCTGGTCGAGCACCGGCTTTACCTCCTGCGCTTTGCGCGGCTTCAGCTGCGCAATGACGAATGGGCGGAAGACGCGGTGTCGGAAACCCTGCTCGCGGCCCTGTCCAAGCCCCAGTCCTTTGGCAACCGCTCGCAGCTCAAGACCTGGCTGGTCGGCATCCTCAAGCACAAGGTCATAGACCTGCTCCGCAGCAATGCCCGCCTGGTGGCCGTGCCGGATGCGCAGGCCGACGAGGAGGGAGACGAGCTGGACCGCCTTTCCTTCAAGGCCGACGGCCACTTTGCGGAGACGCCCAACGACTGGGGCAGCCCCGACCAGACCTTGCAGCAAACGCAGTTCTTCCAGGTACTGGACGCCTGCATGGAGCGCCTGCCGCCGGCGCTAGGCCGGCTCTTCCTGATGCGCGAATGGCTGGAGCTTTCTTCACAGGAAGTCTGTAAGGAACTCTCGCTGACGCCGACCAACCTGTATGTCCAGTTGCACCGGGCCCGCCTGCGCCTGCAGGAGTGCCTGAATATCCACTGGTTCGGCAAACCCAGCACCTGATCGCCCGGCGCCCCCTGACATGAAACCCAAAATCACCCTGTTACGACGCACCTGCCGGGAGGCGGCGGCGCTGCTGATCGCGCGGGAGGACCGCGCGCTCAGCCTGCCCGACCACGTCGCGCTCAAGCTGCACCTGATGGCCTGTGGCGCCTGCCCCAAATTCGAGAACCAGATCCTGACCCTGCGCGCGGCAATGAAACGCTGGCGCCATTATTCCGGCGACGCCGCACAGGACGCGGCGGGGCAGGCCGAAGGCAATTCCTTGAAATAAGGCCCTGCCGCCGGGTGCAACGCAGCCGCAATGGGTCCGTGCAGCCGCGAAACGCCGGAAAAAGCTTTCTTCGTGGTTGCAATTTTGTGTAACTATTTCCCAAAGTTGGAACAAGACGCACGGCCAGCGCGGTGCAGTCCTTGCGTTCCAGCGGCGTCCACACGAATTGCGCCCTGGTTGTAACCCGCACTGCTCCTAAAAACGCGGCCTTTACGGATCTTGAGGGTGTTCTTTTTTTAATGTATGCACTAACTTAGCCTGTAAATCAATGACGGATTGGTTTTTAAAACAAGGGCATAAAAATCAAACCGCTATCAGGCAAACGAAGCATGGAAGTCTTTATGCTTCATTTGATTCGGGCATGGTTCGCAGCCGTCGTGCGCCGCAGCATGTGAGCGCATCGATATTGCCGCGAAAACCCGCTACCGACCGCCTGCCTGTAAGGCCGCAAAGCCCCTGTTCATGCGGGCTGAGGCCGTCTAGGTAGTAACGCTAGTGGATTGTGTTTTGGATTAGTGAAGCATAATATGCCGGTGCGAGTGTCAGCATTCGCACACGTTAGGTGATCGGTCAGTTTCGCGCGCTACAGCGGTACGTTTCAAGATTTGTTGTGCTTTCGGGACCCCATCGCTTTTGTTTTTGTGTTTTAGAGGAGTCCCTTCATGGGCAACAAACTATACGTCGGCAACCTGCCTTACTCGGTGCGTGACGAAGACCTGCAACAATCTTTTGGCCAATTCGGCGCTGTTACCAGCGCGAAAGTCATGATGGAACGCGACACCGGTCGCTCCAAGGGCTTTGGCTTTGTCGAAATGGGCAGCGATGCAGAAGCCCAGGCAGCTATCAACGGCATGAACGGCCAGCCTCTGGGCGGCCGTAGCGTCGTCGTGAACGAAGCACGTCCGATGGAAGCACGTCCCCCACGTAGCGGCGGCTTCGGCGGCGGCGGTGGTGGCGGCTACGGTGGTGGTGGCGGCGGCGGCGGTTATGGCGGCGGTGGCCGTTCCGGCGGCGGCGGCAGCGACGGCGGTTTCCGTAGCCCATACGGCGGCGGCGGTAGCGGCGGTGGCCGTTCCGGCGGCGGCGGCGGTGGCGGACGCGGCGGCTACTAAGCCCTGCTAACCCCTCTTTCTTCAGCCCCGGCTGAAGAGCGCTAAAAAGGCTTCAAGACCTCGGTTTTGAAGCCTTTTTGCTTTTTCGGCCCCGCAAATAAAAAAGCTAAATCAGCGCTCACCCTGGCGATGCTTGCGCGCGCGACCGGACAGGGCCTTGTCAAACAGCGCATTGGGCAACAGGCGCAGCAGCTTGGCCACCACGCCCATCTGCCAGGGAATCACACGATAGCTGTGCCCGGCATGAATGGCCCCGAACGCCTTGTCGGCAAACGCCTCCGCCTTCATCAAAAAAGGCATGGGATAGCAGTTTTCGCGAGTCAGCGGCGTATCGATATACCCGGGGCAGATCGTCACCACTTTCACGCCGCTGGGATGCAGCTCGCCGCGCAGGCTTTCGCAATACGCGATGACCGCCGCCTTGCTGGCGCAGTAGGCGCCATGGCCGGGCAGGCCGCGTATGCCGGCCACGCTGCCTATGCCCACCAGGGTGCCGGTGCCGCGCGTCACCATGCCGCCGATAAAGGGGTGAAAGGTGGCAGCCACGCCGATGTTGTTGGTCGCAAAGGTTTGTGCCATCACGTCCAGGTCCGACCGCACGGCGGTGTCCATGCCTATGCTGATCCCGGCGTTGGCGATCACGACGTCGGGCACACCCTGCGCAGCAATGCAGGCCTGGCCGGCCGCGACGATGCTGTCGGTATCGGCCACATCGGCGCTATAGACCTGGTAGCGGCCCGCGCTGAGGCTGTTGGCCTCGGCCCAGGCCTGGACCTCGGCCGTGCGGCGCGCGGCCAGCGCCAGCCGGTAGCCCGCCGAATAAAAGCGCATGGCCAGCGCCTGGCCTATGCCGCTGGACGCGCCGGTGATGAATACGAGTCTGGACATGGATGGCCGTTGAGAAAGTCGGTCGCTAAGGCGTGACCGGTTTGGCGGGGCTTGCCGGCGCCGGTGCCGCCGGCAAGGTCAGTGTGGGAAGACCGGCGGCGCTAGCGGCACTGGCAGCGGAGCGGGGAATGAGGATGCCGTGGACGCGGCCTTTCAGGTCGGCCACCTGGTCCAGGTTGTCATACGCGAAGGTGTCGCCGACAAACTGGTCGGTGCCGCGAATCAGCAGCACGGGCTTGTGCGATTTCACGCGTTCGTCGTTCAGGAAAGCATGCAGGAATTCACCGCGGAACTCCATACGCGGTGTTTCCTTGCCGCTGGCGTCCTTGCTGGCGTCCCTGATCACCCGCGCATTGCCGGTCAGCTGCACTTCCGAGCCGTCGCCGTTGGAATACGCGCGATTCGCCGTGGCGGTGGTCACACGGCCGTCGGGGCGGATGCTGCGAATCCGCGCCTGGTCGATTTCAAGAATGTCGGTGTCGGGGAAATGCCGGGCCTCAATGCCGTAGATCTCGCTCTTGAGCTGTCCGTTTTCGTCAAAGGTCTTGACGGTGAACTTGCGCATGAAATAGTCGACGTCGTGGCTTGCTTCCCGGGGCGCTTCGGAGGTGCTGAAGATGGGCGTATTGCGCACCAGCCAGTAGGTGCCCAGCGCGAGTGCGCCCATCATCAGCAGCGGCATATAGATGGCCATGCTGTCCCACACGCGCAAAACGCCGCGCCATGCCTTCTTGAGCGGGGAGCGCGCGCCGGTGCGGCCTGCGTCACGGCCCTGTGTTGCGGTTGTCATTGGCAATATTCCCGCAGCAACTCCGCATAGCGCCCACTGGCGACAAGCAGCAGGTCGCAAAACTCGCGCGCCGCGCCATGGCCGCCGGGCGCCTGCGTGACATGGTGGGCCTGCGCCCGCACTTCCACATGCGCATTGGACGGCGCGCAGCTGATCGCCACCCGGGTCATCACCGGCAGGTCGGGCCAGTCATCGCCCATGGCCGCGGCCGCGGACCAGTCCAGGCCTAACGCCTGCAAGCTTGCCTCGGCAGCGGGGCGTTTGTCTTCCGTGCCGAAATGCGCATGCGTGACGCCCAGCGCCTGCAGGCGCGCGCGCAACACATCGCTGTCCCGCCCGGTGATCACCACGGGGGTGATGCCGGCGCGCTGCAGCAGCTTCAGGCCGTGGCCGTCCAGGGTGTTGAAACGCTTGATGATTTCGCCCGAGGCGCGGTAGCCGCCATTGGCCTGGGCCAGGGCATGGCCGTCGGGGTATTCGGAGAAATACAGACCGCCGTCGGTGAGCACGCCGTCCACGTCGAAGAACACCACCTTGACGCCTTGGGCGCGCAGCAGCAGCTCGGGAGCAAAGTTCAGGGCGGGGATGAGCTGCGGCATGGGAGGCGTCAAAGAGGGCATGAAAACACCATCAGATGACTTTCGCGCGCATCAGGTCGTTGGAATTGAGCGCGCCGCACAGCACGCCGGCCTCGTCGACCACCAGCACGCTGGTGATGCGGTATTGCTCCATCAGCGCGGCCGCTTCCACGGCCAGCGAATCCGCTCGCACAGTGCGCGGGTTGGCATGCATCACGTCGCCGGCCTTGCTGCTGCGCAGGTCCACGCCTTTTTCGACCAGGCGGCGCAGGTCGCCGTCGGTAAAAATCCCGAGCACGCGCCGCTCGCCGTCGACCACGGCGGAAGCGCCCAGACCCTTGGCGCTCATCTCGCGCATGAGGTCAGTAAAGCCGGTGTCGGCCCGCACCTGAGGCACGGCGTCGCCGCTGCGCATCACGTCGCTGACATGCGTGAGCAGCTTGCGGCCCAGCGCGCCGCCGGGGTGCGAGCGGGCAAAGTCTTCTTCCCGGAAGCCGCGCACGTCGAGCAACGCGACAGCCAGCGCGTCCCCCATGGCGAGCTGCGCAGTGGTGCTGGCGGTCGGCGCCAGGTTGAGCGGGCAGGCCTCCAGCGCGACGCTGCTGTCGAGCGTGACACGCGCATGGCGCGCCAGCGCGGACTGGGCGCCACCGGTGATGGCGATCATGGGCACGCCCTGGCGGCTCAGCACCGGCAGGATCACCGTAAGTTCCTCGCTTTCGCCGCTGTTGGAAATCGCCAGCACCACGTCCTGGCCGGTGATCATGCCCAGGTCGCCATGGCTGGCTTCGGCCGGGTGCACAAACATGGCGGGGGTGCCGGTGGAGGCCAGCGTGGCCGCGATCTTGCGGCCTATGTGGCCGCTTTTGCCCATGCCCATGACCACCACACGGCCTTGGCAGGCCAGCATCAACTCCACCGCCCGGGCAAACTCGCCGCCCAGACGCTGCGCCAGGCCCATCACGGCGGCGGCTTCTATCTCAAAGGTCTTGCGGGCCAGGTTCAACACCTGCTCGGCATCCAGTTTCACGGGGTCTGCGCTCATGGCTGCATTCTATAGAGGCGCACAAAGGCCCATGCCGCCGCGGTTTCCTCGGCTACCATCGGCGCATGAGCGCGCTTGAACTGACCCTGCTGTACCTGCTGGCCGCGGTGCTGGGTGTGGTCGCGTGCCGCTCGCTCAAGCTGCCGCCCATGCTGGGCTACCTGGCAGTGGGCGTGATCATAGGCCCCAACGCGCTGGCGCTGGCGCAAAACTCGGACGGCATCCGGCACCTGGGCGAGTTCGGCGTAGTCTTCCTGATGTTCGTCATCGGGCTCGAGTTCAACCTGCCCAAGCTGCGCTCCATGCGGCGCCACGTGTTCGGCCTGGGGCTGCTGCAGGTGGCGCTCACCATCGTGCTGGCCACCGTGGGCTCACTGTTCCTGGCCAGCATGGCGCCCGGCCTGTGGACCATGGGCTGGCAGACCGCGCTGGCGCTGTCCGGCGCGATCGCCATGAGCAGCACCGCCATCGTCGTCAAGCTGCTGTCCGAGCGGCTCGAGCTGGAGTCCGAGCACGGCAAGCGCATCATGGGCGTGCTGCTGTTCCAGGATCTGGCCGTGGTGCCGCTGCTGGTGCTGATCCCGGCGCTGGGCGCCCCCGCCGACACGCTGCTCATGGCGCTGGCCGTCGCCGGGCTCAAGGCGGCCGTCCTGGTCGGGCTGCTGCTGACCGGCGGGCAACGCGTGATGCGCTGGTGGCTCACCATCGTGGCGCGGCGCAAAAGCGAAGAGCTGTTCGTGCTGAACCTGCTGCTGGTCACCCTGGCGCTGGCCTGGCTGACCGAGCGCGCCGGGCTGAGCCTGGCGCTGGGCGCCTTCATCGCCGGCATGCTGATCTCGGAAACCGAATACAAGCACCAGGTCGAGACCGATATCCGGCCTTTCCACGACGTGCTGCTGGGCCTGTTCTTTATCAGCATAGGCATGCTGCTGGACTGGCGCCTGGTGCTGGAGCGCTGGCCCCTGGTGCTGCTGCTGATGACGCTGCCCGTCTTTTTCAAACTGGTGCTGGTCACGGCGCTGGCCCGCTCGCTGGGCGCGACCGCCGGCGTGTCGCTGCGCACGGGCCTGTACCTGGCGCAGGCCGGCGAATTCGGTTTTGTGCTGCTCACGCTGGCCCAGCAGAACCGCCTGGTGCCGCCGGCCCTGCTGAATCCGATCCTGGCCAGCATGGTGCTGTCCATGCTCGCCACACCCTTCATCATCATGTACAGCAACCGCATCGTGATGAAGCTGGTCTCCAGCGAATGGCTGCAACAGTCGCTGCAGATGACCACCATCGCGCGCAAGTCCATCAACGCCAACAAGCACGTGATCATCTGCGGCTACGGCCGCTGCGGCCAGAACCTGGGCCACATGCTGGAGCGCGAAGGTATCCAGTACATGGCGCTGGACCTGGACCCCGACCGCGTGCGGCAGGCCGCCGCCGCGGGCGACTCCGTGGTGTTCGGCGATGCGGTGCGCCTGCAGGCCCTGATGGCCGCGGGCCTGGCGCGCGCCAGCGCGGTCGTCATCACCTACCTGGACACCGCCAGCGCCCTCAAGGTGCTGGCCAACACGCGCGCCCATGCGCCCACGGTGCCGGTCATCGTGCGCACCGTGGACGACCACGACCTGGAAAAGCTGCAGGCGGCCGGCGCCACCGAGGTCGTGCCCGAAGCCATAGAGGGCAGCCTGATGCTCGCCAGCCACGCGCTCGCGCTGGTGGGCGTGCCCATGCGCCGCGTGATCCGCGTGGTGCAGGACCAGCGCGACGCGCGCTACAACCTGCTGCGCGGTTACTTTCGCGGCGCCGACGACGACACGGTCAATGAGCTGGAGCAGGAGCGGCTGTCCAACGTCACGCTGCCGCTGGGCATCAAGTCCCTCGGCAAGCCGCTGGGTGCCATGGCCCTGGAAGCCGGCGGCGTGCGCGTGGTGAGCCTGCGCCGCAGCAACGGCAAGGCCGTGGCCGCGCAGGCGGAAACCCTGCTGGAAGGCGGCGACACGCTGGTGCTGTCAGGCAAGCCCGAAGCGCTGGCCATGGCCGAAGAAAAGCTGCTGCGCGGCCGACCGGCCAAAGCCAATCCCACCAGCCCCGCCGGCGCGCCGGGCTGACGCGTTTTGCGCCCGCCGGGCGCACAATACGCGCACCTCACCCGCGCACCCCAACTGCACGACGCACCATGCCCGACCTCCACAGCCTCCAACACCAGTCCATCAGCCAGTATTTGCGCAACCATATCCGCACCGTGCCGGACTGGCCCGCGCCGGGCGTGCAGTTTCGCGACATCACGCCGCTATTGCAGAATCCCAAAGTCTTTCGCGTCCTGATTGACGCGTTTGTGCACCGCTACATGGACCCGGCCTTGCGCCCCGACGTGGTGGCCGGCCTCGACGCGCGCGGTTTCATCCTGGGCGCGGTGGTGGCCTATGAGCTCAATGTCGGTTTTGTGCCCATTCGCAAGAAGGGCAAGCTGCCGTTCACCACAGTGCAGGAGACCTATGAGCTCGAATACGGCAGCGCCACGGTGGAGCTGCACACCGACGCCGTCAAGCGCGGCGACAAGGTCCTGCTGATCGACGACCTGATTGCCACCGGCGGCACCATGATGGCCGGCAAGAAATTGCTGGAGAAGCTGGGCGCCAGCGTGACCGAGGGCGCGGCGATTGTGGATTTGCCCGAACTGGGCGGGTCGGTGAAGCTGCAGGCCGCGGGCCTGCCTTTGTTCACGCTGATTGATTTCGCCGGGCACTGAGCGGTGCCTGGCACCGGACCCTAGATCAGGTCGCCGTACTGCGTGCTGCTGAGAGCCGGCGAGGACGGCGAATCCGGCATTTCGGTATCTTCGAAGCCGGTCAGCAATGCGTAGGAGCGCGGGCCGCTTTTGCTCCTGGCGGCGTCCTTGGCCTCCTTGACTTCCTTGGCGTCTTTGACACCCTTCTCGGGCGCGGCGGCCGACCCCTGGGCGGACGCGGCCAGCAAAGCCTGCTTGAACGCGGCTACTTCGTCGGCCTGTATGGGTTCGTAGCGGGGCGTTGGCTTGGCAGGCTTGGCGGCTGTGTCGGCGACAGCAGCGGCAGTTGCTGCTACAGGAACCGCCGCGCTTTGGGGCGCGTCCTGGGTGCTGGGCTTGGGCTTGACCACAACCGCCGTTTCATCGATGCGCCAGTACACCGCAGGCACCGTGATCTCGAAACGCGCCTTGGCATTCTGGATGATCAGCGTCTCGATTTCACCGAGTTGTTCTGAAGGACGACCGAAGGCCTTGGCCAGATCCATCATGACGAGGAACTCATTGCCGCGCTGGTCCAGCGAAAGCACCTTGAATTTGTAGCTGGCGGACAGCACACCGGAGCGTGTCATGGATTCGCGGATCGCGACATACAGCTGCTCGCGGCGGGCGTGGCGCTTGAGCTTGGCGCCGTCACCGGGCGCTGCGGCTTCAACAGGCAGCCGGCCCGGGACGGAAAGGGGTGATTTGTCACGTGCGGCAGCGGCGCGCTTCTGCTCCTCGGCGGGAGAAGGTTTGAGCGGGCTTGGCTTGCTGGAAAACCAGTTTAGAAAAGACATGTTCGGCGTTCTTGTAATGGATAGGGCAATTTTCCGTCAATGCAGTGTGTGAAGTCTGTAAGCAATCCCCACAAACCACACCGCTGTTGTTTGGCGGCTGCTTTAACGGTCACTTTATCGAATCGCCCGCATTACCGCACGGTAAAAAATCACGGGCATCGCCGGTTTGCCGCCAGTCGCGCAAACTCCTCTTTGCCGGGAAACCGTTGTCCGATGACTGCTGTGTATGCCGTAACCAAGCCGACGTGTCGCCTCAGGTCACCGCGACGCGCTTGGGCCGGTTGTACAGGCGCTTGGCCATCACCGAACCCATGGCCATGGTCAGCTCCAGTGCGATAGGGCTGTGGCGATTGGCCAGCTCAAGGAAACGCATGGGCGTGAGGCACCAAAGCTTGCAAGGGGTGGAGGCGTGCACCGTGGCGCTGCGCGGCATGTGCGAGAAAAATGCGCCTTCGCCGAGCACGGTGCCGGCGCCGACCAGGGCCATGCGCACGCGCGCTTTTTCATCTTCGTAGTGAACGCTGAGGGTGCCGCTTTCAACAAAATACAGCGTGCGGTCCAGTGCGCCTTGCTCCATCAGCACCTGGCCGCTGTTCAGGGCAAACGGCTGCAGGTAGCTGGCCAGGATGTCCCAATGCGGCTGGTTGAATTGACAACGCAGGGCATCGCTGGCGTGGCAATGCAGGATGGCCTGGGCCAGGCCCTGGATGTCAAAACGGATGGCGGCGGGAAGTGGAGCGTTCATAGTGCAACGGAAGATACCTTCGCACTACAACAGCAGCAAGGGCTCTTAACGCCCACTTACACCTGATACAGGGGCAGTCCGATTTGTAATTTCCCCTCGAGAACAGGCCATTTTTAACCCTTTCAGGGGGTTTGCGACCGCTGGTCCGCGCCCAGCGCCCGCCCATCGTTCGCCGGCCGCCCGCTTACTACTTTCCAATACAGAATCTCGAGAAAATTTCACCCAGCAGGTCGTCCGGCGTGAATGCGCCGGTGATCTCGCCCAGGTGCAGCTGGGCCTGCCGCAAGTCTTCGGCCAGCAGGTCCAGCGCCGGCTGCGCCGTGTGAAGTTGCATGCCGGCTTTCACAAGCTGCTCTTCAACCTGGCGCAGCGCGCGCACGTGGCGCTCGCGCGCCATGAACACGCCTTCAGGCACAGCCTGCCAGCCCGCAACCTCCAGCAACCGGCTGCGCAAGTCCTGCAAACCTGTACCGGTTTTGGCGGAGATCAATACGCCGCCCTTTATGGAGCCCAGCACCTGCGTGTCGGCCGCATCGGACTTGTTCCACACATCGATGATGGGCGTGTTGCGCGGCAACTCGCGAGCCAGCACCTGCGCGATGTGCGCATCGGCGGCCAGGTAGTCGGCGGTGTGGCGGGTCAGGTCGTGCAGGAAGAGCACGGCGTCGGCACTCGCGATTTCGGCCCACGCGCGTTCCACGCCGATTTTTTCCACCTCATCGAGCGCATCGCGCAGGCCGGCGGTGTCCACCACATGCAGGGGCACGCCCTCGATCTGGATCAGCTGCGACACCTTGTCGCGCGTGGTACCGGCAATCGGCGTGACGATAGCGAGCTCGGCGCCGGCCAGCGCGTTGAGCAATGAACTCTTGCCGGCATTCGGCTGGCCCGCGATCACCACCTTGATGCCTTCACGCAATAGCGCGCCTTGCACGGCGCGCTGCATCACGGTGGCCAGCGTCGTTTGCAAGCGCGTCAGCTGGCCTTGGGCGTCGGCCTTCTGCAGGAAGTCGATGTCTTCTTCGGGGAAGTCCAGCGTGGCCTCCACCAACATGCGCAGGTGGATCAGCTGCTCCAGCAGTGTGTTGACCGCCAGGGAGAACTCACCCGACATCGAACGCGCGGCCGAGCGCGCCGCGGTTTCGGTACTCGCGTCAATCAGGTCGGCGATGGCCTCGGCCTGCGCCAGGTCTATCTTGTCGTTGAGGAAGGCGCGTTCCGTGAATTCGCCGGGTTGCGCCACACGCAGCCGGGGTACGGCAGCCTGGCCGGTGATGGGATCAAGCGCCGCGCCCGCCTCCAGGCAGCGCGCCAGCAGCAACTGCAGCACCACGGGCCCGCCATGGGCCTGCAACTCCAGCACGTCTTCGCCGGTATAGGAATGCGGCGCGGGGAAATGCAGGGCCAGCCCCTGGTCTATGGCCGCGCCTTGTGCGTCGCGAAAGGGCAGGTAGGTCGCCTGGCGCGGCTGCAGCGCGCGGCCGCATACCGCTTCGATCACAGGCGCGATGTGTTTGCCGGAGACACGCACAATGCCCACGGCGCCGCGGCCGGGCGCGGTGGCGATGGCAACTATGGGGTCGTGGTGTCGGGCCAGCATGGTGCTAGATATTAAGCGGCAATCAATGGGTGGGTCCGCCCGGGGCGCGGCGGCAAGGTCTCCATCAGCTTCCAAAGAAAAAGGGCCGCGAAGCGGCCCAATTTTTATTTTCTGCCCCGCCTTAGTTGAATTTAGGCAGGTTGAACTGAGGCGGCACGCCCATGCGGGTGTTGATCACCCACTGCTGGGTGATGGACAGGATGTTGTTGGTGATCCAGTACAGCACCAGGCCGGCCGGGAAGAAGAAGAACATCACGCTGAAGATCAGCGGCATGAACCACATCAGCTTGGCCTGCATCGGGTCCGGCGGCGCGGGGTTGAGCGCCGTCTGCAGCATGGTCGTCAGTGTCATCACGATAGGCAGGATAAAGAACGGGTCCGGCGCCGAGAGGTCGTGGATCCAGCCTATCCAGGGCGCGTTGCGCATTTCGACGCTGGACAGCAGCACCCAGTACAGCGCGATGAACACCGGGATCTGGATCATGATGGGGAAGCAGCCGCCCATGGGGTTGACCTTTTCCTCGCGGTAGATCTTCATCATGGCCTGCTGCATTTCCTGCGGCTTGTCCTTCAGGCGCTCGCGCATTTCCATGATCTTGGGATTGATGGCCTTCATCTTGGCCATGCTGGCGTAAGCCTTGGCGTTGAGCCAGTAGAAGGCCACCTTGAGCAGCAGCACCAGTGCCACGATGGACCAGCCCCAGTTGTGGATAAAGCCGTGCAGCTTGTCGAGCAGCCAGTACAGCGGCTTGGCCAGGATGGTGAGCCAGCCGTAGTCCTTCACCAGCTCCAGGCCGGGGGAAATGGCTTCCAGGGTTTTTTCTTCCTGCGGGCCGACGAAAAATTTCGAGTCGATGGTCTTGGTCGTGCCAGGGGCGATGGTGTCCAGCGAGGTGATCATGCCGACGGCGTAGAGATTGGTGTCGACCTTGCGGAAGAACAGGTCGCGCTTGATGCCGTCACCCAGTATCCAGGCCGAGGCGAAGTAGTGCTGCACCATGGCGGCATAACCGTTGCTGGCCTGTTTCTCCACATCGACCTTGTTGTTCTCGATGTCCTTGAATTCAACCTTCTGGTACTTCTTGGCGTCGGTGTAAATCGCCGGGCCGGTGAAGGTGGAATAAAAGGAAGACTCTCCGGGCGGCTTGTTGCCGTCGCGCACCAGCTGCAGGTACAGCTGCGGTGAAACCGCGGCCGTGCCGGTGTTGACGATGTCGTGGCGCACCGCGATGTCATAGGCGCCGCGCTTCAAGGTATAGGTCTTGACCATCTTGACGCCGCCAACGTCGGCCGACTCGAACTTGACTTCGAGTTCATTGAGGCCGTCCTTCAGCGAACGCTCGCCGGGGACCAGCTTCATCAAGGTCTTGTGCGTGGGGAAGCTGCCGCTGCCGATCAGGCCGGTCTGCGCCACGTACACGCGGTTGGCGCTTTCATCCAGCAGCACAAAACCCTGGTCCTTGTGCGTCTGGTCCTTGTACTTGACAAAGGCCGAGTGCACCAGGGTGCCGCCTTCGCTGTCAAAGGTCAGCGTGAGCACGTCGGTGTTCACCACCACACGCTCCTTGGTGGCCGCGGGCGCCAGGCTGGGCGCGCCTGTGGGGACGGTACCCGGCACGGCGGGCGCCGCATTGGCGGCCTGGGGGGCGGGCACCGAGGAAGCCGCTGCGCCGGCAACTGGCGCGGAGGCGGCCACGCCGGCAGCGGGTGCCTTGGCGGACTGCGTGCTGGAGGGGAAGAAGGTCGCCTTGTGGCCGTTAAAAACCTGCCACTGGTCCCACAAAAGGACCATGGAGAAACCAAATATCACCCACAAGATGGTGCGGCGGATGTCGTTCATGACGGCGTCTTTTTAGAAGGGGTAGGGGCCACGGGCGTGGCCAGGCGGGAAAAGAGAGAAAAGGGGCGCGCCGCGGTGGCGGCAGGCGGCACCGGATCGTGCCCGCCTTCACACCAGGGATGGCAGCGGGCCAGGCGGCGCAGCGTGAGGTAGCTGCCCACGGCGGCGCCGTGCTGCTGCAGCGCCTCCAGAGAGTATGCGGAGCAGGTCGGCTCGAAACGGCAGGCCGAACCCAGCCAGGGGCTGAGCAGCAGGCGATAGCCTTTGACCAGGCCTATCAACAGCGTTTGCGGCAAGCGGACGAGGGCGGCCGGCAGGCTCATGGCGCTTTGGCTCCGGCCTGCATCAGGGCCTGGACTTCGGCGCGCACCGCCTGCTTGAGCGTCTCGGAGCTCGCACTGACGAATTCGGTGCGCGAAAAATCACGCCGCAAGCGGACCACATAAGCGGCCTGGGGGTACTGATGTGAAAAATCAGCGCTCACGGTGTAGATCTGGCGTTTGATGGCGTTGCGCGTGACAGCCCGTTTGGCCCAGCGTTTGGGAACCATGGCCCCAAGCCAGGTGTCCTGGATGGGGAACAGCGACCTCGCCGCAAGGGCATCAACAGGGCCGCCTGACTCGGTTTGCACCGGCCTGGCGTCCAGCGCATTGCGGTGCAATGCGAAGTGCGTTGTTTTTGCAACGATGGCGCCGGCAAGGACTGCCTGGAACTGGGAACGGGTTTGAAGCCGCTGCACGAGCGCCAGGCCTCAGTTCGGAAAACTGCGGATGGCCAGCAAAAACGACAGGCTTAGACAGCCAGGCGTTTGCGGCCCTTGGCGCGGCGCGCGGCGATCACTGCGCGGCCGCCGCGCGTTTTCATGCGCGTCAGAAAGCCGTGCGTGCGGGCGCGTTTGACTTTGGAAGGTTGGTATGTGCGTTTCATGATGAGTCCTGTTAGCCGGTCAGCTACAAAGCTTCCCCTGGGCGATTCGAATGATCTTGGTGGCCGTACAACACAACCAACTCTGCAAGTCTGCAAACAGGCGAAAACCCGCTGCGAATCAGGGAAACCCATGATTATCGCAGATTTCCCAACGCTGGCAACAAGTTAGCCCGCTCATTGGCGGTAAAGGCTGAGAAGCACCCGGTCACTTACCCGACCACTTCCCAGGCTCCACCGCAGGGCGCCGCGGGGCCGCGAAAACCCATCCGGGCGGCCCGAAAATAGGTTGAAACACTGAGCATTTATTTTGTGGATAACTCCCCGCCCGGACTACAATTGCCGGTGCTCAAAATTAACAATATCCACAAGCAGCGACACGCCGCCCGGCCCCTTCTGCCAGGCCGGCAACCCGGCAAAAACCAGCATGAGTGAGGCATCCGTCCAAAACCTGAGCCAGGGCTTGTGGCAGAGCTGCGTCGACCATTTGGCGCAGGAATTGCCCGAGCAGCAGTTCAACACCTGGATCCGTCCGCTGGTGGTCGACGTCGCGGCCGACCTCTCCAAAGTCACCGTTCTGGTGGGCAACCGCTTCAAACTGGACTGGGTGCGCGCACAGTATGCCGGCCGTATTTCGGCCCTGCTCGAGAAGATTTCCGGCCAGTCCATAGCCCTTGAGTTAGCGCTTGCTCCCCGCGAAGCGCCCGTCAAATCGAATTCTTTGATCCGCAGCTTTGAGGGCTCGAATATCCCGGAGCCCGCCGGCCTGGGCGTTCCCGAAGAAGCCGCCGGCGCGCCTTTCAAAAACCGGCTCAACAGCGCGCTGACCTTCGACACCCTGATTGAAGGCACGGCCAACCGCATGGGCCGGGCCGCCGCACTGCATGTGTCCAGCAGCCTGGGCCAGCTTTACAACCCGCTTTTTATCTACGGCGGCGTCGGTCTGGGCAAGACCCATTTGATGCACGCCATCGGCAACAAACTGCTGGTGGACAACCCCGCCGCCAAAGTTCTCTACATCCATGCTGAACAATTTGTTTCAGATGTGGTTAAAGCTTACCAGCGCAAGACTTTTGATGAATTCAAGGAGCGTTACCACTCCCTGGATTTGCTGCTGATCGACGACGTCCAGTTCTTCGCCAACAAGGACCGCACCCAGGAAGAGTTTTTCAACGCTTTCGAGGCCTTGCTGACCAAAAAGTCGCACATCGTGATGACCAGCGACACTTATCCCAAGGGTTTGACGGATATCCACGAACGCCTGGTCTCGCGCTTTGATTCCGGCCTCACGGTCGCCATCGAACCGCCCGAGCTCGAAATGCGCGTGGCCATCCTGATCCGCAAAGCCGAGGCCGAAGGCGCCTCCATGCCCGAGGAAGTCGCCTTCTTCGTCGCCAAGAACGTGCGCTCCAACGTGCGAGAGCTCGAAGGCGCGCTGCGCAAGATCCTGGCCTACTCGCGCTTCAACCTCAAGGAAATCTCCATCCAGCTGGCCCGGGAGGCCTTGCGCGACCTGCTGTCCATCCAGAACCGGCAGATCAGCGTGGAGAACATCCAGAAGACCGTCGCCGACTATTACAAGATCAAGGTCGCCGACATGTATTCCAAGAAGCGGCCCGCCAGCATCGCCCGGCCGCGGCAGATTGCCATGTACCTGGCCAAGGAGCTGACCCAGAAGAGCCTGCCCGAGATCGGCGAGCTCTTCGGCGGGCGCGACCACACCACGGTGCTGCACGCCGTGCGCAAGATGTCCGCGGAGCGCCAGCAGATGACCGAGCTCAACCAGCAGCTGCATGTGCTGGAACAGACCCTGAAAGGCTGAAAGCACATCTCTATATGGGAAATGAATCCTTTAGCGCTCAGTTTTTCAGACCCAATCCCCGGCTCAAAGGCCTTCACAACAAGTTTGGGGACAACTTTTGAACAACCCATGGTTTATCCACAGAAGCAGATGACAATCGAAAGTTGTTCATATCCGGCAGTGAACTTCCAAGGCATCTGGGCACATGGTTAAACAAACGCCAAGTGGTTGATCAAAAAGGGGAAAATGGCACTATCCACAGATGGGCGTCCCCCTTATCTACTACTACTAATTTGAATTAAAGAATTAAAGATATATACAGAGGAAGTCATGATCGTTCTGAAAGCAACCCAGGATAAAGTTTTGTCGGTACTGCAATCGGTCGCCGGCATCGTGGAGCGCAGGCACACCTTGCCGATTCTGGCCAACGTGCTGATCCGCAAAACCGGCGCACAGGTGCAGCTGACCACCAGCGATCTTGAAATCCAGATCCGTACCACGGCCGAGCTCGACGGCGACACCGGCAACTTCACCACCACCGTGGGTGCCCGCAAGCTCATCGACATCCTGCGTTCCATGCCCAGCGACCAGACCGTCTCGCTCGAGTCCTCGCAGAACAAGCTGATCCTCAAGGGCGGCAAAAGCCGCTTCACGCTGCAAACCCTGCCCGCCGAAGACTTCCCCCTGGTCCAGGAAGCCGCCAACTTCGGCCCCGGCTTCTCGGTGCCGCAAAAGGTCCTCAAGGAGCTGCTCAACCAGGTCTCCTTCGCCATGGCCGTGCACGACATCCGCTACTACCTCAACGGCATCCTCTTCGTCGCCGAAGGCAAGCAGCTGAGCCTGGTCGCCACCGACGGCCACCGCCTGGCCTTCTCCTCGGCCATGCTCGATGTTGAAGTGCCCAAGCAGGAAGTCATCCTGCCGCGCAAGACCGTGCTTGAAATGCAGCGCCTGCTCAGCGACAAGGAAGGCGCCATCGAGATGCAGTTCGCCGGCAACCAGGCCAAGTTCAGCTTTGAAGGCATGGAGTTCGTCACCAAGCTGGTCGAGGGCAAGTTCCCCGACTACAACCGCGTGATCCCCAAGAACCACAAAAACATCATCACCCTGGGCCGCGTGCCCCTGCTGGCCAGCCTGCAGCGCACCGCGATTTTGACCAGCGAGAAGTTCAAGGGCGTGCGCCTGAACATCGAGCCCGGCACCCTGCGCGTGGCCTCCAACAATGCCGAGCAGGAAGAAGCCGTCGACGAGCTCGACATCGACTACGGCGGCGATGCCATCGAAATCGGCTTCAACGTGACCTACCTGATAGACGCGCTGGCCAATATGGACCAGGACATGGTCAAGATCGAACTGGCTGATTCCAACAGCTCCGCGCTGCTGACCATCCCCGACGATTCGGCCTTCAAATACGTGGTGATGCCCATGCGCATCTAGCGCGCCGGACATACGCCAACACCCATCAGACCCGCGACCCTACGCGGGTTTGGTCATTCAAGAGATTGAAGAAATCGAAGCAATTCGAAAAGAGATCGCGAAACAGCTCACGAAATAGCTCGTGAAAAGATCGGAAAAGAAGCCGGATATGACTGAAGAAAACAAAGTGAACGAAGCAGAACAGGTGCATGTGTCCGAAGGCGCGGCCACCGAGGAAAGCTCCAATTTCCAGCCCAAAATCGACACCAACCAGGCCGGCGCGTCCGAAGCCTATGGTGAAGGCTCCATCCAGATCCTGGAAGGCCTGGAAGCCGTGCGCAAGCGCCCCGGCATGTACATCGGCGACACCTCCGACGGCACCGGCCTGCACCACCTGGTCTTCGAGGTGGTCGACAACTCCATCGACGAAGCCCTGGCCGGCCACTGCGACGACATCGTCGTCACCATCCACACCGACAACTCCGTCAGCGTCACCGACAACGGCCGCGGTATCCCCACCGGCATCAAGATGGACGACAAGCACGAGCCCAAACGCTCGGCCGCTGAAATCGCCCTGACCGAGCTGCACGCCGGCGGCAAGTTCAACCAGAACAGCTACAAGGTCTCAGGCGGCCTGCACGGCGTGGGCGTGAGCTGCGTCAACGCACTCAGCAAGATGCTGCGCCTGACGATTCGCCGCGACGGCAAGGTCCACGTCATGGAGTTCTCGCGCGGCTTTGTGCAGAACCGCATCGTCGAGACCATTGACGGCGTTGATGTCTCGCCCATGAAGGTCATGGACGACACCGACAAGCGCGGTACCGAAGTCCACTTCCTGCCCGACACCGAGATCTTCAAAGAGAACAACGACTTCCACTACGAAATCCTCAGCAAGCGCCTGCGCGAACTGAGCTTCCTCAACAACGGCGTGCGCATTCGCCTCAAGGACGAGCGCACCGGCAAGGAAGACGACTTCGCCGGCGCCGGCGGCGTCAAGGGTTTTGTCGAGTTCATCAACAAGGGCAAGACCGTCCTGCACCCCAATGTGTTTGCCGCCATGGGCGACCGCCAGAGCGACCAGGGCACCAACATCGGCGTCGAAGTCGCCATGCAGTGGAACAGCGGCTACAGCGAACAGGTGCTCTGCTTCACCAACAACATTCCCCAGCGTGACGGCGGCACCCACCTGACCGGCCTGCGCGCCGCCATGACCCGCGTCATCAACAAATACATTGACGACAGCGAGCTCGCCAAAAAAGCCAAGGTTGAAGTCACCGGCGACGACATGCGCGAAGGCCTGTGCTGCGTGCTCAGCGTCAAGGTGCCCGAGCCCAAGTTCAGCAGCCAGACCAAGGACAAGCTGGTTTCCAGCGAAGTGCGCGGCCCGGTCGAAGATATCGTGAGTCGTTTGCTGCACGATTACCTGCAGGAACGCCCCAACGACGCGAAGATCATTGTCGGCAAGATCATTGAAGCCGCCCGCGCCCGTGAAGCCGCGCGCAAGGCCCGCGACATGACGCGCCGCAAAGGTGTGCTCGACGGCATGGGCCTGCCCGGCAAACTCGCCGACTGCCAGGAAAAAGATCCCGCCATGTGCGAGATCTACTTGGTCGAGGGTGACTCCGCCGGCGGCTCCGCCAAGCAGGGCCGCGACCGTAAGTTCCAGGCCATCCTGCCGCTGCGCGGCAAGATCCTCAACGTCGAAAAAGCCCGCTATGAAAAGCTGCTGACCAGCAATGAAATCCTGACGCTGATCACCGCCCTGGGCACCGGCATCGGCAAGGCCGGCGGCGTCGGCGGCACGGCCGGCACCGACGACTTCAACGTCGCCAAGCTGCGCTATCACCGCATCATCATCATGACCGACGCCGACGTTGACGGCGCCCACATTCGCACCCTGCTGCTGACCTTCTTCTACCGCCAGATGCCCGAGCTCGTCGAGCGCGGCCACATCTACATCGCCCAGCCGCCGCTCTACAAAGTCAAGGCCGGCAAGGAAGAGCAGTACCTCAAGGACACCGCGGCCCTGGACGGCTTCCTGCTGCGCATTGCGCTGAAAGATGCCAGCGTGCAGGTCGGCCCCGATGAGAAAAACGTCCTTACCGGCGACACCCTGGCCGAGCTCGCGCGCAAGCACCAGCTGGCCGAATCCGTGATTGCCCGCCTGCGCGGCTTTATGGATGCCGAGGCCCTGCGCGCCATCGCCGACGGCGTGAGCCTGAACCTCGACACCGTGGCCGACGCGGAAGTCTCAGCCGTGGCCCTGCAGGCCAAGCTGCGCGAGCTCAACACCACCGGCACACCCGCCGAAGTGGCCGGCGAATTCGACACCCGCAACGACAAACCGATTCTGCGCATCAGCCGCCGCCACCACGGCAACGTCAAGAGCAGCGTCATCACACAAGACTTTGTGCACGGCGCCGACTACGCCACCCTGGCCGAAGCGGCCGCCACCTTCAGGGGCCTGATCAGCAGTGAAGGCGCGAAAGTCATGCGCGGCGAAGGCGAGCGCCAGAAGGAAGAAAGAATCAGCGACTTCCGCCAGGCCATGGCCTGGTTGATCGGCCAGGCCGAAAACGCCACCGCCCGCCAGCGCTACAAAGGCCTGGGCGAGATGAACCCCGCCCAGTTGTGGGAAACGACGATGGACCCGACCGTGCGCCGCCTGCTGCGCGTGCAGATCGACGACGCCATCGAAGCCGATCGCGTGTTCACCATGCTGATGGGCGACGAAGTCGAGCCGCGCCGCGAGTTCATTGAGCAGAATGCCCTGCGCGCCGCGAACATCGACGTTTGATACACGACCAACCCCCTTTCCTGATTCCATGACCGAAGAAACCACGACTACCACGGCAGCAGCAACAGCGACAACAGAACGCCCGGCGCTGCCCGACCACCTCTCCACCGACGAACGCAGCCCGCATTTCGTCAGGGCCATCTTTGAGCACGACGTGGGCATACGCTTTAACGACAAGGAACGTTTTGACGTCGCCGAATACTGCATCAGCGAAGGCTGGATCAAGGTCCCCGTCGGCAACAAGGTGGACCGCAAGGGCAACCCGCTGATGATCAAGCTCAAGGGCAAGGTCGAGTCGTTTTACAAATAGGTCGCTGCCTGGCCCGGGCCGGTGCAAGCATGACAAACCCGGCCACGATCAACACCATGAAGTTAAACCTCCCGCAGGTGATCTTCATGGTGTTTTTCTTTGCGTGAACAACAAACCATGAGCTGCATCGCCGTCATCGACTTCGAGACCACAGGCCTGTCACCGGCCATGGGCGACCGCGCAACCGAAATCGCCATCGTGCTCGTCGAAGAAGGCAGCGGCAAAATCGTCGACCGCTTCCAGAGCCTCATGAACGCGGGCCGCTACATCCCGTCTTTTATCGAAAGCCTGACAGGCATCAGCAACGCCATGGTCGCCGCCGCGCCCGCGGCCGATACCGTGATGAGGGAAGCCAGCCGCTTTGTCGGCAGCGCCCCCATGGTGGCACACAACGCGTCGTTTGACCGCCGCTTCTGGGAAGCCGAACTCAGCCTGGCCGGCGAAAGAGCAGCAAGCCAGCCCTTTGCCTGCACCATGCTGGTCGCCAGGAGGCTGTACCCCCAGGCGCCCAGCCACAAGCTGGGCGTGCTGATCGACTACCACCACCTGCCCAAAGCTGGCCGCGCCCACAGGGCTATGGCCGATGCCGAAATGGCAGCCTCCTTGTTGGGCCAGATCCAGGATGATTTGCGTAGCCGGCATCGGGTGGCCAGGCCTGACCATGGTTTGCTGCTGGCGCTGCAGCGTTGTGCCAGGCCGGGGGTGGGGGCGTTGATGGCTAGGTATAGCAGTTCGGGCCAGGTTTCAGCTAAAGAGCTTTAACCGATTGCCTCTTCAATTGCACGTCTTATTGCTGTGCGACCTGACCCGGACGCGTTTTTGAATACTGCTGAGGAGAAGTCGATATTTCCTGCCGGTAAAAGTAGGTCTTGAAAATGTGATTCACTTATGTTCCGGCTCGAATACGCTTTCGCTGAATGGAGACGAAGAATGTCAAATAGGGCCTGTACGCCAACCGTTTTTGTAATGAAGGAACCGGCTTTGGCGGGCTCCCAAAAAATCTTGTCGCAGACCTTTAGGTAATTTAGGGTCATCTGGTAGATCACAGCATCCGCGCTATTTAAATAAGGCTCTCTGAGGGGAGACTTGTCTTTTCGAAAAGTTGAGATGTCCGATCGTCTTTTTCGCTCTACCGCTAGTAGATACGAGCTATCCTTCTTCGGGTTGCTTGTGAAAAGCCGCATGATCCCTTCGACGACGACTGCAGTTGAGACTTTCCAGCTCCTTGTCTCACTAAGCTTTTCTAGGGCAGCATCTTTTTTGGGTGCAATTACGATGCGTCCTTTTAGAGGGGACCCATCCTCTGTCCCAAGTTTGCGAGTCAGAAAAACCGCTAATTTGTCAGGACTCCAGTAAGCCTCCTGCTCTTCTTCCAAGTTATAACCAAAGAGTTCATAGGTCAGACTTTTATCAACGGGCTTTTGAGTAGAGTTAATCGTTGCAAATAGCTGGGCCTGGAAGGGTTTCGGTAAGTCTAGAAAAATGGAGCAAATCAGATTCATGTCGAGACGTTGACTATCTGCTTGTGTGAAGGCGAATAGACGATGCTGCCCATCAATGATTGCTGCCAGCTTCTCTCGGCTGGGAATTGTTAGTAAACAAGAGCCGCTGTCTTGCGTATCGGTAATTGACCAGCGTTGATGGGTTGTAGTGCCTGTGGGGGTTTCATCATCTGCCCATTCCTCATCTTCTATGAGGCCATCTTCCTTCCGGAAGTTTGCGGCCAAGATAATCGAATTTGGAAATGAAGAGTCAGCTCGGTTGATGTAATCGGCAATTGGCTGAATTCTCTTCGGCTGTGGTAAGCGCTGCGTTCCCGTTAGTTCGTAGCTTGTTCCGCTGTCTCGTAGGTGTGCGCTTAGTGCGTCGCTATATGCGACGTCAAGTAATAGGCGAGCAGGTAATACGGTTACGTAGAAGATTCCGATTGGCTGCTCAACCCGTATCGCTGGCACTTGATATGGAAAACTTATCATTTTTCCCCCTACACCGTGAAGCCAGTGAGATCGCCACTTAAAGGTCGATCAAGACCCGGTCCGCCTAAGGGATTAATGGACGAGTCGGGCTCCTCCTCTTGAAACTCTTTTTGATTTGCATTGGCAATCCACCACATCCACCATGCTGTAAGAGTTGACAGAGTGCCCCAAACAATCGCAGCTAAATCGCTGATATAAGTACTTCGGCAGAAGACTAAGCCGAGCATGCAAATTGCCAGAAGCAATACAGCGAAAGCTCGAATTGATTTCTTTTCTTCAGCCCAGATTAATTGCATGCATGTCGCTGCGACGAAGGCCGGAACGAAAGAAACGAAGGCGTTGCGTATTGCGGTTGCATCCTCGGAGCAGCTCATGAAATAGAGGAAAACCTCGATCCAAAATCCAGCAGGAGCCAAACCCAGGATAGCAACAAGAAAGAAGATGACGAAGCCAGGATAAAAGAGCGGTTTTTTTGTTCTTACTGTGAGCTCTCGCTTAAGTGCTGGCCAACGCAACAGTAGTAGCTTCTTTTCTGCTTCGTCCACGGAGTTCTCCAAAAACTGTATCAACCATGTTACATGGTTGTTTTTGGACGAGGGGCTGGTTTCTGCTCAATGTGACTTAATTACCAGTTTGGAGTTCGGCCACTGAAAGGGAACACGACCGTTGAGCATGAAGCTGCGCGTACCCCACTTCCTGGTTTTCGCCGATGCAGTGCTAAATATGGATTCCCCGCTAGCGGGTCGACTTTTCTCTCAACAGGGACTCGATATCGGATCGCTCGATTCGAACTCCATGGACGCGCTCGGGTTGGCTGCCGGGCTTGGCTTTAACAAGCATGTCGCCTGCCCCTAAGAGATCTTCTGCACCTGACTCGTCCAGAATGATCGTGGACTCCGTACTCTTTTGAACTGTTAGAGCAATACGCGCTGGAATGTTGCTTCGAACTAGCCCTGAGAACGTCTTAGCATCGGGTCGTTGAGTCGCTATTACTAAATGAATGCCTGCCGCTCGAGCCTTTTGAGCAAGCCTCACAATGTGATCTTCAATGTCTTTTGCCATTGTCAAGAGATCAGCGAGCTCCTCAATAACGACGACGATGTACGGGATATCCATTCGCTTCTTGCGAGCTTCATCAATATTACTTACCCCGGCAGCCATGAAGGTTGAATACCGCGCTTCCATTTCGGTTACTAGTTCGACCAACATTTCTCTTGCGGAGGAGGCAGTGATTGCAATTTCTCCGCGATACAAATAGGGACTGCCTCGATATACAGCGAACTCGACTTGCTTTGGATCAATCAACGCCAACTGAAGAGCGCCAGGAGGAATGCGGGCAACTAACGACAATATCAGGGCATGTAGGCATACGCTTTTTCCGCTACCGGTCGTTCCACCAACAAGCAGATGAGGCGCTGCGGCAAGATCGAACGAATAGGGTCTTCCCAAAACATCCACCCCCGGATAAACGGGTAGTTGTCCGGCCGTAATTTTGGTAGATGCAATCCAATCACGTAACTCTGCATAGCCAACCGGCTTCCATGTGGAGGCTGGACGTGGCACATCAAGACTTATAGTTTTCGCTTCATCGCCGGTTGAGAGTGTTGGCCTGGAGGTTTGGAGGTTTAAAGCCAACCCTAATCGTTCGAGGCCTCTACGAAGCTTGTCAAATTGATTGATGTCAGGCAGAAATACTTTGTACCTAGATACTCGAGGACCATGCGTGAGGCCCTTGATTTCTGCTGCTACCCCAATTTCGGCCAGCGCTTTGATCAAAATTGCTGATGCATCTTGAGGTTTGTCGACTTTGACAGGCGTTGGTTTTATAGATGGTGTTTGGGCTACGTCAGGAAGATCTGCGCGGCGGATGATCAAGGTCTCCAGAAATTTATCAAAATTGCCGGAGGCATCTTCCCAATCTTGCATAAGAAGTTGAGCCCCTCTATGCCAATGCTTTCTAACTGCAGCGCGGAAGGCATCCATTGAATCAATTGCCTCACCGCCATGCATGGTGGCGTGAGTCACGATGAGGCCTACCCAGGCTGTGACGTCTTCCTGCGTAAATAGAATTGAAGCCGGTATTTCTAGGCCTTTTGAATCCACGCTGCCATCAGACAATTTTCCCAGTGCCATGGAGCGACTAATCGCCAGCCTAGCAACGTTTGCTTTTGTAGACAGTCCCAGGTTGGACATTAGCAGGACGGTTGATCGATCTGCTTCGGAACTGGTTCGGAAGCGAGAACTCATGATTTGCTGAAGCGAAATAGCGCTCATCGCCGACCCCTTACAAAGTACTTTCCTTGCTTGGCTGTCGTGCGACCAATTCCGTCACCTACGTCTTCATGCTCTAGCAAATACGTCTTGCAGACGTTGTCAGAGATTTCTTTATAAAAGTGAAAGTCAATCTCCTCATCTTGAGAGAGAAGAATCACCTGGCGGTTTGGATCGGCTGTCCAGAATTTTAGGATGTTGTCACGATGCTTGCTGTCAAGGCGGCCCAAGGGCGTATCAACAACCATTGGTGCTTTTACTCCGGATACTTTCGCGAGGCCGGCAATTAGCGCTGTCGCGAAGATTTGATTCTCGCCCGCAGATCTGTCGAACGTAATCTCTTTGCCATTAGTGCTCAGAATTCTGGCCGAGCCTTGATCCCCGATTTCAATTTTGTCTACTTGATGTTTGTGGGCAAGTTGCTTATAGACATCAGTCATCGCTTTGCCTAAAGCTTTGACTTTTAATGGAAATAACGCGGGAATTACTTCGTCGAGGATTTTCCGCACGCGCTCTGATTTTTCGATTACCGCACGGGTAGGACTTGATTCGTCGAGTTTCCCTCTCTCTCGCATGTAATCAGCTCGCATGTTGCTCACTTGTGCTTCCAGTGTGACTATCGAGCGGTCATCGATGCGGACACGGTCAGCCAATTCTTCAATTTTTTCTTGTACTGCTTCCAGCTGAGTCTTTAAGTTTGCCAACGTGCCGTCGCGGTCAATCCCATCCAAGCGAGAAATCTTACGCCCCAGCTCATCGGTTCGCTGCTGTAGCGCATGCTGTTCGTTTAGTAGATCTTGGATCTCTTTTTGACCCAGATTGATAGAGCTCAAAAACTCCAATGCTTTGACGCGTTGAGCTTCGTGTAGGTAGTCGTGGACAATCTCTTCTGCACAATTCGCAGGTGGTGGGTAGAAGAGCGTGTCCCATGCTGCATCTAGCCGCTTTTTGATCGCAACTTGTTGATCAGTTGAAAGTGCTGGATCTATCCGAGGTTCATTCTGAGAGTTGAATGCTGCTTGAAACTCAACTTTACGAGGCTCAAGAGATCTCTTCTCAGCGTCCCAAGCAAACCAGTTAACTTCAGCATTAAGCTGGTTCTTGAGTTCATCGGTTAATTTTTTTGGAACTAAATGGAATGGCAGGCGGCCGGACAAGATGTCTTCCAATGCGCGATGCGATTCACGAAGTTTGTTTCTGTTTTGTTCTCGTTCTTCGACAAGTTCTTTAACAGTCGCAATATCTCCACCCCCTCCTCCAGAAGAGGTAATCCGTTCTACAAGGGACTGTTGCTCTGCCCTTAGCTGAAGTTTTTCCTGCTCGGCTTCGTCGGCATCTTTCTGAAGTTTTTGGAGCTGCTCCTCTCCAGCAGAAAGCTGCTCCGAGAGTTGGTGGAGACGGTCCTCATCAACTGAAACCACATCCCCACGCTTCATGCTTTCGAAGCTTTTGAGGCGATCAGCAAGGGATCGAAGAAGTACAACGCCCAGCAGGCCCTCGAGACCCTGCTTGACCTGTTCTACGCGAGATTGATCCGCCAGTTTTTTTACTTCTTCGCCGTCAAAGAAGAAAAATGGTGCAACGTGAGCAGGGACGAAAACTTCGTCGAGTAACTCTGAAAAATGAAAGCCATTTTTCCCGTCGACACGCGGGCTAGAAGGGATATCTCGAATGACCTCTCGAACGATGGCCTCTTCCTCGCCAGTCCAGTTGCCGTTCGAACGAAAAAACCACTTGCGACAGATATCGATGGCTTTGGTCTTCGTTCTATTGATCGTGACTCGGACCATCATGGTGTCCAAGCCGTCGCGTTTGGCTTCGCCGTTAAATGCACTTTCCAGAAAAGTTGGGTACCCTTTTTTATCGTCGGTTTTTAAACCAGCACGAGCCAAGTGAATGATTGCGTCTTTACCATATAAGCAGAGATAAAGCGCTTCAAGAATGGAGGTTTTTCCGAATCCATTCATCCCTCCGATTAGAACTATGTTGCGTCCATCGTCGGGGGCAGGAAAATCGAACACCTGATGTTGGTAGCTCTTGAAACAAGTTAGCTCAAGCTTTGAAATCCACATACCCACCCGCCTCCGATTGCAAGTTATCGTTATTCGATTGCGCCAAGAATTTCCTCAAACCGTAGGTTAATGCCTCGTGCTCGCTCTTGGTGTTGTCGCTCTCGTTGAACCATCACCAATTCAGTGATAACTTCAATTGGAACTTTGTTTTTGAGGCATACGGCCTCTAGAATTTTCCGCGCATCTTCATCGGCCCAAAGTGGCAAGTCGTTTAGGAATGCGTGGTCAGCAAAATCTTCATCCATCAGCCAGCCCCTTTTCTTGTTGTAACTCTGAAGTCCAGTGTTGATATATCAGGTCTAATTCTTTTTCGGAGATCAATGGATCTCCAAACTCTTTTTGCACTTCCAGAAGACGTTCAAGGATGAGTTTTCGAGTTTGAATTGTGAATGGTCCGGGTATGTGCCTGCCTTGTAGGTCAAACGATAGTCGTCCATTCCGCCGATATGCCTGCCGATGCTCCGATTTATTACGGATGGATTTGAGCCAATCGCGAAAATCCACCAAAGGCTTGTATTGGTGTTTGCCTATATCTATGAAACCTTGAAGGCTTCGGTCTTTTTCGACAACGGTGCATGTCCAGCAGCCAAACCGACTGTTGGGGGTGCCACAGCCTGGCGCCTCCTCTTTACTTAGGACAACGGGGCATTCCCCTCCTTCTGCGTCGCGATAAAGCTGAAAGAGATCACCGTGGGTCCCGCCCCATGGCGCCGGATATGTGCCGAGAATTTCCCATACGTCGTCAGTACTTAAATTGACGATGGGGCGATAAATTAAGGCGCCTGGGAGCTCGTTATGAGGCGCGAGTTTGCTGTCGCGGTGATTCTGATGTTTTTCAATTGACCGCTGTCTGGAGCTGCTTTCGTCCATGCGGACGCCAAGCACAACTATAGCGGCACCGGATTCAGAGATGTGCCGTTTGATGTAGTCACTGGTCGGCTGAATTTTGAGGCGATCCGTGCACCAACGCATGGTTTGATTAGGACTGGGATAACCCTTGCCAATAAGCAGAACCCAAAAGGACTTATCAGTATCTGGGGTAGTCCGCGCCACGGTAATTGGCAGTGCGAGATTTTCGGCCATGTGGCGAATTGCACTGGTCACTTTGTCCAAATGAGCAATGACGACCGGACTCTCAACAAGCGTATCGTTGGAGACGACATGGACTGGGCGATTCCGTCGTGATGGGGGAATTGACATCAACGCATCAATGGTCGCATGCACTACTAGGGTGCTGTCCTTACCTCCAGAAAATCCAATAATCCAGGGGAAATGCTGGTTCTCATCCAAATAGTCTGCGCGGACCGCCCGTACTACATCGGCCCAGCGACCAAGCGCGGAATCGTCATCGAGCATTTTGACCTCGGCACCCGTTACTGACGAGGGGACTGAGTGCTCGGTAAAGTTGTCGTCTGCCATGAAATGCCGTAATTGAACTGGTGAGCTCAGGGGTTTGTGGTTGCGTCGGCTATTCTGACATACAGAGGCATTTTTATATTCTGCCTGCGCCTCCTAGCTTTAGGTACAAAGTTGGTTTTATGGGCGAGATATCATCCCTCCCCCCCCAGCATCATGTCCCACGTCTCCATGGGCACCAATGACTATCCGCGCACCAAGGCCTTTACATCAGCCGTGCTGGGCAGGCTTGAGGCCAAGGCGCTGGAGCTGGGCGGCCAGGGTGATGGCGCGTCGGGCCCGCGTGAGCTGTATGGGCCGCAGTATTACGGGGCCTTTGTGCGCGACCTGGATGGGCACAAGATTGAGGCCATGTTCTGGGATGAGGCGGCCGGGGGCTGAGCTGCCTGCTTCGCCTTGTCGTGCGGGGGCACAGGGCGTCGTCTGACAGAAGCGGGCTGTGCAGGTTTCCAGAATGGATGGATCAACCACCCTTCACAAGGAGACGTGCATCATGGCCATGAAACCAGGCAAGCCCAATGTCCAGCGCAGTGTAGGCATCACCGGCACCGCTGCCGACCCGACCACCGAGCAGGACAACAACACCAGCCCCAAGGCCGCCCCATCAGGCCACGGCGGCAAGGTCGAGAACGACTTCAACCAGGTGGGCGAGCAAAAGCCCACCCAGCGCAACGAAGGCCAGCGCACGGCCAACAGCCGCAGCGACCGCGAGTCGCATGTGGGCGGCAGCAACCAGCTGCAGGCGCGGCGGGGTACGACGGGGCGCTGATGATGGTGCGTGCGGGGCCCCCGGGCGCCGCTGTCCTTAAAAGGAGTGACTGTGGAAAACTTCAATCACCGAAGCGGCGAGCACCTGATGCTGGACAGCGCGAAGATTTACTTCGAAGTCCACGGCGACGACGCCGGCTCGGCGCTGCTGTTTCTGCACGGCGGGCTGGGCACCATGGGGGACTTCAACGGCGTGCTGCCGCTGCTGAAACAGCGCTTCAGGCTGATTGCCATTGACAGCCGCGGCCACGGCAAGTCCACGCTGGGCACGGCGGCCCTGAGCTACGAGCGTCTCGCCCTTGATGCCGCTGCCGTGCTGAAGCACCTGGGCGTTGAGCGCTGCAGCGTGGTGGGCTTCAGCGACGGCGGCATCACGGCGCTGCGCATGGCTGCGAAGGCAGACTCATGCGTAGACAAGCTGGTGGTGATTGGCGCGGACAAGATGCTCAAGCCCGACGACCCGGTGCGCAAGCTGCTGGGCAGCGTGACGGCGGAGAGCTGGACAAAGAAGTTTCCCGAGACGGTGACGCTTTACCAGGACCTTAATCCCCAGCCTGATTTTGCGGGCCTCATTGAGGCCATCGTGCCCATGTGGCTGGATGACAGCGGCAGCGGCTACCCGGGCGAGAGCGTCAAGCGCATCCGCTGCCCTTTGCTGGCGGTGCGCGGCGATGAAGACCATCTGGTGTCGCGCGCGAGTGTGTTCGAGCTGGTGGAGCAGGTGCCGGGTGCGAAGCTGCTGAACATTCCGTTTGCCGGCCACGAGGCGCACAAGGACCAGGCCGAGGCGGTGATGGCGAGTGTGAACCGGTTTCTGCGGGAATGAGGCGGGTTTCCTGGTGGGCCGGGGTCTTGAAGGGCATACAACGCCCGTTCGCCCTGAGGTAGCTAAGGGTTTGGTGCCTCATGCGTGGGGGGCTTCGATACCTCAGCCCGAACGGAGGGGTGGGTGTGGGGTGCACTGGCTTCGACAGGCTCAGCCCGAACGGACATTTGGTTTTGAGTGCGGCGTCTTTACCTGCCGCTGAGGCATTTCCTTACAAACCGCAACATGGCAGACGCACAGGCCTAAGCCTGGCGGCGCAGCATCGAATCCTCGTTGATTTTTTGTTGCCGGGGTTCAATGCCATGAAGAAGCTTGCCGAGTTTTTGTTCCGCCCGCGTTATTTGCGCGCCATTCCCTCGCTGGTGGTGTTGACCACCGCCATGGCCTGGGGTGTGGCGCCGGACCCGGATGTGATGGACACCATGCAGAAGGCGGAGAAGCGCGCGGGTGTGAGCCTGTCGCTCAACCATGCGGCGGTGGGCAGCAGCCCCGGGGACGCGGCGTTGGATGAGCCCGCGCAGGGTTAGGCTGGTGAGTGCCGGCGACGGTGAGTGAATTGAAGTCGCAAACAAAGTCGCAAAAATACTCGCAGAAATTGCAAAAATTCCTTTATTGTCATAGACTTAGGAATGACCGCCAAGTCGCAAAAATTCCAGCTCTATGACGATCCCGCGCAAATGGAGCCCCTGCTTCCGGGGGAACACCAGCTTGCGCCGCTGCTGGAACAGGCTCATGACCTGCAAAAAGAGGCACGCAGCCTGGCAGGCCAAGGTTCGCCGGCCGATCTTCGCCAGTTGCTGCGGGCCATGAACTCCTACTACAGCAACAAGATAGAAGGGCAGCACACGCTGCCGTTTGAAATCGAGAGCGCCTTGCGCAATGATTATTCGCGTGATGCGGACAAGGCACGGCGGCAACGTCTGGCGCTGGCGCATATGGAAACCGAGCGCGCGATCGAGGCCGGATGGAACACCTGGTCGGGCCAGCAGGTATGGTCCGCACAAATGGTGAAGGACATTCACCAGGATTTGTTCGCCCGCTTGCCCGACGCCGACCGGGTGCTGCCCGAAGGCGATGTGTTGATGCCGGGCGCGCTGCGCGACCGGGAGGTCAGTGTGGGCGTGCATGCGGCGCCGGCCCATGCGGCCATTGGCGCCATGCTGGCGCGATGGGGCGGCTTTTATGGCGGTGTGCGGCGCGGCGAACTGCAGATCGTCGCGATCGCCGCGTCGCATCATCGCCTGGCCTGGATACACCCGTTTCGGGACGGCAACGGCCGCGTGGCGCGGCTGCACACACACCTTGCCCTGGGTGCGCAGGGGCTGACCAACGGCTTGTGGTCCCCCCTGCGCGGTTTTGCGCGCAGCCATGAGGCCTATTACGCCCACCTGGCCGCGGCCGATGAGCCGCGCGCGGGCGCACTCGACGGGCGCGGCAACCTGTCGGAGCGGGCGCTGATGGCCTGGATTGGCTACGTGCTGGCCTTGTGCCTGGACCAGGTGCGCTTTATGGCGGGCCTGCTGGACATGGCGGGGATGAAGGACCGCATTGCAGCTTGTCTGGCCTTTGAGGAAAGCGTGGTTAGGCAGGGGGTGCGCAGTGAGGCCTTGCGGGCTTTGCACTATTTGCTGCTCACGCAAGCCGAATTGGAGCGAAGCGAGTTCAAGGCTTTGCTGGGGCTTGGTGAACGCCTTGCCACGGCTCAGGTCACGGCCCTGCTTAAGCGCGGCTTGTTGGCGACCGATTCACCGCACGGCAAGCTGCGTTTTGGTGTGCCGCAGCATGCCTTGCGGTTTTATTTCCCCAATCTGTGGCCAGAGGCCGAGGCCACCACATAGAGAGCGCCGCTCACAAAATCCAGCGAAGCGGTCCTGGCTAGGCGTGTTGCCGCAGACAGTGCACCAGCATGGCAAGGCGGCACAACAACGCCAGGAGGGTTTTGTGACCGGCGCTTAGGGCTTTGCCGCAATCACCCAGCGGCTGATCTTGCCGACCACGTCGGCCTCCAGCCCGTTAAAGCCGTGGTAGGCCATGGCCTCGCAGGGGTCGCCGCGGCTTTGGCCGCCGCTGACGCTGATGAGTTCGGCCTTGGGCGTCTTGCTGAGTTTTTCCATCATGGCCGGTATCTCGCTGTAGGGGCAGACCTTGCAGCCGTCGCTTTCGTGGTGGACCACGAGCACGGGGATGGCGAGTTTTTCCAGCGGCATTCTGGGCACGGCGCGGCCGTTGGGGTCCAGCAGGATGCTGGAGGTCAGCACCAGACCGTCGGGGCCGCCCTGCTCGGGCGTGGCCTCGGTGGCGATGTAGGCGGCCGACTGGGTGCCGCGGCTGGTGCCGACCAGCCATACCGGCGCGGGTGATTGCTGTTTGAGCCAGGCAATGGCGGCGAGCACATCGGCGCGGTGCTCGGGCTTTTGCCGGTTGCCCGAGAGATAGGGCGGTGACTGTTTGTCGGAAGGCGCGTCGATGACGGCGACGGCCAGGCCGGCGTCGGCAAACAGCTGGCGCGTACGCACGAGGAAGTTGCCTTCGCCCCAGCCAAAGCTGCCCCCGTCCTTGATCTGCAAGCCGCCGTGGCCGCCGGCCATCAGGATGACGGAGGCCTTGGGCGCGCCCGAGGGGGCGATGTAGACAAAGCGCTGGGTGACGCCGGGGCGGGTGGGGATGTCGACCACACGCGGCGCGGCGCTTTGCGCAAAAGCCGGCTGGCCGGCCAGCAGCGCGCACAGGCCCAGCAGCAGCCACAGGCGGCGGGGAAAGAGGCGGATGAGGGGGAGGGTGTCCATGCTGGCCTTTCTGCTTTTCTAATGAACGGCGGCCTTGATCCACTGCACGACGGCCTCGCCGGCGACGACGGGGGTGCTCAGGTGGTTGGCCTTGACTTCGAGGTACTGGCTTTTGGGGTTGGCGGGCAGCTTGTCGACGAAGTAGGCGCGCGCGTATTTGCTGATGCCGTCTTCGTCGCCCACGACGGTGAGCACGGGCGTGGCGGCGGGGATGCGCGGGGCGCTGACGCCCATGTCGGCCTCGGAGGCCGGGTCGAAGTAGCTCAAATAGTCTTTGGCGCTGGTGACCACGGCTTGCTGTTTGCCCTGGTTGATGTCGTAAAAGCGTTCTCGCGAATCGCCCTTGCCGGCGGCGACCAGCTTGCGGGCTTCGTCGACGCTTTCGCGCACCGCGGTGTTTTGCTGGAAGGCGTAGTAGCGCGCGGGCACATGGCCGGGCGCCAGCAGCACCAGGGCCTGCACGTCGCCGCCGCGCGCCGCAAAACCCATGGCAGCCGGCGAGCCCATGCTGTGGCCGGCGATCACGATGGCGGTGGCGCCCTGGCTGCGCAGGGTTTTGACATGCGCGGCGATTTCGGCCATGGCGCCGTCCCAGCTGCCGTCGAGGTAGCGGCCGCGCGACCAGGGCATGTCGGGAAAGAGCACCAGCATGCCCGCGCTTTCGAGCACGGGCTTGAGGCGGCCCATATTGGGGTCGTTGTTGCTGCCGGGGCTTTTGCCGTGCAGCATCAGCACGCCGATTTTGGGCTGGGCCTGGGCGAGGGCACCCGTGAGGCATGCCGAGGCCAGCAACAGGCCTGTGGCAAGGGTGCGCAAGAGGGTGCGTAAGAAGGTTCTGCGTGGCATGGGGTGCTTTCGGTGCACGGGGTGCGGCCCAATATAGCCGCTGCGGCCCGGCCCGCCAGCCGGGTTTGCACGCAGTGGCGGCGCTTTCTACAATTGGCTGATGATGAACGCCGCCATGCCCCAAGCCGCCAGCCCCGCTTTACAACAAACCGCCCTGCTGGCCAGCGAGCCCGAGCGCGCCGCCTACCGCGACTACGACCAGCCCGGCATGGACAGGGTGCGCAATTTCTACCGCAACAACCACCAGCACCAGACGCTGGACTTTGTGCGCGCCAAGAAGGCCCAGTGGCTGGGTTTTGGGCAGCGCGAGATGACACCCTGGGCCGCGCTGGAGTTCCTGAACACCCTGGTCGATGAGTCCGACCCCGACATCGAACTGCCGCAGATCAGCCACCTGCTGCAGACCGCCGAAGCGATTCGCGCCGACGGCCACCCCGACTGGTTTGTGCTGACGGGTTTTATCCACGACCTGGGCAAGGTGCTGTGCCTGTTCGGCGAGCCGCAATGGGCGGTGGTGGGCGACACCTTCCCGGTGGGTTGCCGTTTCTCGGAGCGCATTGTGTACCCCGAGTACTTCGCGCTGAACCCCGACAGCGCGGACGCGTGCTACAACAGCGAGAACGGCATCTACACCCCCGGCTGCGGGTTGGACGCGGTGCACATGTCATGGGGGCATGACGAATATTTGTACCAGCTGATGAAGCCCTACCTGCCGCTGCCGGCGCTGTACATGATTCGCTATCACTCGTTTTATGCGTGGCACAGGGAAGGGGAGTATGGACACCTCACCGATGCGCAGGACAGGGCGCACCTGGAGTGGGTGCAGAAGTTCAACCCCTACGATCTTTATTCGAAGAATGACAAGCCGCCGGTGTTGGCGGAACTCAAGCCTTATTACGACGAGCTGATGGCCAAGTATTTGCCGGCCAGCCTCAAGCTGTAGCGATCGCCGGAGGCGGCACGGCTACAGCGACGAGTGCTCAAGGTCCGCCATCGCATAGCGGGCAAAAAGGAAATCGCGAATCGTCGAGACGCGTTCGCCGGACCAATCCAGCACGACAACGTAGTCCGGCCGCCGCGGCTCGGCAAGCGCTTGCTGTTGAATCAACACGGCCGGCCGGCCCTCGACCAGGCCCGGCCAGGCCCGCCAGCCCGGCGCCTGTTTGTAGCGCGTAAAGTACTCGCCGACGGCAGGCCCCTGCAGGCGCACCCGGTTCACCAGGTCGAGCTGCACGTCGGCGGCCAGCATGGTGCGAAGCGTGTCAAAGTCGTGTGCGTTGAACAGCTCGACATACCTTCGCAGCAGCCCTTCTTCAGCGGCGGACAATGCGGCGCGCTTGCCCGCCGCAGCCGTCTGCCCCACCAGCTCGCGCAGGCGGCTGCGCCCGCGCTGCAGCAGCGACTTGACCGCAGGCACCGTGGTGCCGAGGATTTCGCCGACCTCTTCGGCGGAATAGTCCAGCACATCGAACAGGATGACCACGCTGCGCTGCGACGCGGGCATGTGCATAAAGGTCGGCAAGGCCGCGGCGGCCGCCTCGCGCCGCGCCAGTTCGTCGACGGGATGAACGATCAGGTCCATGTCGTCCTCCTCCTGCGTGCCGTTCGCGCGTGCCCTGCGGCGCAGCAGGTCGAGCGCCAGGTTGTGGGCGATGCGGAACAGCCAGCCCTCGGGGTTCGCGATCGGCTGATCCGGCGGGGCCGACTCCAGCGCGCGCACCAGGGCGTCCTGGACAATGTCCTCGCCGTCAAGGGCTGAGCCCACCATCCTGGCGCAATAGCGGTGCAAGGTGGGCCGCAGCCGCTCGAGGTCCATCGACGACAGGGGATGCGGATCAGGCGCGTGGGGCTGGGTCATTTGGCAGGGGCTCAAATGCGCCGCCCTGAGGCGGCAGGGCAGCGAGGTAGCGAAGCGGCTCAGGCGATTCAGGCGGCAATGGTGGAGATGACATCACAAATCGTCGCTTCCATCTGCGCGATCGCCTTGATGCGTTCAAAGTATCCCGGCATTTCGGGGTGCTGCCGCATCGTCGCGATCGCATCGGCGCTGCGCCATTGGCCGTAGATTATCACGCGCTTGCCGTCGCGCGAGGTGTGCAGTGAGGACGAGACGAAGCCGGGGACTTTGGAAATCCAGGCGTCGGTTCCTTCCTTGAGCAGCGCCACGAGGCGGTCGAGGTTTTCAGGGGAGACGCTGAAGACGTTGACCAGCGTGGTGAGTTTGGCTTCGGGGTTGATGTTGAGTGTCATGGTGTTGGATCTCGGTTGGGAGCGTGAGGCAAACGGGGCGCTCGCCGCGAGCACCAGCGCGCCGGCAAGCAGGCTGCGCCGGCCAGGCCGGCCGGGGGTGTGTGGTATCGACATGAACAGGCTCCGCGAACCCGTACAGGGGGGCTCGTACCTGTATAGACGATGGACAGGGGCCAAACGAATCGGTCCAGGCGATTTTTTTGGCGGAGGCATGGCGCCGTTGACGGCACCAGCGGGACACCCACAGGAGAGGGCTGCCGGCTACTTCTTGTCGGGCAGCTCGATCTTGACTTCCAGCACGTCGAGGTTGTCCTGCCGTTCCAGGTGCAGCTTGATGTCGTTGGGGTTGATGCGCACGTATTTGGCGATCACGGCAATCAGGTCGCGCTGCAAAGCGGGCAGGTAGTCGGGCTCATGCCCGCGGCCGGTGCGCTCATGCGCCAGGATGATCTGCAGCCGCTCCTTGGCGACGCTTGCGGTTTTTTTCTTTTCGCCGAGCAGGAAGGACAGGAAGGACGCCATGTATCACTTCCCTCCGAACCAGCGCTTGAAAAGGCCCGGCTTTTGCGCGTCGATAAACCGCATGGGCTTGTCCTTGTCGCCGAGGAAGCGGTCGACCACGTCCTTGTAGGCTTCGGAGACGTCGCTGCCGTTCATGTGCACCGCCGGCACGCCCTGGTTGGAGGCCTGCAGCACGGACTCGGATTCGGGGATCACGCCTATGAGCTTGATGCGCAAAATATCCTGGATGTCTTCGAGCGAAAGCATCTGGCCCTGGTCGACGCGGCCGGGGTTATAGCGGGTGATCAGCAAGTGTTCCTTGATCGGGTCGCCGCCGGCGATCGCGCGCTGGGTCTTGCTTGAGAGCATGCCCAGGATGCGGTCGGAGTCGCGCACCGATGAGACCTCGGGATTGGTCACCACCAGGGCCTCGTCGGCAAAATGCATGGCCATCAGCGCGCCGGTCTCTATACCGGCGGGAGAGTCGCAGACGATGTATTCAAAGTCCATCTCGCCCAGGTCTTTCAGCACTTTCTCGACGCCGCTTTTGGTCAGCGCGTCCTTGTCGCGGGTTTGCGAGGCGGCCAGCACAAACAGGTTGTGGCACTGCTTGTCCTTGATCAGGGCCTGGTTCAGCGTGGCTTCGCCCTGGATGACGTTGATGAGGTCGTAGACCACGCGGCGTTCGCAGCCCATGATCAAGTCCAGGTTGCGCAGGCCCACGTCGAAGTCGATAACGGCGGTTTTATGGCCGCGCAGCGCCAGGCCGGTGGCAAAGCTGGCGCTGGTGGTGGTTTTGCCCACACCGCCCTTGCCGGAGGTGACCACAATGATTTTTGCCATGCTTGAATTTCCTTGGAAACGGGAGAAGAGAGATAGGGAAGCGGGCGCGCTCGGTTAAGCAGCCATTACGTTCATGACCAGCTTGTCGCCTTCATCGCCGGGCACCAGCCGCACCTGTGTGGGCTTGCCGGCCATGCCGGGCGGCAGTGGGTGTTCGCTGGTGCGGTAGACGCCGGCAATCGAGAGCAGCTCGGCCTCCAGCGCCAGCGAGAAAATGCGCGCCTCGGCATTGCCGCGCGCGCCGGCCATGGCCTTGCCGCGCAGCGGCGCATAGACATGGATGTGGCCGTCGGCAATGACCTCGGCGCCGGCATTGACCATGGCCAGCACGACCAGGTCGCGGCCGCGTGCATAGACCTGCTGGCCGGAGCGCAGGGGCTTGTCGATGACCAGGGCGCCCAACGGTGCGGCCGGGACAGGAGCAACAGGGGCAACAGCTACAACAGGCGCCGGCGCGGGCGCCGTGGGCCGCACCGGCACCAGGTGCGCATCGGGCACGGGCAGCAGGCCGGCCTGCAGCGCCGCGGCCATTTGAGCGGGGCTGCCGCCCTTGGCCGTGAGGGGTACCAGCTGGTAGCTGCCCAGCAGGCTGATCAGGGCCGGAAAGTCGATGTCGCCCGCCGCTGGCGGCAGCGGCGAGAGGTCGACCATCAGCGCGTCCTGGTCGAAAAAATCGGGAATGTCGCCAAAGCGGGCCTGGAGTTCGCGCGCCAGGGCGACGAGGTCGGTGGACTTGAGCAGCAAGGCCACCAGGGGCAGGTTGGCGCTTTTGATTTCAAAGGTGGCGGGAGTGGTGGCCTGGAGGGCGACGGTCATAGGCGCATGGGCGGAGAAGGCCGGCGGGTGCGGCAAATGAAAAGAAGGGCCGAGGGTATCCTGTGAATCGGCTCATCGGCCCGCACGCTTTGTCGCAGTTGTGAGCGGGTGAAACGCGTAGAAGCCGCGTGCACGGCCTTGGTGCGCTGGCGCCGTCCATCGCCGTCCATCACCGGAAAGCGTTTTGGCATTGAATGCATGCGGCCCGCACCCATATGCAGTGCTCATTACCGGAACCCTGTTCATGAACTTCCTGCCGCTGGCGCTTGTAACCGCGCTGCTCCATGTTTACATTGGCGCACGCCTTGTTCCCGGGCTGGAGGCCCATCCCCTTGTCCAGTGGCTGCTCATCATCGGCCTGGCGCTGTCCGCACTGCTGATGCCGCTGGGCCTGATGGCCGGGCGTGTGGCCAAACAGCCGCTTGCCGATGTGCTGACCTGGGTGGGCCTGCTGTTCATGGGCCTGTTCTCGTCCCTGTTTGTGCTGACGCTGGCGCGCGACGCCGGTTTGCTGCTGCTGTGGGGGGCCGACCTGCTGGCGCCCGGCCAGTTGCCGCTGGCCTGGCTGCGCATTGCCTCGGCCGAGGCCGTGCCGTTGCTGGGTGTGCTGGTCACGCTGCTGGGTTTTTTGAATGCGCGGCGCACCGCAGCCGTGGTCAGGGTGGACGTGCCCATCAAGGGCCTGCCGCCCGCGCTGCAGGGCTTTACGCTGGCGCAGCTCAGCGACATCCACGTCGGGCCGACCATCAAGCAGCCCTACCTGCAGCGCATTGTTGACAAGGTCAACGCGCTGGACGCCGACGTGGTGGCCATCACCGGCGACCTGGTAGACGGCAAGGTCGCTGAGCTTGCGGCCCACACCGCGCCGCTGGCCGACTTGAAGTCGCGCCACGGCACCTTTTTTGTGACCGGCAACCACGAGTACTACTCGGGCGCCCACGCCTGGGTGGACGAGCTGCGCCGCCTGGGCCTGACGGTGCTGATGAATGAACACGTGGTGATCCGCCAGCCGGGCCAGAACGGCAAGCCGCTGGTGCTGGCCGGTGTGACGGACTACAGCGCCGGCCACTTCGACCCGGCCCACCGCAGCGACCCTGAAGCCGCCTTGTCAGGCGCGCCGCTGGACGCCGTGCGCGTGTTGCTGGCCCACCAGCCGCGCAGCGCGGCCGCTGCCGCCAAGGCCGGCTTCGATTTGCAGCTCTCGGGCCATACGCATGGCGGGCAGTTTTACCCATGGAACCTGTTTGTGCGCTTCCAGCAGCCGTTTACGGCGGGTTTGCACAAGTTGCAGAACCTCTGGGTGTATACGAGCCGGGGGACGGGTTACTGGGGCCCACCCAAGCGCTTTGGCGCGCCATCCGAGATCACCGCCCTGAGGCTGGTGGCGGCCTAGAACCGGCCCGGCGGCAAGGCGCGCCGCCCGCCACCCGCATCCTGTTTGACAAATCCCAAGTCCCGCCGGAAAACCCGGGACTATCATCCGCGGATGTTCATCGAAACCCTGGGTGCCGCGCGCGACATGGCGCGCCTGGCGGAAATCACCGGTGTGCTGATCCGCCACGGCTTCGGCGACAGCGTGCGGCGGCTGGGCCTGGCCGACAAGCTCGAGCGCGCCGGCCATGCGCTGCACTGGAGCAATGTGGCCGACCTCGCCCGCATCGGCCCCCCCGAACAGGTGCGCCTGGCCATGGAAGAGCTGGGCCCCACCTTCGTCAAGCTCGGGCAGGTGCTGGCCGGCCGCGCCGACCTCTTCGGCCCCGAATGGATCACCGAGTTCGAGAAGCTGCACAGCCAGGTGCCGCCCGTGCCCCTGGCGCTGCTGCTCCCCCAGTTGCGCGAAGACCTGGGCGGCGAGCCTGAAACCGTCTTTGCCCGCTTCGACACCACGCCGCTGGCCGCCGCCTCCATCGCCCAGGTGCACGCCGCGCAGCTCCATGACGGCACGCAGGTCGTCGTCAAGATCCGCCGCCCCGGCATCACCGAGGTCATAGAAGCCGACCTGCGCCTGATGGAACGCCTGGCCGCGCTGGCCGAGGCCGAGCTGCCCGCCCTCAAGCCCTACCGCCTCAAGCAACTGGTGCGCGAGCTTGCCAAGTCGCTGCGGCGCGAACTCGACCTGGCCGCCGAATGCCGCCATGCCGAACGCATCGCCGCCAACATGGTGCCCCTGCCCTACATCGTGATCCCGCGCGTGCACTGGGCCCACACCGGCGCGCGCGTCAACGTGCAGGACCTGGTCGACGGTGTGCCCGGCAGCGCACTGGACAGGCTCACGCCCGAGGCCGGTTATGACCGGAGCGAACTCGCCCGCCGCGGCGCCCGCGCCGTGCTGAAAATGATTGTGGAGGACGGCATCTTCCACGCCGACCCGCATCCCGGCAATGTGTTTTACCTGCCCGGCAACCGCATCGCCTTCATCGACTTCGGCATGGTCGGGCGCCTGACCGAGCGCAGGCGCGAAGAGCTGCTGCAACTGCTGCTGGGCCTGGTCGAGCGCCAGCCGCAGGCGGTGGCCGACGTGCTGCTCGACTGGACCGGCGACGAGCACGGCGTCAACCTGTCCCAGCTCGAGACCGAAATCGAATCCTTTGTCGACCAGTACCACGGCACGCCACTGGCCCAGCTCAGCCTGGGGCAAATGCTGTCCGACGTCACCGCCATCCTGCGCGAACACCACCTGGGCCTGCCCTCCGACCTGGCGCTGCTGATCAAGGCCTTCATCTCGCTCGAAGGCATGGGCCGCGGGCTGGACCCGGACTTCCACATGGCCACCGAGGCCACGCCGTTGCTGCGGCAGGTCGTGCGCGCGCGCTACCAGCCCAAGGCCCTGGCCACCCGCGGCTGGCAAACCCTGAGCCGCGCGCTGGCGCTGGCCGGCCAGCTACCGCACGACCTGTCGCGCCTGCTGCGCAACGCGCGCCGCGGCCGCGTGCAGGTGGCGATAGAGCTGGCCCACCTCAAACGCGTGGGCGACCAGCTGGACCGCGCCGCCAACCGCCTGGCCATGGCCCTGGTGATCGCCGCGCTCATCATCGGCTCGTCCATCGTCATGACCGTCAAGGGCGGCCCCACCCTGTTCGGCCTGCCCGCCTTCGGCTTCCTGGGCTTTACCGGCGCCATGGCCGGCGGTGTGTGGCTGGTGCGGGCTATCTGGCGGAGTAGCCGGGCCAGTAATGGGGAGGGGCAGGATTGACGCCGGGTCTTGCTCCGGCTTGGCGCGCTCTTCCTCTGCTTGGGTCTGCTGGCCGGGTCTCGCCCCGGCGGGCGACCTACTTTCTTTTGCTTCGCCAAAAGAAAGTAGGCAAAGAAAAGGCGA
>NZ_JBKBEX010000010.1:0-154500 GCF_047303325.1 Polaromonas sp. CT11-55 | reverse complement strand
TCGGCCAAGCTGGCCATGGAAGGCGACAAGGGCGAACTCGGCGAAGGCGCGATCTTCAAGCTCGCCGAAGCCCTGGACACCTACATCCCTCTGCCAGAGCGCGCGGTTGACGGCGCCTTCCTGATGCCCGTGGAAGACGTGTTCTCCATCTCCGGCCGCGGCACTGTCGTGACCGGCCGTGTCGAGCGCGGTGTGATCAAGGTCGGCGAGGAAATCGAGATCGTCGGTATCAAGGATACGCAAAAGACCACCTGCACCGGCGTGGAAATGTTCCGCAAGCTGCTGGACCAGGGCCAGGCCGGCGACAACGTCGGTATCCTGCTGCGCGGCACCAAGCGTGAAGACGTCGAGCGCGGCCAGGTGCTGTGCAAGCCCGGCTCCATCAAGCCGCACACGCACTTCACCGGCGAGATCTACGTTCTGAGCAAGGACGAAGGCGGCCGCCACACGCCTTTCTTCAACAACTACCGTCCCCAGTTCTACTTCCGCACGACGGACGTGACCGGTGCGATCGAGTTGCCAGAAGGCAAGGAAATGGTCATGCCAGGCGACAACGTGTCGATCACCGTCAAGCTGATCAACCCGATCGCCATGGAAGAAGGCCTGCGCTTCGCCATCCGTGAGGGCGGCAAGACCGTCGGCGCCGGCGTCGTGGCAAAGATCATCGCGTAATTCTGAAAAAACCAAGGAATTACCATGGCCACCAAGCAAAAAATCCGCATCCGCCTGAAGGCGTTTGATTACAAGCTGATCGACCAGTCGGCAGCTGAAATCGTTGACACTGCCAAGCGCACCGGCGCGATTGTCAAGGGTCCCGTGCCCCTGCCGACCCGCATGAAGCGTTTCGACATCCTGCGTTCGCCCCACGTCAACAAGACGAGCCGCGACCAGCTGGAAATCCGCACCCACCAGCGTCTGATGGACATCGTGGACCCCACGGACAAAACCGTGGACGCCCTGATGAAGCTCGACCTGCCGGCCGGCGTGGACGTCGAAATCAAGCTGCAGTAAGCGAAAAATCGGGGTTTCGGCCACAAGCCGGGCCCCAAATCGACAGGTTTTAGCCCAGGTTTGCCATTTTTGGCAGCCTGGGCTATACTCTTGGGCTGTCTATTGCATATTGGCTTGTTGCCGGTATGGATTGGACGGTTTTATTAACTGTCTTTCACATCAAAACGTCTGCGGCCAATTGAAGTCGCAGCGGTGAAAGTTACGAAAGAACACATCATGAGTCTGAGCAACTCCCTCGGGTTGCTGGGCCGCAAAGTTGGCATGATGCGTCTGTTCACGGATGATGGGGACACAGTTCCTGTCACCGTGGTGGATGTATCCAACAACCGCGTGACCCAGGTTAAAACCGAAGCAAATGACGGCTACGATGCCCTTCAAGTGGCATTTGGCGCACGCAAAGCATCGCGCGTGACCAAGCCGGCCGCCGGCCACCTTGCGAAAGCAGGCGTTGAAGCTGGTGAAATCCTGAAAGAATTCCGCGTGACGCCTGACGTCGCAGGCAAATACGCTGCCGGCACCGTTGTGCCCGCAGCCGACGTGTTTGCCGTGGGCCAGCTGGTGGACGTGCAAGGCACCTCCATTGGTAAAGGCTACGCCGGCACCATCAAGCGCCACAACATGAGCTCGCAGCGCGCGTCGCACGGTAACAGCCGTTCGCACAACGTTCCCGGCTCCATCGGTATGGCGCAGGATCCCGGCCGTGTGTTTCCCGGTAAACGCATGACGGGCCACCTGGGCGACGTCACCGTGACCACGCAAAACCTCAACATCGTGCGCATCGACGAAGCCCGTCAGCTGCTCATGATCCGCGGCGCTGTGCCTGGTTCCAAAGGTGGTTTTGTCACGGTTCGCGCCGCGATCAAGGCCAAGCCCGCCAACGCTGCTAAAGGAGCGAACTGATGCAGGTCGAACTCCTGAATGACCAAGGTCTGGCCTCGTCCAAAGTGGACGTGCCCGATACCGTGTTTGGTCGCGAATACAACGAAAGCCTGGTTCACCAGGTGGTCGTGGCCTTCCAGGCCAACGCCCGCCAGGGCACCCGTGCCCAGAAGGACCGTGAGCAGGTTCGTCACTCGACCAAGAAGCCTTTTAAACAAAAGGGCACCGGTCGCGCACGTGCCGGTATGACGTCTTCGCCCCTGTGGCGCGGCGGCGGTCGTATCTTCCCGAACATGCCCGACGAAAACTTCACGCAGAAGATCAACAAGAAGATGTACCGTGCCGGCATGGCGTCCATCCTCTCGCAGCTGGCCCGTGAAGGCCGCCTGGCTGTGGTTGACTCCCTGACCGTGGACTCGCCCAAGACCAAGGTCCTGGCCGACAAGTTCAAGGCCATGAACCTCAACTCGGTGCTGGTCATCGCTGATGAAGTTGATGAAAACCTGTACCTGGCTTCCCGCAACCTGGTGAACATCCTCGTGGTTGAACCCCGTTACGCCGATCCGGTGTCGCTGGTCCACTACAAGAAGGTTCTGGTCACCAAGGCCGCCATGGACCAACTCAAGGAGATGTTCGCATGAGCGCCCGTAACCCATCTTCTCCAAAACTGAAATTCGACGAAGGCCGCCTGATGCAGGTCCTGGTCGCGCCCATCGTGTCCGAAAAGGCCACCATGATCGCCGACAAGACCAATGCCGTGACCTTCAAGGTGCTGCAGGATGCCACCAAGTTTGAAATCAAGGCCGCCGTGCAGTTGATGTTCAAGGTGGATGTCCAGTCGGTCGCCGTTCTCAACATCAAGGGCAAGACCAAGCGCTTTGGCAAGTCCATCGGCCGCCGCGACAACGTTCGCAAGGCTTATGTGACGCTCAAGCCCGGTCAAGAGCTCAACCTCGGCGGGGAGACTGCGTAATGGCTGTCATTAAAATGAAACCCACCTCCCCCGGCATGCGCGGGATGGTGAAGATTTCCCGGGACCACCTGCACAAGGGTGAGCCTTACGCGCCGCTGCTGGAGCCGCAATTCCAGAAGGCCGGCCGTAACAACAACGGGCACATCACGACGCGCCACAAAGGCGGCGGTCACAAGCACCACTACCGTGTGGTGGACTTCAAGCGCAACAAGGACGGCATTCCGGCCAAGGTCGAACGTATCGAGTACGACCCCAACCGCTCCGCCCACATTGCCCTGCTCTGCTACGCCGACGGCGAGCGCACCTACATCATCGCCCCTCGCGGCCTTGAAGTCGGCGCCACGCTGGTGAGCGGTTCGGAAGCGCCGATTCGCGCCGGCAACACGCTGCCCATCCGCAACATTCCCGTGGGTTCCACCATCCATTGCATCGAGATGCAAATCGGCAAGGGCGCGCAAATCGCCCGCTCCGCCGGCACCTCGGCAACGCTGCTGGCCCGCGAAGGTACCTACGCCCAGGTGCGTATGCGCTCCGGTGAAGTTCGCAAGATCCACATCGAGTGCCGCGCCACCATCGGTGAAGTCGCCAACGAAGAACACAGCCTGCGCCGCCTCGGCAAGGCCGGTGTGAAGCGCTGGATGGGTATTCGCCCGACCGTTCGCGGTGTGGTGATGAACCCGGTTGACCACCCGCACGGCGGTGGTGAAGGCAAGACCGGCGAAGGCCGCCATCCTGTCGACCCATGGGGTAACCTGACCAAGGGCTACCGCACCCGCAACAACAAGCGCACGCAAGTGATGATTGTTTCGCGTCGCAAGAAGTAAGGCTAACCCATGACACGTTCACTCAAAAAAGGTCCGTTTGTCGACCATCATTTGGTAGCAAAAGCCGACAAGGCCGTTACCAACAAGGACAAAAAGCCGATCAAGACCTGGTCGCGTCGCTCCATGATCCTGCCCGAGTTCATCGGCCTGACCATCGCCGTGCACAACGGCAAGCAGCACGTGCCTGTCTACATCACCGATCAAATGGTTGGCCACAAGCTGGGCGAGTTCGCACTCACCCGGACTTTCAAAGGTCATCCGGCTGACAAAAAAGTTGTGAGAAAGTAAGGAAAGACCATGGAAACACGTGCAACCCTCCGGGGCGTTCGTCTGTCGGTCGACAAGGGCCGTCTGGTCGCTGACCTGATCCGCGGCAAGAAAGTGGATCAAGCCCTCAACATCCTGAATTTCACGCAGAAAAAAGCTGCTGGAATCATCAAGAAGGTTGTTGAGTCCGCCATCGCCAACGCTGAACACAACGATGGTGCCGATATCGACGAACTGAAGGTGAAAACCATCTACGTCGAACAAGGCGCCACGCTCAAGCGTTTCTCCGCGCGCGCAAAAGGCCGCGGCAACAGCATCAGCAAGCCCACGTGCCATGTGTACGTGGTGGTTGGCAACTAAAGGCAGCAGGATATGGGACAAAAAATCAACCCAACCGGGTTTCGCCTTGCAGTTAGCCGCAACTGGGCCAGCCGCTGGTACGCAAGCAACCGTGACTTCGCCGGCATGCTGGCCGAAGACATCAAGGTTCGCGAGTACCTCAAGGCCAAGCTCAAGAACGCAGCGGTTTCGCGCGTTCTGATCGAGCGCCCCGCCAAGAACGCCCGCATCACGATTTTCTCGGCACGTCCGGGCGTCGTGATCGGCAAAAAAGGTGAGGACATCGAGAACCTCAAGAAAGAACTGAGCCGCCAGCTGGGCGTGCCGGTCGCCGTGAACATTGAAGAAGTTCGCAAGCCTGAAATTGATGCCAAGCTCATCGCCGACAGCATCACGCAGCAGCTTGAAAAACGCATCATGTTCCGCCGTGCGATGAAGCGCGCCATGCAAAACGCCATGCGTCTGGGTGCCCTGGGCATCAAGATCATGTCGTCCGGCCGCCTCAACGGCATTGAAATCGCTCGCTGCGAGTGGTACCGCGAAGGTCGCGTGCCCCTTCACACCCTGCGCGCCGACATCGACTACGGCACCTCCGAAGCCAAGACCACCTATGGTGTGATCGGCGTCAAGGTCTGGGTCTACAAGGGCGACACGCTGGGCCGCAATGATGCGCCCGGCGCCAAGATGGTGGAAGTGCCTGACGAAGAACGCAAGCCGCGCGGCCCCCGCCGTGATGCTCGTCCTGGTGATCGTCCAGGCAGCGACCGTCCCGCTCCCCGTGGTGCCCGCGCACCGCGCGGCGCGACCAACACCGCCCCGGCGGATGGAAGCGACAAGCCGGCTGAAGCTACCCCTGGTAGCGAAGCCCCGAAAACCACCGTTAAGCGCGTCCGCAAAGCCGCGCCAGCTGCAGCAGCTGACGGTGCCAAGACCGAGTAATCGGTCTATTAACGGAGAATCAAAATGCTGCAACCCGCTCGCAGAAAATACCGCAAAGAGCAAAAAGGCCGCAACACCGGCGTCGCAACCCGGGGTTCCTCGGTTGCGTTCGGTGACTTCGGTCTCAAATGCACCGACCGTGGTCGCCTGACTGCTCGTCAAATTGAAGCCGCGCGCCGCGCGATTTCCCGTCACGTCAAACGTGGCGGCCGTATCTGGATCCGCGTCTTCCCGGACAAGCCGATTTCCCAAAAGCCCGCTGAAGTGCGTATGGGTAACGGTAAAGGTAACCCGGAGTACTACGTGGCTGAAATCCAGCCCGGCAAGATCGTCTTTGAAATCGTCGGTGTGCCTGAAGAGCTGGCCCGCGAAGCGTTCCGCCTGGCATCCGCCAAGCTGCCGCTGCGCACCACCTTCGTCAGCCGCATGATCGGCCAGTAAGGGGAAATGACAATGACCAAATCTACTGAACTGCGCCAAAAAGACGTTGCCGGCCTGAAAGCTGAAGTCAAAGAGCTGCAAAAAGCCCACTTTGGCCTGCGCATGCAAAAAGCCACGCAACAACTGACCAACACTTCCACGCTGCGTTCCACGCGTCGCAGCATCGCTCGCGCCAAGACTATCCTGGCCGAAACCATCGTCAAGCAAGGAGCCAAAAAATGACGGAAGCTAAAAAATCCCTCAAGCGCACCTTGATCGGCAAGGTAGTGAGCGACAAGCGCGCCAAGACCGTGACGGTTCTGGTTGAGCGCCGTGTGAAGCACGAGCTCTACGGCAAGATCGTGTCCCTGTCCAGCAAGTACCACGCCCATGACGAAAAGGGCGAGTACCACACGGGCGACGTGATCGAGATCACCGAAAGCCGCCCGATCTCCAAGACCAAGAACTGGGTTGTGACCCGTCTGGTTGAAAAGGCTGTGAACGTTTAAGTCCCGGGTTGACCTGGGGCCGGCGATCGCCAGTCTAAAAAGCGGCTCACCTAGGTGGGCCGTTTTTGTTTGTGCCGGCGCCGGGTATGACCTTCAGCGCTTCATCGGTTCTTGCACAGTGAGCGCACGCTAGCCGCCGCCGCACTAAACTGCGGAGGTTGATTTTCAACCCACCCATTATTTTTAGAGGAGCACACCATGATCAAAGTAGGCGACACCCTTCCGGCCACCACGCTGATGGAATTTTCCGAAGTCGAAGGCAACGGCTGCAGCATAGGCCCCAACCCGGTCGACGTGGCCAAGGCCGCGGCCGGCAAGACCATCGCCCTGTTTGCCCTGCCCGGTGCGTTCACGCCCACCTGCTCGGCCAAACACGTGCCCGGCTATGTGGAGAAATTCGCCGAGTTCAAGGCCGCCGGCGTTGACGAGATCTGGTGCCTGAGCGTCAACGACGCTTTTGTCATGGGCGCCTGGGCGCGCGACCAGAAGACCGGCGACAAGGTGCGCATGCTGGCCGACGGCAGCGCCGACTTCGCGAAAGCCGCGGGCCTCACGCTGGACCTGACGGCGCGCGGCATGGGCCTGCGCAGCAACCGTTACTCCATGCTGGTCAAGGACGGCAAGGTCGCCAGCCTCAATGTGGAAGGCCCCGGCAAGTTTGAAGTCAGCGATGCGACCACGCTGCTGGCGCAAGCCAAGGGCTGAGAGGAGACTCTTCGCCAGGAGGCCACCGCGCGCAAGCCCGGTGGCTTTTTGTTGGGCCCTAGAGATCTACCTTGAGGTAATGCGCCCCCGCGATGGGGTTGTGATAGTAGGGCGGGATCTCGGCAAAGCCGAGCTCGGCATACAGCGCGCGCGCCGACTCCATGTCGTCCAGCGTGTCCAGCAGCACCGAGTGGTAGCCCGCCACCCGCGCCGCGTCCAGGATGGCCTCCGCGAGCTGGCGCCCCAGGCCGAAACGGCGAAAGGGCTTGCGCACATAAAGGCGCTTCATCTCGCCGGCATTGGGATAGTCGACCGAATCCAGCGCGCGCAGCGCGCAGCAGCCGGCGACTTCGCCGTCCACCAGCGCCAGCAGCAGCGCGCCTTCGGGTACATCGTATTCACCGGGCAGCTCGGCCAGTTCGGCCTCAAAGTTCTGGAAGCACAGGTCCACGCCCAGCTGCTCCGCATACTCGCGAAAGATCAGCCGCGTGGCGGCCAGCTCTTCGGGCGAGTCGGGTGTGATGAACTGGATGGAGGGACGCTGCACGGGGTCGGCGGTGAAAAGTCGACAACCAGTTTAACGTGATTTGCCGCCGTCGCCAGCCTGCCGCGGGGCCTCAGAAAGCCGGCGCCGCCAGCGTCGAAACCCAGTAGGCCACGCCGGCGCAAACCGCCAGGATCAGCACCGCGGCCACACGCGACACCGTGTCGTCGCGCGAGGGCGGCGCGGGCACTACCAGCTCCTTGTCGCCGTGCAGCATGGCGCCCACCAGGTTGTGCTTGCGGCTCAGGTAAAAAACAATGGCTGCGATGTGCAGCAGCACCAGCGCCAGCAGCACCCATTTGCCGATGTTCTTGTGGTAGTTGGTCGTCAGGCTAACCGTGGCGTTGGAGACAAAGCGCGTCAGTGGGCCGGCAAAAGCGATCTCGTCGTCACTGAGCAGCCCCGTGCCGACCTGGGCCACCAGGAAACCCAGCATGGCGAACACCGACCCGGCGCCTATCGGGCTGTGGCCGATACCGTGCTCGGGCTTGCCCTGGCCCTTGAGGTAGCTGATGACGCTTTGCGGCGCATAGATGAACGCACCAAAACGGGACCAGCGCCCGCCGACCAGGCCCCAGACGATGCGAAACAGCAACAAGGCCAGCACCGTGTAGCCGAAGCGGAAGTGCCAGACCATGGCGTTGCCGCCCACGGTGCCGGTAATGGCCAGGCCTATCACGCAGGCCACCAGTGCCCAATGGAAAACCCGCGTGGGCAGGTCCCACACACGCACCTTGTGAAGATTTTTATTGGTGTACACGCTCACTCCTCGATCATGTGGGTTGTTTTGTGCAAGGCATTGTCCGCAGCCGGCCCGCTGCAGGCTTGGTGCTTTCCCGTAGTGCATAAGTTCCTGCGGAACTTATCAGGCTTGGCTAAACTCAGCCACATGGCAGCAAGCCCAGCGCGCTGCCATGGCCCGTCACCGACCATATCCTAAAAAAACCTCACGAGGAAAACCATGAAATTTTTTGCCAGCATCGCAGCGGCCGCCACCCTGGCAGCCATGGCCGCCCCGGCCTCCGCGCAGTTCGCCAAACCCGAAGATGCCATCAAATACCGCCAGAGCGCGCTGTTTGTCATGGGCCAGCATTTCGGCCGCGTCGGCGCCATGGCCAACGGCCGTGTTCCCTTCGACGCCAAAGTCGCCGCCGAGAACGCCGAGATCGTGGCCGACATGTCCAAGCTCCCGTGGGCCGGTTTCGTACCCGGAACCGACAAGGGCGGCAACACCAAGGCCAAGCCCGAGATCTGGACCGAGCAGGCCAAGTTCAAGGAAGGCCATGAAAAACTGGTCGCTGAAACCGCCAAGCTGGCCGCCGCCGCCAAGACCGGCAACCTCGACACGCTGAAGACGGCATTTACCTCCACGGCCGGCACCTGCAAAGCCTGCCACGACGCGTATCGAAATCAGTAACACCCCTGTCGGACGCTCACTTCGTGTAGCGCCTTCCCCCCTTGCAGGGGGCTGCGCCTGCGGCCTGGCAAAGCCAGTTCCGCGGCCCATGCTCGAAAGAGCAACAAAAAAGCCGGTTCAAACGAACCGGCTTTTTTTGTTTGAAAAGCGAAACGCTTCAGGTCTCAGCCAATAGCTTCTCAATCAACTGGTGCAGCGCCGCAAAATCCGGCTCGCCCACGTACTGCTTGACGATCTCGCCGCGCTTGTTCACCAGGTAGGTGGTGGGCGTGAGCTGCACATCGCCCCAGGCCTTGGCGACCGCGCCGGTGTTGTCGATGGCCACCTTGAACGGCAGCTTGCGCGTCTCGGTGTAGTTCACGACGTAGCTGGGCGGGTCGTAGCTCATGGCCACGGCCAGGGTGTCATAGCCCTGGCTCTGGTATTTGTTGTAGGTGGAAATGACCTTGGGCATTTCGGCCACGCAGGTCACGCAGCTGGTGGCCCAGAAGTTGACCAGGGTGACCTTGCCCTTCAGGTCAGCCGTGGTTTTTTTGCTGCCGTCCAGCAGCACGAAGGTCGACTCAGGCGCGGCCTGCGCGCCGCTGCATCCGGGCAGGCTGGCGAAAGCCGCCAGCGCCAAAATACCGGCCAGCGCCATGCGGCATACTGTCCGGGTGGATGTCAATTTCATGGGAGACCTCATCATGCAACGTCGCAATTTTAACCAGGCCGGCGTCAGCGCGTTGGGCGCACTGATATTGGCCACTTACCACCAGGCCCACGCGCTGTCGCTGGGCGACCTGTCCGGCATCAGCAACGCCGACGCCAGCGCCGGCCTCAAAACCGCCCTCGAAAAAGGCGCTATCGCGGCCGTCGCCCTGCTGGGCAAGACGGATGGATTCCTCGGAAACCCAAAAGTTCGCATTCCTTTGCCTGGTTACCTTGAAGATGCGTCGAAACTGCTGAAAAACTTCGGCCAGGGCAAGCACATCGACGAACTGGTCACCTCCATCAACCGCGCCGCCGAAGCCGCCGTTCCCATGGGCAAGGACCTGCTGGTCAATGCCGTACGCAGCATGAGCGTGACCGACGCCAAGAACATCCTGACCGGCGGCGAGACCTCGGTCACCACCTTTTTCGCGGAAAAGACGCGCGCGCCGCTGGGCGTCAAATTCCTGCCCGTGGTCACCAAGGCCACCGAAAAAGTCGGGCTGGCCAACAAATACAACGAGTTCGCCGGCAAGGCCGCCGGTTTCGGCCTGGTCAAAAAAGAAGACGCCAACATCCAGCAATATGTCACCGGCAAGTCCCTGGACGGCCTCTACCTCATCATTGGCGAGGAAGAAAAGAAGATCCGCCAGGACCCCGTGGGCACCGGCAGCGCGATCCTCAAGAAGGTCTTCGGGTCAATGAAATAAAAAGTTCTAACGAACTTGAGGCGCTAGGCGTGGCGAAGGACTGAGCGCGCTGGCACTGCATCCCATCCTTCATTTGGAGGAGGCGAAGCATTTCCTTACATAGTGTTGGTAAATATGCCCACACGGGAAATGCCCTTGCGGCGCGGTTGATAAACGTGCTCTGATTGAGACTGGTTGCAGTTAACGATCAGGAGGACAGCAGCCGTGCAAATAACAAAACCGGTTTGGGCATACGTCCGTGCGAGCAGGCATTGCATGCGGCCTGGGAAGGCCGGCGCACACTTGGCCGCAGCGCGTCTTGCGGCGCTGCTTCTGGCGGCCGCCGCCCCGTGGACATCCCTCGCCGCCGCCGCGGCGCCTTTGCTCGACGAACCGATACAACCGGTTCCCCTGACGCTCAAACAGGACCCGGCCCGCGCGGACATCGGGCGCTTGCTGTTTCGAGATGCCCGCCTGTCCGGCAACGGCCGCATCTCCTGCGCCAGTTGCCACGACATCAGCAAGGGCGGCGCTGACGGGCGCGACCGCTCGGTGGGCCTGCATGGCGGCCTCACCAGCGTCAACGCCCCGACCGTGCTCAATGCCGCGCTCAACTTCAAGCAATTCTGGAACGGCCGCGCCGAGTCGCTGGAGTCGCAAGCCGACCACGTCATGCAGAACCCGGTCGAGATGGGCTCGAAATGGGAGGAGGTGGTGCAGAAGGTCTCGCAGGACCCCAAGTACAAGGCCGCGTTCGCCGCCTCCTACAAGGACGGCGTCACCAAGGCGAACATCCAGAATGCCATCGCCACTTTCGAGCGCACCCTGATCACGCCCAACTCGCGCTTTGACAAATACCTGCGCGGTGACGCCAACGCGATCACGGCCGCGGAGAAAGCCGGCTATGCGAAATTCAAGCAGTACGGCTGCGTCGCCTGCCACCAGGGCGTCAACGTCGGCGGCAATATGTTCCAGAAGTTCGGCGTCATGGGCGACTACTTCGCCAAACGCGGCAACCCGACGGAAGCCGATCTCGGCCGCTATCTTGTCACCAAGGTGGAAAGCGACAAGCACGTCTTCAAGGTTCCCAGCCTGCGCAACATCGCGCTGACTGCGCCCTACTTCCACGACGCCTCGGCAAAAACCCTGGACGAGGCCGTCGACATCATGTTCCGCTACCAGCTCGGCCGCGTTGCTTCCAAGGAAGACAAGGAGGCCATCATCCGCTTCCTCAACACACTCACCGGCGAACTGGACCCCAAACCGTGAAAAAAACGAACCGACTGGCCTGGATGCCCATGGCGGCGGTCACCGCCGTGCTGCTGTCCATCCTGGTGTTTCTGTACGCCAAAACCCAGAGCTTCGACGAGTCGCATTATTTTGAGGATATCGCCGTGCTGCGCCACCTCAAGCAGCTCGATGCGCAATGGGAACTGGACGTGCTGAAGTCCAGGATAGGCATCACCACGCACTACGACGCGCTGGCGGACAACCAGGGTGAGATGGCCCGGCTCATGGAGCAACTGCAGTCGGACACGGACGAACATCACCATGATGCGGCCGCGCAGGCGGATAAGCTCGCGGCGCTGCAACGCGCCATCCAGGACAAGGCCCAGCTGATCGAGCAGTTCAAGTCACACAACTCGGTGCTGCGCAATTCGCTGGCCTTTCTCCCCACCGCGGCTGAGGACGTCCAGCAGTCGCTCGGGACCGGCCGCGGCGCGGCGCAACCGGCGTTCCAGCTGATTTCGGCCGGCGTGAGCAGGCTGCTGCTCGCGAGCATGCTGTACAGCCAGAGCCCGACCGGCGAGAAGGGCGCCGAAATACACGACGAACTGAACCGGCTTGACGGCACGCTGCACCTCGCACCGCCGGATATGCGCGACAGGCTGGGTATTTTCCGCGCGCATGTCCAGGCCATTTTGCGCGAACAGAAAACCGTCAATGACCTTCTCGCCGGCATTTCCGCGGCGCCGACCGGAAAGCTGCTCGATGAAGCCAACGACGCCCTGACGGTCGAGCAGCAGCAGGCTGGCGCGGAGGGTGAGCGCTACGGCCGCTACCTGCTGATTTTCTCGGCGGTGCTGGTGGCGCTGCTGCTATACGCCGCGATCGACCTCCTGCGCAGCCACTCGACCATACGGCGCGTCAACGAAGAACTCCAGGCCGCCAATGAAACCCTGGAGCAGCGCGTGCAGGAACGCACCCTCGCGCTGCATGCCAGCGAAACGCAGCTGCACCAGATCACCGACTCCGTGCCGGCCCTGATTGCCTATATCGACGCCGACCAGCGCTTCCAGTTCCACAACCTGGCCTATGAAGAACGCTTTGGCTTGAAGCGCGAGCAGATCCACGGCAAGACCATGCGCCAGCTGATGGGCCACGAGCTCTACGAGAAAGAGCGCGCCAAGATCCAGGAGGCCCTGGCGGGCTACGCGGCGGAGTACGACCGTACCCAGGAAAGCGTCGACGGCCAGATGCACGACTACGTCATGCAGTACTTTCCGCGCTATGGCGAGGGTGAGGATGAGGGCAAGGTGCTGGGCTTTTACTCGCTGGGCACCGACGTGACCGCGCTCAAGCGCGTGGACCGCATGAAGAGCGAGTTCGTCTCCACCGTCAGCCATGAGCTGCGCACGCCGCTGACCTCCATACGCGGCTCGCTGGGCCTGATCGTCGGCGGCGTCGCCGGGGACCTGCCGCCCATGGCCAAGAACCTGGTCGGCATCGCCACCAGCAACTGCGAGCGGCTCATCCGGCTGATCAACGACATCCTCGACAGCGAAAAAATCGAATCCGGCAAGATGCGCTTTGACATGCAGGTCATAGAGCTGGCGCCGCTGCTGGCCCAGGTCCTGGTGGCCAATGAAGGCTTTGCGGACCAGCACAAGGTCAAGCTGGCGCTGGATGTCCAGGCCGAAGGGGTCATGGTCAGCGTCGACAGCGACCGGCTGACCCAGGCCGCCACCAACCTGATCTCCAACGCCGTGAAGTTTTCACCGGCGGATTCCTTTGTCTACATCAGGCTGCTGTGCAGCAACAGGCGGGTCCGGGTCGAGGTCGCCGACAGCGGCCCCGGCATCCCCGAGGAATTCCGCAAGCGCATCTTCCAGAAGTTCTCGCAGGCCGACACCTCCGACACCCGGCAAAAAGGCGGCACCGGCCTGGGTCTGAACATCTCGCGCGCCATCGTGGAGCGCATGGGCGGCAGCGTGGGCTTCACCTCGCAGACCGGCGTGGGAACGGTGTTTTATTTCGAACTGCCCGAAGCACTGGCACTGCCGGTGGAAGAAGCCAGCGTCGATGAAAGCAAAACCCAGGCTGGCGCACCGCCCAGGCCCTTGATCCTGGTCTGCGAGGACGACCCCGACATCGCCCACCTGATCAAGCTGATGCTCGACAAGGGCGGGTTCGATTCGGACATGGTCTACCGCGCCGCGCAGGCCATGGAGCAGGTGGTCAAACGGCCCTACGCCGCCATGACGGTCGACCTGGGCTTGCCGGACCTGGACGGCATCAGCCTGATCCGCAAGCTGCGCCTGGAAGAGCGCACGCGCGAGCTGCCCATCGTCGTGGTGTCGGCCAACGCCGAAGCCGGCGAGCTCGAATTCAACAACCAGCCGCTGGCGGTGTCGACCTGGCTGGAAAAGCCCATCGACGAAAACAAGCTGATCCTCAGCCTGCAACGTGCCATCGCCAACATGGCCGAAGGCCGGCCGCGCATCCTGCATGTCGAGGACGACCTGGACATCCAGCGCATCGCCGCCGCCATCGCCCAGGACTTCGCCACCTTTGAATTCGCCGCCAGCCTGCGCGAGGCGCGCGAACAGCTGGGTAAACACCACTACGACCTGGTGCTGCTGGACCTCACCCTCAAAGACGGCTCGGGCTGGGAATTGCTGGACACCATAGAGGACCTGAACCCGGCGCCACCGGTGGTCGTGTTCTCCGCGAGCGACGCGGTGGCCCTGGACAGCGACCGCGTGGAGGCCGTGCTGGTGAAAGCCCACACCTCCAACGACCAGCTGCTGCGCACCCTGCAGCGCGTGCTGGACGAAAGCCTGTGGGGGACGGTGCACCCGCCATTGAGTATCTAGCTCACCCCCGTCGGACGCTCACTTCGTGTAGCGCCTTCCCCCCTTCCAGGGGGCGGCGCCTGGGGCCGGCGAAGCCGGACCCTCGGCCCCCACTGGCGGACTGTGCCCATTGAATACACCCTGAATCTTCAACCCAGCAGGGGCCGCGGGACTGGCTTTGCCAGACCGCAGGCGCCGCCCCCTTGAGGGGGGAACAGGCTACACGCAGTGAGCCTGGACGGGGGTGTTACTTCTTCTGGGTGGAGCGGTAGACCTGCATCACTGTCGCGAAGTCGCGGTCGAAATTGATGGGCAGGAAGGTGTCGTTGCCGGGCAGCTGCTTCTTCAGCGTGGGCGAGAAGCTGTAGTTGAAGGAGCACTTCTTGACCCTGGCCTGCAGCTCGGGCGATACGTCCTTGCTCATGATCCAGCTTTCCGTCATGAAGGGTGGGCTCTCCCAGATCGTGCGTATGCTCGATCCCTTGACGTCGCCCTTGACGATCATGCGCTGGTACAGGTCGCTGGCCACGGCCGCGGCCGGAAAGAAGCCGTGCATCACGCCCGTCACCGAGCGCTCATGCCCGTTGGAGAACACCACCTCGTAGTCCTTGTCCGGCGTCAGGCCCAGGGCCGGGAACAGCGCGCGCGGCGCCAGGTTGCCCGAGTTGGAGGTCGGTGTGGTGTGGGCAATCTTTTTGCCGATCAGGTCCTTGGGTTCCCTGTAGGGACTGTCGACGCGCGTGATCAAGATCAGCTTGTAGGAATTGCGCAGGCCGGTGGCCTTGTTGCCCGGCACCGCGAAGGGCGGCGCCTGCCCGGCCGTCACCATTTGCGCGGCCAGTCCCGGGTTCACCTGTCCCAGCTGGGCCTTGCCGGTTGAAAGACTTTCGATCAGCTCCTTCTCGCCCAGGATGTCGACGTTGCTGGTGCGCTCAAGCGAATCGCCCTGGGCATTTTGCAGCTCCACATTGGCGCAGCGCGACAGGTGGCTGAAGTAGTCGCCCCACAAGGCCATGGTCTCGGTCTTGCCATAAGTCTTGGGCATGGCCACCACCATTTTTTCGCGCGGGCCGGTGAATTTTTCAACTGCCGGCGCGGCCGTGGCCCTGGTTTTTTTCGAGGGTGGGGTTTCGGTTTGTGCCAAGGCAGAAACCAGAGCCAGCGCCGCGCCCGACAGCACCGTCACATTACGCAATAAAACCATCATCTTGATCGCCCCTCGTCATTGGTGAACCGCGCATCCCACGGCAAGCACGGCCGCAGGGCCGTGTACCCAGTGTGCGGCCAAACCAACTTTTACTTACAAACGGGCGGACGCTAAAGCGACAAGCAGCGGGAATACCCCGGGGTGATTCGTGGTTTTTTTGCCGAAAAAGAGGGCGCCAAGGTAGCGCGCCAAACGCCTTTTCTGGTACTGCGGCGTTACAAATTGCGCGCGGCGCTTATGGCGCTAGCCACATTGGTCCTCAGGGGCAAGCACCGAAGCGCCACCACGTTTGATCTGCCGCAAGGTTTGCGCTGATTGCGTTTGCGGGATAGGGCGCGCTTGCGCCAGATCAAGCCGCCCGATGGGCCGCACGGCTTCAATGAATGGCGGGAATGTTCCCGCTTCTTCTGCTTACCCATGAAAAAACAGACCATCGTCGCCTCTGCCCTCTGCGCCCTTTTGTCGGGCGCAGCCTTTGCCCAACCCGTTGAAAGCCCCTGGCTGGTCCGCGCCCGTGCGGTCCACCTGGACAGCGCCAACGGAGACAGCACCGGACTCGGGCTGGCCATCAACAACAAGTGGATACCCGAGTTCGACATCAGCTACTTCGTCACACCCAAGGTCGCGGTCGAGCTGGTGCTGACGGTTCCGCAAAAACACACGCTGTCGGCCGCCGGCACCGCCATCGGCAGCTTCAAGCACCTGCCGCCCACGCTGACGGCGCAATACCATTTCGACGCCCTGGGTTCGGGCGCCTTCAAGCCCTATGTCGGCGCGGGCATCAACTACACCCGCTTCAGCGCGGTCAACCTGCCGGCCGGTGTGGACATCAAGCGCAGCAGCTGGGGCCCGGCATTGCAGGTCGGCATGGACATTCCCCTGGGCAAGCAACTGTCCCTGAACCTTGACCTGAAGAAGGTCTACATCCGCACCGACGTCTCCGCGGCCGGCGCCAAGATCGGTACCTTCAAGGCCGACCCGATGTTGTTCGGCGTGGGGCTTGGCTGGCGGTTTTAAGCCGGCTGGTACTAGGCGCTCGCGGCGCGAGACGCATCGATCTTGCCGAGCAGCCACTGCAGTCCGGCCAGGTGCTGCTGGTCGTGGCTGCACAGGTAGTGCACCAGGCTGCGCAGGGTCAGCGCGCCGTAGCCTTCGAACTCCGCCGTGCGCTCCAGCGCCTCTGGCGTGAGGCTCGCGAGAAGCTCCATGGTCTTGGCGCGCGCCGCGCGAAAAGCCGCCAGGGCTTCCCGCGCATCGGCTGTCGCGTAGCCGCGCTCCCGCTCCAGCTCGTAGCCGTCCAGCGAGACCAGTACCGGCTTGTCCTCGGCGAGCGTGCGCTGGATGCGCACATGGTAGCCATCGATTTCGATGTCCCGCACATGGCAGACCTGGCCCAGTGCCGAGAAGGTCTCGCTCGGGATGCCGTCCCAGGACGAAGGTGTCCAGTTCCGGTAGCTCTCGGGAACGGCCGCGTAAAACAGCTCCAGCTGCCGCGGGAAATCCGCCATGGCCTGCAGGGTCGCGGGGTTCAGGGGCAGAGCCTTGCTCATGCTTTGCCTGTCTGAACGGAAGGCCAGAGCAGCGCCTGTGCCACGATCACACGCTCACCGTTAAAAGTCGCCGCCGGCGAGCCATAAAGCGTGTAACCCAAAGCCAGGGCTTCGCTCACGCGATGGCAAAAACTTGCGTCATCCGGGCCGGTGAGCAGTCGATAAATGGGAAGGCCGTCGGGCGGCATGTTCGTGGCTGATGTCATGGCGGCATGGGGCTGGTGAACGGAGGGCGATATTACCGTGTCCGCCACCATGCTGCACAGGCGCCCGCCCTCAGGCTTTCACCATGCCCGGCAATAGCATGCTGTGCCCCCGCGCCGGCATGCCGGTAAACGCAAAATCCACTTCCGGCACGCGCCCGCTCACAATGTCGGCAATCGCCGCGCCCGAGCCGCAGGCATGCGTCCAGCCCAGCGTGCCGTGGCCGGTGTTGAGGAACAGATTGCGGGTTTTGCTTTTGCCGATGTAGGGCACGTTGCTGGGCGTGGCCGGGCGCAGGCCGGTCCAGAACTGCGCGCCTTCGCCGTCCGTCATTTCCGGGAACAGCTGCTTCACGCGGCGGACTATGGCCTGGCAGCGCACCAGGTTCAGCTCGGTGTTGTAGCCATTGAGTTCCGCCGTGCCCGCGATGCGCAGGCGATTGCCCAGGCGCGAGAACACCAGCTTGTACTCATCGTCCGTCAGGCTCACCTGGTAAGAGGCCGCCTCGTTGATCACCGGCAGCGTCACCGAATAACCCTTGGCCGGGTAGATGCGCAGGCTTTGCCCCAGCTTTTTGGCCCAGGGTGCGCTGAAGGCGCCCAGGCACATCACATAGGCGTCGGCCTTGAGCGTTTCAATGCGCCCGCCCGCCTCGCCGCTGCCCCTGGCGACCTGTACACCGTCCAGCTGGCCGCCGCTGGCCTGCACATCGAGGATGGTGGTGTTGTAGAGAAACTTCACGCCGGCCTGTTCGCAGCGCGCCGCCAGTGCGGTGGTAAAGGCCTGGGCGTCGCCCGACTCGTCGCTGGGCGTCATACTGCCGCCCACGATGCTGCCGCGGCACTGCGCCAGCGCGGGCTCTATGGCTACGCATTCATCGGCGGTTTTCATGTCGAGCTCGCAGCCGTGCTCGCGCATGATGCGCGCCGGCTCCTGCGCGGCGTCGTACTCGGCCTGGCTGGTGTAGAAATGCAGAATGCCTTGGGTCTTCGCGTCGTACTGCAAGCCCAGGTCAGCCCGCAGCTTTTGCAGCGCACCGCGGCTGTACATGCCCAGGTTCACGATCTGCCGTATGTTTTGCGCGGTGCGAGCCGGCGTGCAGTTGCGCAAAAACTCCAGGCCCCACAGCCACTGGTTCACATCGGCGCGCAGCCGGAACAACAGCGGCGCGTCCTCGCGCGCCAGCCACTGCAGCACCTTGAGCGGCGCGCCCGGGTTGGCCCAGGGCTCCGCATGGCTGACGGAAATCTGCCCGCCGTTGGCAAAACTGGTTTCCATCGCGGCCGCGCCGCGCCGTTCGATGACTGTGACTTCGTGTCCGCGCTGCGCCAGATACCAGGCCGTCGTGACCCCCGTGACACCCGCACCCAAAACCATGACTTTCATGGCAATTCCTTTTATTCAAGCAGAAATGGCAGTTGCGCAAGCGCCATGCAATGCCTTGAGGGGTGCTTGAATCCGGGAAGAATCATGGCAACCGCCAAGCCATCAGATGCTTGCGGCCGCTTCCACTGTCCTTGTTACCTGAGAGATTCAGCCGCGGCTTACGCTTGGGCTTTGCTCCTTCGGTGCGCCGCACCTTGCATGCGGCGTCTCTCCAGACGGCTGTGTGTTTCCGGGCAGTACGGGACCTGAGCGATTATGGAAGTTTGCGCCTTCGGTGGCTGCCTTGCGGCAGCGCTCTCCTGCTTGAACGGTTTGAATTTACCACCTAAGCCTTGTTTGCCAAGGGCCCAGGGGGCATTAGTACAGGTCCAGCGGGGTGATTTGGCGGCTTAATAGTAGCCAGGGTGCATGCGGGAGCCTCAGCCTTCGCACACCGACCGCACAAAGGCCGCCTTGGCCTCGGTATAGGCCTCGCGGTCGGCCGGGTGTTTGGCCGCCAGCTCGGCCTTGAGCGCCGCATAGTGCCAGGCCAGCGCGGCGTCCGCGCGCAGCGCATCCCGAAATTGCAGGCGCTGCGCCCACACCGGGCCGTCGTGCATCACCAGGTGCAGGTGGTGGGTGCGGTGGCCGTCGGCCCAGCGCATCAGCCACTGGCGGTCCGCCAGCGTCGCGTTGAATTCGGCCGAAGCCGTGTAACCCTGCGCGCACAGCGGCGCCACCAGCGCCCTGGCCGCCGCCATGGAGGCTACGCCGCCCAGGATGTCGATGATCGGCTTGGCCGCCAGCCCCGGCACCGCCGTGCTGCCCATGTGTTCAATCGAGATGAAGTCGCCAGGAAACAGCGCCAGCAGCCGCTCCCGCTCGGCCTCAAACATCGCGGGCCAGTGCGGGTCGTAAGCCCGCAGCGCCACCTCCTCGTGGATGGCGGCCTGCAGCGACTCGGCGTCCGTCATGAAATCAACCGCTCAGCGCAGCGTCACCACGGCCCGGCGCGCCAGCACCAGGCGCTCGTCCAGGTAGGCGCCGTAAAAATCCGGAATGGCGGCACCCACCAGCGGCTCGGCCAGCGCCTGCCCCTGCGGGCCCAAAAACAGCACCGTGGGCGTAAAAGTCGCTTTGGCGGCCTTGGTCCACGCGGCCGCCGTGGTGGGCTTGCCGTCAAAACCCGTCAGCGGTGCGCGGTTGTCGGTCACATTGAGCTGCCAGGCCTGAAGGCCGCTTTCCTGGCGCGCCGGCAGCAGGTAGTTGCGCCGCACCAGCTCGCAATAAGGGCAGCCGGGCAGGCTGACCAGCAGCACCAGCGGCTCGCCGCGCGCGGCGGCCAGCCCGGCCGCCTCGGGCAGCGAGGCCGGCACCGGCAGGGCGCTGTCCTTGGCTTGGGCCTGCAGCGGCCAGGCCAGGCTGCCCGCCAGCGCGGCCGTGAAGCCGCGGCGGCCCAGCGCCTTCATTCAGCGCACTCCAGCAGGATGCGCGCCAGCGCCGCGGGCTCGGTGACCATGGGGTCGTGGCCGGTGGCCAGCTCCAGCACACGCGAATTCGGCAGCCAGGCGCCGCCCCAGAAATTCGAGTCGCGCGCGCGCAGCCGGCTGGGCGTGATGGTCGCCAGCGCCGGCGTGGTGCAGCTCACAAAAGTGCGCGGCACAGCCGCCACGCGCTGCACATCAAAATCCAGCGGCGCCTGGTAGGTGTTGCCCGGGTGCGGCGTCTGCCGGCGCTGCACCCAGTCGTGGTCGGCGCCCGCCAGGCCGTACACCTCGGGGTCAGGCGGCGGAAAGCTGAAGCAGGGCGATGCCTGCGCCGCCACCATGCGCTTTTGCTGCGTGGCCGCATCGTGCGTGCTGCTCCAGCTTTCGCCCGGCTGCGGCAGCACCGCATCCACATACACCAGGTGCTTGAGGCGCCCGCCCATGCGGTCGGCCACCGCCGTGCCTATCATCCCGGCGTAGGAATGCACCGCCAGCGTCACCTCGTGCAGCTCCTCGGCTTCAATCAGGTTGATCACGTCGTTGATGTGGGTATCCAGGTTGATCGCGGGCGACAGCAGGTGCGCCCGCTCGCCCAGGCCCGTCAGCGTCACCGCAAAGGCCTTGTGGTGGTCCAGCTGCAGCACCTGCGCCACACGCCGCCAGCACCAGCCGCCGTGCCATGCGCCATGCACCAGAACAAAATTGTGTTTCATCGCATCACCTCTTTGTGTTTCAGGCAAATTCCTCGCCGAACAGCAGCGACCAGGCATTGCGGTAGGCGACCTGGTGCCGGACCTCCTCCGGCAGCTGCTGCAAAAAATAGCGGTGCTTCTGGTCGTAGGACACCATGCGGTCCATGCGGTCACCACCCAGGTCCAGCGCCGACAAAAATCGTTTCGGGTGGGCGACGATCAAATCGCGCCACTCGCGCGCCAGCCCGCCGTCGCTGCCCCAGACCCGCGCATGCCGCTGGTTGCTCAGCGGGTAGACCGAGGCCGAGTCGCCAAACGCCGTGTCGAACTGCAGGTTGGGAAATCGCCGTATCAGGCCGTCCACATAGGCAGCGTTGTAGCGCGTGGCCCGCTCGATGTAGCGGACCTGCGCCAGGTGGCACCAGACCACTTTGGCCTTGGGGTACTGGGCCAGCATGGCCTCCAGCGGCGCCAGCAGGCCGTCCTCGATTTCATAGTGGATCTGGAAGGCGACACCGGTTTTTTCGCTGAGCGCGAAGACGCGGTGCCCCACCGGGCCGTCGATCGGCACGCTGACATCGCGGTCATCCCCCGAGCCGTGCTTGACCTGCCGCGGCGAAGGGTAGTGGCGGAACTCGTATTCGCCCAGGCACATGATCTGCCGCTTCGCGATGGCCGCCTCCTGCCCGTCCATGAACTCGGTGGGCGCCTCCGTCAGCGCCGGCGGCTGGCCGCCGTTGCCCACGGGGACAAAGCGGTCCGGGTAGGCCGCGACCAGTTTTTCCGACAACGTGTGAAAGCGCACGCCCTTCTTGAACTCGCCCTGGCCTATGTCGGCCGACAGCGCCATCAGGCCGATGTTGAGCCTGTCCATATTCCCGGCCACAAAATCGATGTCCAGCTTGCCCGGGTTGCAGGAGCTTTCGATGTCCACATAAGGGAGTTCGCGCGCCGCCAGGATTTTCTTGAGGCGCTGGGCATAGCCGCCCTTCAGCACACCAAAGTCGGCCATGCCCTGGGCACGGCCCAGGCCGGGCAGGGCAGCGCCCAGGGGCAGGCCCAGCATGGCCTGGATGACACGGCGTCGAATCACCATCATGTGAAGTGCTCTTGTGAGTGGGGTTTAAATCGTCTTGCCGCCCTTTAACTCCGACAGCTTCGCGTCGGAATAGTTCAGCAGCTCGCGCAGCACCTCCTCGGTGTGCTGGCCCAGCAGCGGCGGCGGCAAATCTGTGCGCACCGGCGTCGCGCTCAGGCGTATCGGGCTGGAGACCAGCTTCAGGTCCTGCTTCACCGGATGCTGCCACTCGGTCACCATGCCGCGCGCCGCGATCTGCGGGTCGGCAAACACCTCGGCCAGGTTGTTGATCGCGCCGCAAGGCACTTTGGCCGCCTCCAGCGCCGCCAGCCAGTCGGCCTTGCCGCGCGTCTTCATCACGGCCTCCAGGATGGGCACCAGCTTGGCACGGTTCTGCACCCGGTTGCGGTTCGTGGCAAACAGCGGGTTGGTCGCGAGCTCAGGGATATTGGCCACCGCGCAGAACTTCGCATACTGCGAGTCATTGCCCACCGCCAGGATCAAATGGTCCTTGCTGCCGTCAGCGGCCGGCGCCACTTCAAACACCTGGTAGGGCACGATGTTCTGGTGCGCATTGCCGGCCCGGCCCGGCGCCTTGCCGCTGACCAAATAGTTGGCGCCCAGGTTGGCCAGCATGGCCACCTGCGTGTCCAGCAGCGCCATGTCCACCTGCTGGCCTTCGCCGGTCTTTTCGGCATGGCGCAGCGCGGCAAGAATCGCCACCGTCGCATACATGCCCGTCATCAAATCGGCCACCGCCACGCCCACCTTTTGCGGCCCGCCGCCCAGGTCGTCGCGCTCACCCGTCACACTCATCAGCCCGCCCATGCCCTGGATCGCGTAGTCATAACCCGCACGCTCGGCATAAGGCCCGTTCTGCCCAAAACCCGTGACCGAGCAATACACAAGCCGCGGGTTGATGGCCTTGAGCGAGGCGTAATCCAGGCCGTAACGCGCCATGTCGCCCACCTTGAAGTTCTCGACAAACACATCGCAATGCGCGGCCAACTCCCGCACCAGCGCCTGGCCCGCGGGCTGGGCAATGTCGCAGGTGACAGAGCGCTTGTTGCGGTTGGTGCCCAGGTAATAAGCCGCCTCGGTGTCTGCGCCATCGGCATCCTTCAAGAAGGGCGGTCCCCAGGTCCGCGTGTCGTCGCCCGTGCCCGGCCGTTCAATCTTGATCACATCGGCCCCCAGGTCGGCCAAAGTCTGGGTGCACCAGGGGCCCGCGAGTACGCGGGAGAGGTCGAGGATGCGGATACCGGATAGGGAGTTCATGGGGGCATTTTGCCTTTACACCGGGTTGATGTAGGCTGTCGCGTCACGAAAAATCTCAAAAAACCAAGGCCGTGTTATGCGGCGGTTTTGCGAGATGCATCAAAAAGTTAGACCTCGTCATGCGTGAAATGCCACTCCATCCACTTCATCGTTCGATTCGGCGTTTCTGGAATCCCGTCGAGAGCCGTTACTGGACATATGAACGTCCATCAGTCATTGAGGCAATATGCGGTCAGTGTGAAGCGCCCTACCTGTTCAATCCTGACCCTGTTCCCACCCACCAATATGACCCTGAGGTCGGCGGCTATACAGTTCTTAAAGGTGAAATTTGCGGCCCAATAGCAGGTCGCGGCGCATGTGGGAAGTGCGGGAAAGTTGCAACATCACTCACATGGCCAGAGGCCGCGTACATCAAAATTAAAGTTGCGGAAGGTATTCTTTGGTCCTGGAATACTGAGCAACTTGTGGTTATTCGAGCTCATGTTGCCGGCGACAAAGCCGTGCTGCGCAAAATGCTCATGAATGACTGGCGCCTATCAAGAACAATTGGGCGAATTCCCACGTTCGCCATTCTTAAGCGCAATCGTTTCAAAATCCTCAGCTCAATTGACCGGTATCTCAGAAAGCGAACTGCCTGACTCGATCTAACACGATAGTCGAGAGGTTCACCACAAGCGGGCAACACTTTTCATGATGAAGAAGACCATCCCAGCCGCTAGCCCTGATGCATACGTCGCCGCCTTGTCCGGCTGGCAACGTGTGGCGGTTGAGCAGTTGCGAGCGGCAGTGGTGGGCAGTGCCACGCTGGACGAAGCCATCAAATGGGGCCACCTGGTTTATCTATCGGATGGCCCTGTGCTGCTGATTCGCGCTGAAGAAAATCGCGTGCTGTTCGGCTTCTGGCGAGGGCAACGCCTTCGCGAGATGGACCCACTGCTCAAACCCGGCGGCAAGTATGAAATGGCGACCAGAGAGTTTCATGAGGGAGATAAGGTCAATGCCGCCTTGTCGCGCCGGCTCGCCAAAGAGGCGGTGCGGCTCAACCGGGCGCTTGGCGACCCCACGAAACTCTAGTAAGAGGGTTGCATGTTCAGCCCAGACCGCAGCCATCAAGTTGGTCGCGGGTCTTGCGGCATACACTGCGGGAGAACATGAACCAGCTTTCGATCATTCGAGCAACTGCCGCCGTGCTCTTTGCGGCGGGTCTTTGGGGTCTGTCGGCGCCCGCCCATGCACTTTCCTGTATGGGTTTCGAAGACCGGTTCTTTGTGCAGTGCTCCAACGGAACCTGCACGACGAAGTTTCGGGCGAGGGATGTTCCCGCGCCCGGAGCTTGTGCGCGGCGCATCGTGGTCGAGGATGTGCCCTCCGACGTAGCGGAAATCTTGTTGCATCGGCTCTCGAATGAACTGGGCTCTGGTACTTACGAAGCCACGCTTGTCCATCGCTACTACGCAGACCCTCCGGTGAGCGCGCAAGAACTCTCCCGGGCATTTGCCGCGGACGAGTTCACGGCACCGCGTGTACGTGTCGGCCGACTTGCAGTCGGTTCAAGCCTGGACCAGCTTCGTGAGGATTGGGTTCGGCGCGCCTGGTGGTCGCTGTGGGCGCTGTTCACGCATTGGGCTTTTGACGTCGCTGTTGTTGCTGGCGGTATGTACGTCTTGTATCGGACAACAGCCATCTTCCTCCAACGTTTGCGGCTGGCGCGTCCCGCTTCGCTCGCCGGCCCAATGGCCCTTCAGGCGGGCCTTTTTGTCCTGGCGATTGTCTGCCTGGGATTTATAGCCGGGCCTGTTTTGCTGAGCTTGATGGTTCTTGTGATTCCAGTCCTTTGGGTCTATGAGCTAGGCGCGTATCTCTGGGCGCGCCATCGATCAAGAAGTGCAAATGAGTTCTTTTAGGGCTGCTCAGCAGCATCAATAAGCCTTGTGCGGCAAAAACTTCCCCGACAAGATCACATTGACCCTATCGCCCTTGGGATCGGGATGGCGCACGATGTCCGTGCTGAAGTCAATCGCACCCAGCCCAGACCTCAGCATCAAGCCATGAAAAAACTCATCACCTGCGCCTTTGCCGCATTGGCCGTGCAGATTGCAGTAGCAGCGGCGGCCGACCAGCCCATTTCCCTGGACACCGCCCATGGCCGGATCGCGGGTTCGCTGATGCTGCCGGCGGGCAGCGAAAAAAAGATCCCGCTTGTGCTGATCATCTCAGGCTCGGGCCCCACAGACCGTGACGGCAACAGCGCGGGTGTTCAAGGAAAAAACGACAGCCTCAAGATGCTGGCCCAGTCCCTGGCAGATGCGGGCTTTGCCTCGGTCCGCTATGACAAGCGCGGTGTGGGTGCGAGTGCTGCGGCGATGGGCCGGGAGGCCGATCTGCGGCTGGACAATTTTGTGGAAGACGCGGCCGCATGGATAGACCTGCTGGCCAGCGATGCGCGCTTTTCAGGCGTTGCCGTGGTAGGCCACAGCGAGGGCTCCCTGATCGGCATGCTCGCCGCGCAAGGGCGGGACGTCAGCGCATTTGTTTCCATTGCCGGCGCGGCCCAGGGCGCAGCCGCCATCCTGCGGCAGCAGCTGGCACCCCAATTGCCTGCGGACCTGGCCGAGCGCAACGAGGCCATCCTGTCCTCGCTGGAGAGGGGCGAGGCGGTCGGCGATGTGCCTGCGGCCTTGGCCGCTTTGTACCGGCCCAGCGTCCAGCCCTATCTGATCTCCTGGTTCAAACGCATTCCTGCGCTGGAGATTAAACAGCTCCGCGTGCCGTGCCTGATCCTGCAAGGCGACACCGATATCCAGGTTTCCATCGCGCAAGCCATGGCGCTGGGCACGGCGAAGCCGGATGCCGAACTGCGCATCATCCAGGGCATGAACCATGTGCTCAAGCAGGTTCCCCTGGACCCGGCGCGGCAGATCGCCTCTTATGGCGACCCGGCTTTGCCGATTGCGCCCGGCTTGAGCAAGAGCCTGGTGCGCTTTCTCTCCGCACACCGGCAGCGTTAATAAGATCAATACGTCTTGTACGGCAAAAACTTCCCCGACAACACCACATTGACCCTATCCCCCTTGGGATCAGGCTCACGCACGATGTCCATGCTGAAGTCAATCGCGCTCATGATGCCGTCGCCGAACTCCTCGTGGATCAGTTCCTTGATCGTCGTGCCGTAGACACTCACGATTTCATACCAGCGGTAGATCAGCGGGTCGGTCGGTACGGGCGTGGGCAGCGAGCCCTTGTAGGGCACAACCTGCAGCCATTTTTGTTCTTCGACCGTCAGGCCGAATATCTTGCCAATCACTTTCGCCTGCTTGGCGTCGAAGGTCATCTGGCCCAGGCAACCTGCGGTGACCCACTCTTTGCTAAGACCGACTTTTTTGGCGACGGACTCCCAGGTGATGCCTTTGCTGACTTTGACGGTAATGATTTTTTCGGTGATGTCGTTGCGGTTCATGGTTTGGCTCCTGTGTTGGGATGCCATAGCAAGCCTCATGCCCTGGCTTGTGCCTCCCTCGCGTACATCGCATGGATTGAATGCGCCAAGGCGGTGCAAAAATCCTGTAAAGCGTCGTGCCCGGCTGAAGCTGGTGCATGAATCCCTGTAAAGTCCAAGGCATGCTTACGATTTGCAGCAACTCCGGGCGCCTGCTGTTGCGACCGGCGGCGGCCTTGCTTTTGGCCGCGCTCGCGGCCTGCAGCCCCACCCTGAACTGGCGCGAAGTGCGGCCCGAGGGTACGCGCCTGGCGCTGCTGCTGCCTTGCAAACCCGACAAGGCGCAAAAAACCGTGCCCCTGGGCGGGCCGGCGACGCCGCTGTCCATGCTGGGCTGTGACGCCGGCGGCGCGACCTTTGCCGTGGCGGTGGCGCAGCTGGGCGATGCGTCCCAGGCCGAGCCGGTGTTGGCGCAATGGCAAAGCCTGACGCTGGCAAACATGAAGGCCGGGTCCCCTCAGGTGTCGCCGCTCAAGGTTTCCGGCAGCGCCGCCGTGCTGGTCAAGGCCCAGGGCAGTCGCCCCGACGGTGCGGTGGTCGAGGGGCAGGCCGCTTATTTCGCCCAGGGCGCGCAAATCTTCCAGGTGGTGCTGTATGCGGACCGTATCGCGCCCGAGGTGGCCGAGACCTTTTTCTCCAGCCTGAAATTCGAATGACGACTGCCGAAACCTCCTTGTCCGCCGCTCGCAATGTATCGGCCGCGCCGTCCGAACCCGGCCGGCTGGATGCCTGGACCGGCGCCATCGTGTTCCTGGCCTTTGCCGCGGCCTACTTTTGTTCGGCGCTGGTGCGGGCCATCACGGCCACCTTGTCGCCCGTGCTGACGCAGGATTTTTCGCTGCATGCGCGTGACCTGGGGCTGCTGGCCGGCGGTTATTTCCTGGGTTTTGCGGCCACGCAGCTGCCGCTGGGCACCTGGCTGGACCGTCATGGGCCCAAGCGTGTGATCCTGGGTTTTTTAAGCATTGCCGTGCTGGGTTGCCTGGCGTTTTCGCTGGCCACGAGTTTTGCATGGCTGCTGGCGGCGCGCGTGCTGGTGGGCATGGGCGTGAGCGCCTGCCTGATGGCGCCGCTCACCGGCTACCGCCGCTGGTTCGAGCCGGGCACGGTGCTGCGCGCCAATTCCTGGATGCTGATGACGGGCTCGCTGGGCATGCTGGCCTCCACCTTGCCGGTGCAGTGGCTGATGCCGGTGACGGGCTGGCGGCCGCTGTTCTGGATCCTCGCGGCCATGATTGTGCTGTCCATGGCCGCCATCGCCTGGGTGGCACCGGCCTGGAGGCTGAACCATCCCACAGCGCCAGCGCCAGTCGGCGAGTCGGGTTACGCGCCCATCTGGCGCAGCCGCTATTTCCGCAAGATGACGCCCATGGCCTTCTTCAACTACGGCGGGCTGGTTGCGGTGCAGACCTTGTGGGCCGGGCCCTGGATGGTGAAGGTCGCGGGCTACACGCCGCTTGAGGCCGCGACCGGCCTCTTCTATATCAATGCCACCATGCTGCTGACCTTCTGGAGCTGGGGCATGGTCAATCCCTGGCTGTCGCGCCAGGGCTGGTCGGCGACCCGGCTGATCACCTGGGGTGTGCCGGTGAGCATCGCGGTGCTGGCCTTCAACATCGCGGCCGGCGCGTCCACCGGCTGGCTGGGCTGGGCGCTGTTCTGCATGGGCTGCAGCGTGATGGGCCTGGCGCAGCCGGCGGTGGGCATGGCCTTCAAGCCTTCGCTGGCGGGGCGGGCGCTGTCGGCCTACAACCTCATGATTTTTGCCGGCGTGTTTGTCGTGCAGTGGGGCATAGGCCTGCTGATCGACGTGTTCGCCGCCCTGGGCCTGGGCACGCTGGCGAGCTTCCAGGCGGCCATGGGGGTGTTATTGTGTTGTTGTATCGCCTCATATGGGTATTTCCTCAGTGTGCGCGCCGATAATTCAGTGGAACCCGAAAACCCATGAACGGCATCTTCATCATCGCCCACGCCCCGCTGGCCTCCGCCTTGCGCCAGTGCGTGCTGCATGTCTTCCCCGACAACGCGCCCGGCGTCGCCGCGCTGGACGTGCAGCCGAACATGCCGCCCGAGGAAACCCTGGCCCAGGCCCGCATCATGCTGGCCCAGCTGGGCACCTCGCATGCGCTGGTGCTGGCCGACGTTTTCGGGGCCACGCCCTGCAATGTGGCGCAAAAACTCGTCGACGGCGTTCATTCCAAACTCATTACCGGCATCAACCTGCCCATGCTGCTGCGCACCGTGTCCTACCGGCACGAGTCGCTCGACGCCCTGGTGGCGCGCGCCCTCGTCGGGGCCACGCAGGGCGTGATGCAAGTCGCCATTACCGCACCGCAAAACCAGGTGCGCCGAAACCATGATCAAGACCAGCACGAACATCAGCAATAAGCTGGGCCTGCACGCCCGCGCCTCCGCCAAGCTCACCAAACTCGCCGGCAGCTTCGGCTGCGAAGTCTGGATGAGCAAGGGCGAGCGCCGCGTCAATGCCAAAAGCATCATGGGCGTCATGATGCTGGCTGCCGGCCTGGGCAGCACCGTCGAGGTCGAGACCAACGGCAATGACGAGCAGGCCGCGATGGAGGCCATACTGGCCTTGATCGCCGATAAATTCGGCGAAGGAGAGTGAAGTGACTTTCTCCGTCCACGGTCTTGCCGTTTCGCGTGGCATCGCGATAGGCCGTGCCGTGCTCGTGGCGTCCAGCCGCGCCGACGTGGCGCACTATTTCATCGAGGACGACAAGACGGCCGATGAGATCACGCGGGTGCGGATTTCGCGCAACGCGGTGATGGAGGAAATCACACGCCTGCAGCAGGACCTGCCCAAGGACGCGCCGCACGAGCTGGCCGCCCTGCTGGACGTGCACCTGATGCTGCTGCAGGACGAGCAGTTGATCAGCGGCGTCAAGCACTGGATCGTCGATCGCCACTACAACGCCGAGTGGGCGCTGACCACGCAGTACGAAATCATCGCGCGCCAGTTCGACGACATGGAGGACGAGTACCTGCGCGAGCGCAAGGCCGACCTCGAGCAGGTGGTCGAGCGCATCCTGCGCCACATGAAGGGCGTGGCCTCGCCGGTGCAGCCGGCCGCCCAGGCGGGCGCGGGCCGCAAGCTCTCGCAGCAGGACCTGCTGCTGGACGACACCACCGACGTGCCGCTGGTGCTGGTGGCGCACGACCTGTCGCCGGCCGACATGCTGCAGTTCAAGCAAAGCCTGTTCGCGGGTTTTGCCACCGACGTGGGCGGCAAGACCTCGCACACGGCCATCGTGGCGCGCAGCATGGACATCCCGGCGGTGGTGGGCGCGCGCAGCGCCAGCCAGCTGATCAAGCAGGACGACTGGGTCATCATCGACGGCGACGCCGGCGTGCTGATCGTCGACCCCTCGCCCATCATCCTGGCCGAGTACGGCTTCAAGCAGCGCCAGGGCGAGCTTGAGCGCCAGCGCCTGAACCGGCTGAAAAACACGCCTTCGCTGACCATTGACGGGCAGCGCGTGGAGCTGCTGGCCAACATTGAAATGCCCGAGGACACCCTGGGCGCGGTGACGGCCGGCGCGGTCGGCGTCGGGCTGTTTCGCAGCGAATTTCTGTTCATGGGGCGCAGCGGCAAGCTGCCCGACGAGGAAGAGCAGTACCAGGCCTACCGCAAGGCGATTGAAGGCATGCACGGCCTGCCGGTGACCATACGCACAGTGGACATAGGCTCGGACAAGCCGCTGGACCGCCATGCCAAGGCCCAGGACACCCATTTGAACCCGGCGCTGGGCCTGCGCGCCATACGCTGGAGCCTGGCGGACCCGCCCATGTTCCTCACGCAGCTGCGCGCCATCCTGCGCGCGGCCGCGCACGGCCAGGTCAACCTGCTGGTGCCCATGCTGGCGCACGCCACGGAAATCCGCCAGACCATGTCGCTGATCGACCATGCGCGCGCGACGCTGGACAACAACGGCACGCCCTACGGCCCGGTGCGCCTGGGCGCGATGATTGAAATCCCGGCGGCCGCGCTCACGCTCAAGCTCTTCCTGAAGTACTTCGACTTTTTGTCGATAGGCACCAACGACCTGATCCAGTACACGCTGGCAATCGACCGCGCCGACGAGGCGGTTTCGCACCTCTACGATCCTTGCCACCCGGCGGTGCTGCGGCTGATCGCCGACACCATTGCCGAGTGCGATGCCCAGGGCAAGGGCGTGAGCGTCTGCGGTGAGATGGCCGGCGACGTGGGCATGACACGCTTGCTGCTGGGCCTGGGCCTGCGCAGCTTTTCCATGCATCCCTCGCAAATCCTGGCGGTCAAGCAGCAGATCCTGCGCGCCGACGCCTCCAAGCTGCAGCCCTGGGCCGAACAGGTACTGGCCAGCGAGGACCCGGCCGCGCTGCTGCAGTCCGCCTGAGCGTTCAGGCGCCCCAGTTCTTTCCGGTCACCAGCCGCCAGGCATTGCCATAGGCGATCTTGTGGCGCGCGGCTTCGCTGAGCGGCGCCAGGATCAGGTTGCGCTGCCGGCCCATGGCGGTCCGGTACATGGATTCGACCGGCGGCCGGTAGTCGCTGGCCGCCACAAAGCGCTCGGGAAATTTCTCCAGCAAGGCTTGCCATTCGCTGCCCAGGCGCCCGCCCTGGAACAGGGTGGAGTCGCGCGCGCCCGAGGGGCGGTAAATGTTTTCGGGGCGCGGTACCGCCAGGTCGAAATGCAGGCCGGGAAAGCGTGTGATCAGCGAGGCCACATAAGCGGGGTTGTAGTTTTTGGCGCGCTCCGGGTAACGGACCATGCCCAGGTGGCACCAGATGACCTGCGCCTTGGGGTAGCGCGCCAGCATGCCTTCCAGCACCGGGAGCAGGGTGTCTTCGATCTCGTAGTGGATCTGGAAGGCCGTCCCAGTGTCCTCGCTGAGCTGGAACAGGGCCTGGCCCGCGGGCCCGTCCAGTGGCACGGTGATGTCGCGGGCGAAGTTGCGGGCTTCCACCTGCTCGGGAGAGGGGTAGTGGCGAAACTCGTACTCCCCCATGGTGTGGTAGCGGCCGGTTTTCAGGTCGCCGGCCACCTTGCTCACAAAGGCGTCGGGATTGTTCCACCAGCGCGGGAACTCGCCGCTGCTGGTCGTGGGGATGAAATAGCCGGGGTACTGGCGGTGCAGCTCCAGCGAGGGCTCGGAGTCCGGCGAAAAGGCCGGCGCAAAAGCGATCTGCGCAATGTCGGTCTCGTCCATCCAGGCCATGATCTGGGGGATGTTGGTGGTGCCGGCCACATAGGTGGCTTCCATGTCGATGAGGGGCAGGCGGCCCTTGTCGAGCATGCCCTGCAGCCGTTGCCGCCAGGCTTCGATGGAGGCGGCGCGCGCGGCCGGGTCGGCGGCGCTTGCGGGAAAAGGCTGTGAAAAAACCGGCAGGCTCAAGGCGGCCAGCGCGGCGGCCGGTGCTGCCGCGGCGCGCTGCAGAAAACGTCGACGATCCATGTGTTTGAGCCCTCCTCGGGGCCCCCCGGCCCTTGTTCTCGCTGCCTATCTTAGGGGAAGACCCCCGCCGAAACAAAGCGAAACATGCCGCAACCGGCGCGAAAACACCGCCGCGCCCGGCGCGGGCACCATGAAGAACCTCAACACCTCCCGCAAGGCTCTTCATGAAACACCGCATCAAAAAAACCCTGCTCGGCCTGTTTGGCGGGGCACTCATCATCGGCAGCCTGGGCGCCTGCTCGCACGGCGGCCACGGCTGGCACGGCTGGCACGGTGACCCGGGCTCGCCCGAAGCGCGCGCCCGCATGGTCGAAAAAATCGGCGAGCGCCTGGACCTGGACGCCGCGCAGAAACAGAAACTCGCCGTGCTGGCCGACAAGCTGCAGGCCCAGCGCACCGCCCTGCGCGGTGCCACCGAGCCGCGCGAGGCCTTTCGCGGCCTGTTTGCCGGCAACAAGCTGGACCAGGCCGGCGCCAAAAAGCTGATTGACGAAAAAACCGCGGCCCTGCAGTCCGGCAGCCCCGAGGTGATCGCCGCCGCGGCTGACTTCTTTGACAACCTGCGTCCCGAGCAGCAGCAGAAAGTGCGCGACTTCATGGAGCGCGGCCGCCGCTGGGGTTACCGTGGCTGAGGCGCTGGTCTTTCTGCCCGGCCGCGTGGCGCGGCCCGTGCGCCGCGAGGCGGCGGCGGCGGCGGTGCCCGGCAGCGCCAATGGCGGCGTGCGCCTGCTGTTGCGCGCCGAAGGCTTGATGGTGCTGGCCGCCTCGGTGGCGGCTTATGCCCAGTTCGGCGCGGGCTGGGGCTGGTTCGCGGCACTGTTCCTGCTGCCCGACCTGTCCTTCGCGGCTTACCTGGCCGGGCCGCGCTGGGGTGCGTTGGCCTACAACGCGGCGCATTCCTATCTAGGTGCCGTGGGCCTGCTGGTCGTTGGCGTGCTCGGTGGCTCACCCCTGTTGCTGGCCACGGCGCTGGTCTGGTGCGCGCATATCGGCTTTGACCGCTTGCTCGGCTACGGCCTCAAATACGGCGCGGGTTTTGGCCATACCCACCTGGGCCGGCTGGGGCCGCAGGACCCATGGTGATGGCCGCCCGGGCTGCGCGCACGCTGCGCGGCTTTCTAATGCTGGAAGCCGGCCTGCTGGGCGCGGCCTCCGCGGTGCATTCCGGCCTGCTGCTGCAAGGCCATGCCCACGGCCAGGCCCGCATCGCCGAAGCGGTGATTGCCGCCGTGCTGCTGGCGGCCTGGGTTCTGAGCTTCGCGCTGCCGGCTCGCACACGCAAGCTGGCGCTGCTGGGCCAGGGCTTCGCGCTGCTCGGCACGCTGGTGGGCCTGTTCACCATTGCCGTGGGCATAGGGCCGCGGTCGGCACCCGACCTGGTGTTTCACTTCGCGCTGGTCGCCTTGCTGCTGGCGGGGCTGTATTTCGCGCGCCGCGTCGCCTGAGGGCGGACCGCGATTTCTCCCTATGATGGTTGCATGCCCCGCATACTCCTGATCGACGACGACGAGCACCTGGCCGCGCCGCTGGCCGCCTACTTCGCTCGTTTTGACTTTGCGCTGGACAGCGCCCTGCGCCCCGGCGAAGGCCTGGCCAAACTGCGCGCCGGCACTTACGACGCGGCCATCCTGGACGTCATGCTGCCCGAGATGGACGGCTTCGCGCTTTGCCGCGAGATTCGCAAGGAAAGCGACATCCCGGTCATCATGCTGACCGCGCGCGGCGACGTGATGGACCGCGTGGTCGGCCTGGAGCTGGGCGCCGACGACTACCTGCCCAAGCCCTTTGAGCCGCGCGAGCTGGTGGCGCGCGTGCAGACGATTTTGCGGCGCCAGCGCGCCGTGGCGCCGGCTGCGCCGCGCCGCGTGTTCGAGGGCCTGGCGATCAACCTGGAAACCCGCGAGGTGCTGCGCCTGGGCGAAAAGGTCGAGTTGACAGGCACCGAGTTCGAACTGCTGGCGCTGCTGGCGGCCGACCCGGGCAAGGTCTTTAACCGCGACGACATCCTGAACCGCCTGCGCGGCCACGAGGCCGAGCTGTACACGCGCGCCGTCGACATCGTGGTGAGCCGGCTGCGCAAAAAACTCGAGCCGCTGGACTGCATCAAGACGCTGCGCAACGCCGGCTACACGCTGGCGGTGGGCAAGCCGGGCGCGCCATGAGGCGCAAGCACTGCCGCCCTTCGCGGCCTGAGCGCTGGCGCCGCCGCTGGGGGCATTCGCTGCGCCTGCGCCTGATCACGGTCTTCCTGCTGCTGGCGCTGGCCATGGGCGCGGTCTTCATGAGCGGCATGCAGCGCGCGTTTTCCAGCGGCTGGCGCGACGCGGCCAGGCCCCTGGTCAGCGACTACATGGACAGGCTGGTGGCCGATCTCGGCTCTCCACCCGACCTGGGCCGCGCGCAGGCGCTGGCGGCGCGGCTGCCGATCTCGATACGCATAGAGGGGCCGCAGGTCAACTGGCAGTCGCACCCGGACCGGCAGTTCTTCGGCGGCCGCGCCAGCGAGTGGCTTAGCCGCACCACGGCCGACGGCCACAAGGTGGTATTCGGCCCCGGCACCATTCCCTCGCACGGCATGTTCGGCTGGATCACGCTGTCGCTGCTGCTGTGCCTGCTGGTGGGCGCCTATGCCTATGTGCGGCGCCTGCTGCGCCCGCTAGATGACATACGCGCCGGGGCCGAGCGTTTCGGCCGCGGTGTGTTCGACACACCCATCCCGCTGCGCCGGCGCGACGAGCTCGGCGACCTGGCCGCGCGTGTCAACACCATGGCGCACGACATCAAGGCCATGCTGGACGCCAAGCGCGGGCTGCTGCTGGCGCTCAGCCACGAGCTGCGCTCGCCGCTGACGCGCGCGCGCCTCAATGCCGAGTTGCTGCCGGTGCAGGGTGAAGGCAGCGCGCCGCGCGAGCGCGAGGCGCTGCTGCGCGACCTCGGCGAGATGCGCGACCTGATCAGCGACCTGCTGGAAAGCGAACGCCTGGCCAGCCCGCATGCGGCCCTGCAGCGCGAGACCGTGGACCTGGCCGCGCTGGCGCACGAGGTGGCGGCCGACATGCCGCAGGCGGCCGCCGTGGAGCTGGACCTGGCGCCGGACCTGCCGGCGCTGGCGCTGGACCGCATGCGCGTGCGCCTGCTGCTGCGCAACCTGCTGGACAACGCGCTGCGCTACAGCGCCGGCGCGGCGCAGCCGCCGCGCCTGTCGCTGCAGGCCGGGGACGGCGGCGGCGTGATGCTGGAGGTGCGCGACTTCGGCCCCGGCGTGGACCCGGCGCAGCTGGCGCACCTGACCGAGCCTTTTTTCCGCACAGACGGCGCGCGCCAGCGCGCCACCGGCGGTGTGGGCTTGGGAATGTATCTGTGCCGGCTGGTGGCGCAGGCGCACGGCACGACGCTGGAGGTGCGCAACGCGGCACCGGGGCTGGCGGTGCAGGTGCTGTGGCGCTGAGCTGAAGCTTCGCGCCGGCTTCAGGCCGGCTGGCCGGCACACACCTCGCGCACGCAAGCGCGCAGCCAGCGGTGCGCCGGGTCGGCATCCAGCCGCGGATGCCAGAGCAATGACACGGTGAACTCGGGCGTGGCGACGGGCAGGGCAAAACTCAGCATGCCGGCGCGCAGCTTGCCGGTATGGCGTTCGGGCACGCTGGCGACCAGGTCGGAATCGCCGGCCAGGGCCAGCGCCGCCGAAAAGCTGCCGACGATGGCCGCGACCTCTCTTTGCAGGCCCAGCGGCGCGAGGGCCTCGTCCACCGGCTCGGCGCCCAGGCCGCGCCGTGAGACGGCGATGTGCCGGGCGGCCGCATAACGCGCGGGTGTGATCTCGCCTTCGGCCAGCGGGTGGCCCTGGCGCACCACGCCTATGAAGCGGTCGCGGAACAAGGCCTGCACGCGCAGTTCGGGCGCGGTGGCCTTGCCGATCACGCCGGTTTCCAGGTCGACGTCACCGTCGCGCAGCGGCGCGCTGTCCTTGTCGAGTTTTTGCACAAAACACAGGCGCACGCCGGGCGCTTCCCGGCCTACACGGGCGATCAGCGCGGGGCCGAAGTTCTCCACAAAACCTTCGCGGGTACGCAGTGTGAAGGTGCGCACCAGTTGCTGGAGGTCGAGCTTTTCGGCAGGGCGCAGCACGGCTTCGGCGTGCTGCACCAGTTGGCCGACCTGCTCGCGCAGTTCAATGGCCCGGGGTGTGGGCACCAAGCCGCGCCCGGCCCTGACCAGCAGCGGGTCGCCCGTGGTCTCGCGCAGGCGGGCCAGCGCCCGGCTCATGGCCGAGGGGCTGAGCCGCAAACGCCTGGCCGCACCGGCCACGCTGCTTTCGGCGAGCAGCACGTCAAGCACCACCAGCAGGTTGAAATCAGGCATGGACATGCCCGCACCATAGCGCATTTGCGCCTGACATGGCGTCAAGCGCACGAATAAAGTGCAAATGCTGCGTCTTCCGCTATGCCTGGCAAAAACCTACGCTTGGGACAGCCCGGTTTCGGGCCTTGTCTAACTAAGTAAGTAAGAAAGAAAGCGGAGCCCATGTCCAAGCCAATCCCTACACAACCCGGTGCCGGCGCGGCATCGCCGCCCATGCCGCCCGCGGCTCGCTGGGCGCTGGCCAGCCTGTCGCTGTCCATGCTGCTGTCCGCGCTGGGCACCAGCATCGCCAATGTGGGCCTGCCCACGCTGGCGCAGGCCTTCAATGCCTCTTTTCAGGAGGTGCAATGGATAGTCCTGGCCTACCTGCTGGCCATCACCACCCTGATCGTGGGTGCCGGGCGGCTGGGCGACATCTTCGGGCGGCGGCGCTTGCTGCTGGCCGGCATCAGCCTGTTCACGGCGGCTTCGGTGTTGTGCGCCGCCGCGCCCACGCTGGGGCTGCTGGTCGCGGCCCGCGCGCTGCAGGGCCTGGGCGCCGCCGTGATGATGGCGCTGACCATGGCTTTTGTCGGCGAGACGGTACCCAAGGCCAGGACCGGCAGCGCCATGGGTCTGCTGGGAACCATGTCGGCGGTGGGCACTGCCCTGGGGCCCTCGCTGGGCGGCGTGCTGATCGCCGGCCTGGGCTGGCGGACGCTGTTTTTCGTCAATCTGCCGCTGGGCCTGCTGGCGCTGTTTCTGGCCTGGCGCCACCTGCCGCCGGATCGCGCGGCCGGTGCCGAAAAAACCGGCAAGGCCGGTTTTGATGTGCTGGGCACGCTGCTGCTGGCCCTGGCGCTCGCGGCCTATGCGTTGGCCGTGACCCTGGGGCGCGGCAGCTTCGGCCCGCTCAATATCGCGCTGCTGCTGGCGGCGGCCCTGGGCGCCGGCCTCTTTGTGTTGGCCCAGTCGCGGGTCGCGTCGCCGCTGCTGCGGCTGGCGATGTTCCGCGACCGTGTGCTGAGCGCCAGCCTGGTGATGAATGTGCTGGTCGCCACGGTGATGATGGCGACGCTGGTGGTCGGGCCTTTCTATTTGTCCCGCGCGCTGGGGCTGGGTACGGCCATGGTGGGGCTGGTGCTGTCGGTGGGGCCGGTGATTTCCGCGCTGAGCGGCGTGGTGGCGGGCCGGCTGGTCGACCGCCTGGGCGCGCCGGCCATGGTCGCCGCGGGGCTGGTCGCCATGGTGGCGGGCTCGGCGGCGCTGTCCGTGCTGCCGGGCCTGTTCGGCCTGGCGGGTTATATCGCCGCCATCGCCGTGCTGACGCCGGGCTACCAGCTGTTCCAGGCGGCCAACAACACGGTGGTTATGGTGGATGTTCCGCCGGACCGGCGCGGTGTGGTCTCCGGCCTGCTTAACTTGTCGCGCAACCTGGGCTTGATCACCGGGGCTTCCGTCATGGGCGCGGTGTTCGCTTTTGCCTCGGCGGCCAGCGATATCACGGCGGCCAGCCCTGAAGCGGTGGCGGGCGGCATGCGTATCGCTTTCGTGGTGGCTACTGCGCTGGCCGTTGCCGCACTGACTGTGGCGCTGGGTAGCCGCGCGCCAGGCCGGGCAGCAAAGGTTGCGGCCTGACGCTACCACCTTCACCCGGTGCTTGCCCTTACTATCGTTGTGGGTAACAATAACAAATAGATACAAACCGCCGCAGGTCGGTATCCGGCTCAGAAAAGAGCTGTGACGCTCCCGTGCATGGTGCAGTGCCGGCTTCTGTCGAAGAAATGAAATAGAAAAATGATCAAGCAGGCAAAGTGGATTTTTATCGGTGGCCTCGTCCTTGCATTTGCCAGTGTGTCCGCAGCGACACAACTCAATGAAAGAGCGCCGGGGCGGAGCGAGAGCCCGATTCCCAGCAAGGGGGGCGTAACGGGTTACGAAGGTGAGTCCAGGAACGGCCAGCCGAACGGCAAGGGGCTGCAGAAATTCCCCAATGGGGATAGTTACGAGGGTGAATGGGTCAATGGCAGACGCCAGGGTTTCGGTACCTATCGCTGGGCAAACGGCGTCACGTCCGAAGGAGACTGGTTCGAGGACGAAAGAAGTGGTTTTAACTTTCGTACCGCGCGCGATGGCGAGGTCAATGCGGAATACTTCGTCAACGGCGTCAAGGCGCTGGCATCCGGCGACCTGAGGTCCCTGTCAAGTGGTCCCAATGGATGCAACGGCAAATATGACGGCTGGATACTGCTGGCGGGAGCCTGTACCAAGCAAGGCTTGGTCAAGGGCAAAAACGGAGCCGTTCCCGAACTGAGCCACCGGGAAACCTTTGATCGCCTTCAAATTAACGACAAGCTGGGCGTGCTGACCCTTTTCCGCCAGGGGATCGTCATCGAAGGCCCGCTACGCGAACCATTTGACTTTGTCTCCGCCGCGATCAAGCGGCCAGTGCTGGCTGCGGACGGCAAATCCATTGCGTGGGTGGTCGAGTATTCCGGGCCGATGCGAGGCCTTGCCATGCATGGAACCGGCAAATGCGCATTGCCCGCCGGGGGGCTGGAGGACTGCACGATGAACGAAGGGCAAAGGGTCACTGCGCCGATCGCGACGCCGGCCCCCATGCCGGCCGGTCCCGCAAGCCGTAACGACAGCCGTAACGACAGCCAGGCGCTGCCGACGCAATCGGCTCCAGCGGCCGACAAAAACACCGGCCGTACAGAGTTTGCCGCCTTGCTTGCCGCATGCGACAAAAAAGAGGTCAGAAGCTGCGTAGCTGCCGCCAAAAAAATCCTTGCCAACGAGGCGTTGCCTGACGTGACGGACCCTGATTCCAGGCAGCGGCTTGCGCTCGATGTGCTCGATAAAGCCGTCGCAATCGGCAGCGTCGATGCAATGACTGCCGAATTTGATGTTTTTGATGCGGCGAAGCTGCCATCGCCGATTGCATTTGCATGGCTGCAAAGGCAGACGGGCCTGATCGGCGAGCTTGAAAAAGTTGACGAAGATTCGGCGAAGCTTCGGATCGCGTATCACAACCTGACGACAACCAATCCTTTGAAGATGGTCTTCGGCGCGATAGACGGGCGCATGAATGCCTACTGCAATCAGCTGAGGCTGATAAGGGCCAAGGGTGATTTGCCCGCAACCGACAGCGCCTATGTCGTGAAAGCCCTGGATACGACGTACTGCAAAAAATAGGTCCGGGAACTCACGGCTAAACCCTATCCAACACCATGCAGCATCAAAAAATGCCCGTCTCCCGCTTTGTTTCGGTTGTGGCCGGTTGCCTGTTTTCCACACTGGTCTTCGCCCAGTATGGAAACGCCAACAATGCGCGGCAACAACAAATGCAGCAGCGAGCGGAACAGCAGCGCGAAGCCGAGAGGGAGCGTCAAGCCGAGCTGCAACGCGAGCGCGCCGAGAAACAGCGCGAGGCCGAAAGGGAGCGCCAAGCCGAGCTACAACGCGAGCGCGCCGAGAAGCAGCGCGAAGCCGAGAGAGAGCGCCAGGCCGAACTGCAGCGTGAGCGCGTCGAAAGGCAGCGTGAGGCCGAGAAGGAGCGCCAGGCCGAGGCCCAACGGGAGCGTGCCGAAAAGCAGCGTGAGGCCGAGAGGGAACGTCAGGCTGAACGGCAACGTGACGCACGAAAAGAAAGCCAGGCGGATATGCAGCGCCAGCGTGTCGAGCAGCAGCGTGAAGCGGAAAAGCAGAGCCAGCAACAGCGGGCCGAGCAGCAGCGCGAAGCGGAGAGAACACGCCAGGCCGAGCAGGCGCGCGAGCGTGCTGAAAAGCAGGCAGAGGCGCAGCGCCAGCGTGCTGAACAGCAGCAAGAAGCGGAAAAACAACGCCTGCAGCAGCAACAGCGCGTGGCGCAAGAGCGCGAAGCGGAGAAGGAACGTCAACAGCAGCGCCTGACACAAGCACGTGAAGCGGAGAAAGAACGCCTGGCAGAAAAACTCCGTGCCGCACAGGAGCGTGATGCTGAAAAAGAACGGCATTTGGCCATGCAGCGTCAACAGCTGGAGCAGCAGAACCTGGGGAGATCACAATCCCAGCAACAGCAACAGCAACAGCAACAGCAACAGCAACAGCAACAGCAACAGCAACAGCAACAGCAACAGCAACAGCAGAATGCGCTTGCCCGGCCTGGCGTGCCCCCAGGCGCGACGGGTGCCATAGCGGACCCGAATCGTGTCGGCATTCAGCCCAGTGGCGGGCTGGCGGCACGGCCCCAGCTCTACACGCCGCCGCCGACCTCCGGCCGGCCCCAGGTGGGGTATGGCGACAATGCCTATCGGCCGACCGGGACACCTCCGCGCGATACCTCCAGTGAGGGCACGCCGTCGGTCGCGAACCGCTTGATGCCGCAGGCCTTGCCGTCCGGGCAGGCGTCGAACGATGCCGGCAAGCAGGCCGCAAAGGCATTTGCCGGGTATCAAACGCCGGTGGTCACCATGTCACCATCGCAGCCGAGCTGCCCGCCGGGCTCTTCGCCTGCACGGCACGCCAATGGCACTTACGTCGCCATCCCGCCCACTGCCATTTGCATCAAGGACGAGCAGCACACGCCGGGGCTGGACGATCTTCGGAACCGCAATGGCGAGAATCCTGCTGCTGCGCAGCGCGTGGGCCAGGGATCTACATTGAGCGGCGCCAACCCGGCGTTTACGGATCAGGATCTTTATTGCAACCAGCCCGCCCAGCGGCATAACGGGACCATTGCATGCATAGAGCCGAAATGCCTGCCGGGTCAGGTAAAAAGCAAAGGCCAATGTGTCGCTGCGGCCGTTGTTTGCCCGGCGCCTAACGTGCTTAGCGGCAATCGTTGCGTCGCACCGGCCGCTGCAGGCGGTAACCCCAATGCTTCGGCGAGTGCCGCTGGCGGGTCTGGCTCCGGTTCTGGGTCTGGCTCCAGCTCCGGTTCTGGTTCTGGTTCTGCGGGTGATGGCACGACAAGTGGCCGACCAGGTTCCAGCAATAGGAATCCCGGCCGAGACGCCGCAGGCTGTGTGTCTGACAACAATGGTGTGTTGACCAACAACTGCGGCGCGAAGATTTTCATTATTTATTGTGGCGATCTCAAGTATTCAAGGAAGACATGCGGCAGCGGCCCGAAGGGAGCGTTTTTTACCCATTCAAATAATCTTGATCCGGGTAAGCAGGAGACAATCGGTCAAAAAAATGGTGGGCAATACAGGTGGGCAGCCTGTTACGGCGGCATATCTTTCGGGAACGACGGCGAATATGTCGATACGCCGCAAGGTGGCTATACCTGCCTGGAGCGGTGATGTACCGCACAGGCATTCGATGGCCCTGCGGCATCACCAGACTCGTCAAGCCTTGATCTCTTGATCTAATTCGCGCGTGTGCCCAGCACCGCCGCGCCTATGATCATCGCAGCCGCCAGGCCTATGCTCCAGCTTAGCGCGCGGCCGCTGACCAGCATCAGCAGCACGGTGGAGCCCAGCGGCGTGAGGTAGCTCAGGATACCTATCTGCCGCGCGTCGCCGAGCTTGAGGGCTTTGTCCCAGAGGAAAAAAGCCGCGCCCAGCGGGCCCAGGCCCATCACGGCCAGCAGCAGCCAGTCTTGTGCCGACAGCGTCGCCGCCGGCTCCAGCGCCCAGTGGCACAGCAGCGAGAGCAGGCCCGACACCAGGCCGAACAGGCCTATGGCCGCCGTGGGAAAAGCCGGCACGCGCTGGGTCAGCAGCGAGTAGCTGGCCCAGATCAAGGCCGAGCCCAGCGCCGGCAGATAGCCCCAGGACCAGCCGCCCGCGGAAGACCCGCCGGCCGCACCCAGGATGGCAATCGCCGCGCCGGCAAACCCCAGCAGGGCCGCGGCCACATGCACGCCGCGCAGTCGCACGCCGCGAAGAAACAGCGGCGCCAGCACCACCATGAACAGCGGCCACAGGTAGTTGACCAGGTTGGCCTCGACGGCGGGCGCATGGCGCAGCGCGATAAAGAGCAGGAAGTGAAAACCGAAAAGACCGTAGACGCCAAGCGCCAGCGTGGCGGGCGGGATGCGCCATTGCCGCCTGTCCCTGAGCACAAAGGGCAGGGCCAGTGTGCTGCCGACCAGCAACGCGGCGCCGGTCAGCAAAAAGGGCGGCACGTGCTTGAGCGACACGCCGAGCGAGGCAAGCAGGGCCCAGAGGGCGATGGCACCGAGTGCATAAAGATTGGCTGGCATGCCGCGAGCATAAAAGCCGCCGCGCGGGGCATCGTCGCGTAACGACGCTGTTCCGGCGCGCAACGACGTTCAAGGTCCGTGCCGGAACCATGTGCGCCTGCCGTCCTACACGAATGCCTACATCCGGTAACCAGTTTCACCTGGCGGGCGTGTGGCAGACACCTCCCGGGCGCGGGTGGCGCGTTCAATGAGGGTGCAGATGTTCTGACAACAAACCGAGGCCTGCAACCTCAAGGAGACCCCTCATGAAAAAGCTTTCCATCCTCCTGCTCTCGCTCGTGGGCTTTCTGGCCTTGTCGGGCTGCGTGGCCTATCCGGTGCCTTATGACAATGGGCCGCATTACCGCGGCGGCGGTTACGGCCCGCGCCATGACCGTGACGGCGACGGTGTCAGCGACCGCTACGATCGCCGGCCCAACAATCCCTACCGCTATTGAGATTGGCGCTTAAGCGCGGCCGTCAGCGCCGAGGGCGAGTGGTAGCCGCAGTGCAGCGCGGTGTCGGCCACGCTCATGCCGCGGCCGCGCAGTTGCAAGGCCAGTTCCAGGCGTTGCCGGCGCAGCCAGTGCATCACGCTGAGGCCGGTTTCGCGCCGGCAGCGCGCGGCGAATTGTGTGGGGCTTAAAAACACCTGGGCGGCGAGTTGCGCCACGCTGAGCGGTTCGTGCAGGCGCTGCCGCGTCCAGGTGGCCAGCTGTTCCCAGTCTATGGGGCGGCGGTAGCGCGTGGTGCGCGGCGCATGCTGCGCCAGCGGCTGCCAGGATTCCAGCAGCAGGGCCGGGCCGTAATGCTGGGCGAGGCTGCCGCGCTGCTGCAGCGCGTGGGCCAGGTAGTTGCCCAGTGCCAGGGCCTGCGCGGCATTGGCCGGGTCGGCGGCGCAGCGCGCCCAGCCGGCGTGTGGAGTGTCCAGCACGATGCAGCGGCTGCCTTCGCGCGATTCGAAGTCATGGTGCTCGCCGGGCGCGATCACGCAGCCCTGGCCGGCCGCGACGCGGCGCCCGCGTCCCTGGACTTCGAGTTCGAGCACGCCGTCCAGCCCCAGCAGGACCTGGAAATGCGGGTGCGCATGGCTGCCGTGGGAAGCGCCGTAGCGGCGCAGCGACAGGGAGCCTTGCGGCGCGTTCATGTTCCGTGAATCAAATTGCGGCCGCGGCCGCGTCGGCCTTGTCGGCCACGCCGGCGGCGTGGGCCTGCTGGTCGGCGTGGTAGCTGCTGCGCACCATGGCGCCCACGGCGGCGTGGGTAAAGCCCATCTTGTAGGCTTCTTCCTCGAACATCTTGAAGGTGTCGGGGTGCACGTAGCGGCGCACCGGCAGGTGGCTGGTCGAAGGCGCGAGGTACTGGCCGATCGTCAGCATGTCGATGTTGTGGGCGCGCATGTCCCGCATCACCTGCAGGATTTCCTCGTCGGTCTCGCCCAGGCCCACCATGATGCCGCTCTTGGTCGGCACATCGGGGTGCAGGGCCTTGAACTTCTTGAGCAGGTTGAGGCTAAAGGCGTAGTCGCTGCCGGGGCGCGCTTCTTTGTAGAGGCGCGGCGCGGTTTCGAGGTTGTGGTTCATCACGTCGGGCGGCGCGGCTTTCAGGATCTCGAGCGCGCGGTCGTCGCGGCCGCGGAAGTCGGGCACCAGGATCTCAATCGTGGTGGCGGGCGAGAGCTCGCGGATTTTCTGGATGCATTCGACAAAATGGCCGCTGCCGCCATCGCGCAGGTCGTCGCGGTCCACGCTGGTGATCACCACGTATTTGAGTTTCAGGGCCGCGATGGTTTTCGCCAGGTTCAGCGGTTCGTTGACGTCCAACGGGTCCGGCCGGCCGTGGCCCACGTCGCAAAACGGGCAGCGGCGCGTGCATTTGTCGCCCATGATCATGAAGGTCGCCGTGCCCTTGCCGAAGCATTCGCCGATGTTGGGGCAGCTGGCTTCTTCGCAGACGGTGTTGAGCTTGTTTTCGCGCAGGATCTGCTTGATCTCGTAAAAGCGCGTGGTCGGGCTGCCGGCCTTGACGCGAATCCAGTCGGGCTTCTTGAGCATTTCGCCCTGCACCACCTTGACGGGGATGCGCGAGAGCTTGGCCGCGGCCTTTTGTTTGGCCAGCGGGTTGTAGCCTTCCAGGGCCTGGACTTCGCGGACCACGGGGTTGGCTACAGCTTGGAGGGGATCGGGTGTGCTCATGGTGTGTTTCGTGTTGGCGGCAGGTGGCATTGCGCCTCAGGGCGCCAGGTAGGTGGCGAGCTTGCGGCCCAGCACATCCGCGGCTTCCTGCCAGCTTGCCGATACCCCGATTGTAGAAAGGTCTGTGGTTTGCAGTCCCGGATAGCCGCAAGGGTTGATGCGCGAGAAGGGTTCCAGGTCCATGGCCACATTGAGCGCCACGCCGTGGTAGGTGCAATGCCGGCTGACCTTGATGCCCAGCGCCGCGATCTTGCCCAGGCCGCGAAACGGGTCGGCCGGGTGCAGCGGGCCGGTCAGCGCGGCATGCGAGGCCGGGTTGTCCAGGCGCACGTAAATGCCGGGCGAGCCGGCCACGCGGTGGCCGGTGACGCCGAAGTGCGCCAGGGTCTTGATGACCGATTCCTCGATGCGGTAGACATATTCCTTGACGTAGTAGCCGGCGCGCTTCAAGTCAATGAGCGGATAGGCCACCACCTGGCCGGGGCCGTGGTAAGTCACCTGGCCGCCGCGGTTGGTCTGCACTACCGGGATAGCGCCGGGGTTGAGCAGATGGTCGGGTTTGCCCGCCAGGCCCTGGGTATAGACCGGCGGGTGCTCGCAAATCCACAGCTGGTCGGGCTCGCCCTCATCGGCGCCCGGGTGGCGGGCGGCCGTGAAGGCTTGCATGGCTTCGTAGGTGGGTAGGTAGTCGACCCGGCCCAGGTGGCGTGTTTCAGCCTGCATGTCTGCAGCTTCAGCGGTGGCCTAGAGGACCACCTTGACCATGGGATGGGTCGACAGCGTGCGGTAGAGCTCGTCGAGCTGTTCGCGGCTGGTGGCGGTGACGGTGACGGTGACGCCCAGGTATTTGCCGCCCTTGCTCTCGCGCAGCTCTATGGTGGAGGCGTCGAAGTTCGGGTCGAACTGGTGCGCCACCGAAGTGATGGCGGCGACCAGCCCATCGACCTTGTGGCCCATGACCTTGATGGGGAACTGCGAAGGGTATTCGATCAGCGACTCCTGGCGCGAAGGCTCGGAGCCGGGGACTCCGATGATTTTCGGGGTGTCGGGCGATGTGGTCATTGCAAGGGGTCCTTTCAGGCCTGTTTGGCGCGCTGGTATTGGGCGTACAGCTTGGCATAGATGGGGCCGGGCTTGCCCTTTTCCAGCCCGTGGCCCACGGGCTGGCCGTCCAGCAGAGTGACCGGCAGCACTTCCTTGGTGGCCGACGACAGCAAAACCTCATCGGCCGCCAGCACTTCAGCGCGCGTGATGCGGCGCAGCTCGAAGGGGATGCCGGCGGCGCGGCAGATTTCCTCGATCAGGCCGAAGCGTATGCCCTCGAGCACCAGGTTGTCCTTGGGCGGGCCCAGCACCTTGCCGTTCTTGACGATCCAGACGTTGCTCGAAGCGGCTTCGCTGAGGTGCTCGCCGCGAAACATGATGGTTTCCACCGCGCCGGCATCGACGCTGATCTGGCGCGCGAACACCGCGCCCAGCAGGCTGGTGCTTTTGATGTGGGCTTTTTCCCAGCGGAAGTCGTCGGCCGTCACGCAGGCGACGCCGGCTTCGCGCTGCTGCGCGCCGGGCAGCTTCATGGTGTTGGCCATCACGAACACGGTGGGCGCGAGGCCCGGCAGCATGGGGTGGTCGCGCATGGCGACACCGCGGCTGAGCTGGATGTAGACCAGCTGGTTGCCGCTTTCGGCCGGCGACCCGGAGGATTGCGCGTGGGCCGCGATCAGCTTCAGGGCCACGGCCTGCCACTCGGCGCGCGTCATCGGGTTCGGAATACGCAGCTCGGCCAGGCTGCGCTCCAGGCGTGCCATGTGCTGCTCAAAACGGAACAGCCGGCCGCCATAGGCCGGCACCACTTCGTACACACCGTCGCCGAAGATGAAGCCGCGGTCCATCACGCTGATCTTGGCGTCCTTGAGGGGGGTGTATTCGCCGTTGAGGTAGCAGGGCGTGTCGGGAAGGCTGGCAAGGCTGGTAGGGGGCGTGGTCATGGTGGCTTGAAACGAAGAAAAGAGGAAAAGAAGGAAGAAAAAGAAAGAGACGTAAATACCCGATTGTCCAGGGTCCGGCGTTCAACGGCGGCGGCGCTTGAACCAGATGCGCAAACGCCAGGCCAGCTTGACCAGCAGGTAGCCGGAGGCAGAGCCCAGCACCGCGAACAGGCCCATGCCCAGTATGGCAGGCCCGCCAAACGATGCCAGCCAGCCGATGAGACCCGCACCCTCGGACATGGGCACCGGCGGCGGCGCGTCCAGCAACAGGCTGCCGGCCTGGTAGGCCAGCCAGAGCCAGAAACCCACAGTGAAGGGGTTGGTGATGAAAGTGATGCCGACGGCGACCGGAATATTGGCGCGCCACCAGACGCTGTGGGCGGCGGCCGCGACGATTTGCGCGAAGGGCAGGGCAAAGGCCCAGAAGATGCCTATGGCCGCGCCGCGCGCCACGGCTTCGTGCTGCAGCCGCCACAACTGCGGGTCCAGCAGGCGATGCGCCACGGGCCTGAGCCAGGGATGGGCGGCCAGTGCCTCGCGGGTCGGCACCGACGCCTTCAGGCGCTCCAGCCAGCCGGTTTTTTTCCGGGGTTGGGGCCGCGCCTTCTTCACGCGAGAAAAATGACGGCGGCGATCGCCAGCGCGCCCAGTGCGAGATTGGCCATGGCCAGGGTGGCGATCTGCCCGACACGGCGCCCGCCTTCGGGCCAGTCGGACGCGGCCACGGCCTGCTTGAGGCGGCGGAAGGGGCCGAAATACAGGTGGCCGAAAAGCGCGAACATCAAAAGGCCCAGTCCGAACATCATGTGCCAGCCGGTGGGCGCGCTTTTCATGCCGACGGCCAGCAGCATGGCCAGGCCCGTCAGCAGCAGGACTGCGATGCCGGCCCACACCCCGACGAAGAAACGCCGCAGGACCTGCACGATCAGGGGCAGGCGCTGCGGCGGTGCGAGCTGTTCCGCCGCGGCGGGGCGCAGGGCAAACAGCATGAAGGAAATCCCGCCCAGCCAGGCGATGGCGGCGGCGAGGTGCAGGAATTTCATCAGGGCGTGCATGGAGGGATCTTTCAGTGGGGCGTTGCTGGCCAGCCCATTGTGAACCACCGCCTGCCGCGGGCCCCGGCGCACGCGTAAGAGGCCCCTAATTCACCCGGAAGCGGGGTTTTTTATGGGGGTGCAGGGGTTTCTACGTATAATCAAGGGCTTTGCTAATAGCGGCCCCTGTAACTTTCCCGTAATTTGTAGGTTTCAGAATGACAAATTCGGCGAATTCGGCGACGGACCCGGTCCCCCGGGCAGTTACATATGAGCTTGAGGCGGACGACGCGGGTTTCAAGACCCTGACGCGGGAAGAGGCCCAAAAGCTTCGTGAAACGAGTCCGTCGATCTCCCCCTGGTCGGTATTGGCAGGGCAACTGGTGGTCGGGGTTCTGGTGGCGTGTGCCGCCTGGGCGCTGACAGGCCAGCGGTCCGCCGGCTGGTCGGCGCTCTACGGAGCGCTGGCGGTGGTGATTCCGGCTGCGCTGTTTGCGCGCGGCTTGACCGGCAAAGTGTGGTCCATGAATCCAGGCACTGCGGTGGCTGGTTTCTTTTTGTGGGAAATGGTCAAGATCGCCTTGACGGTGGCAATGCTGTTTGCCGCGCCAAGGCTGGTTTCGATGCTGAGTTGGCCGGCCATGCTGGTCGGCCTGGTGGTGACAATGAAAACGTCCTGGCTCGCGCTGTTGTTCGCGGTCAGGAAAAATAAACTTTGAGGCGAGCAATAAATGGCTGCTGAGAATGCTGCTGGACATGGCGGTCCAACCGCCGGTGAATACATCGTTCACCACCTGACGCACTGGCGCAACAAGGAACTTGTTGGCCCGTTCGATCTGAGCGTCATCAATATTGATTCCACCATTTTCACCATCCTGCTGGGTGTGATCGGGTGCTTCCTGCTCTGGCAAGCCGCCCGCAAAGCCACCTCCGGCGTTCCCGGCCGTTTCCAGGCCGCGGTTGAAATCCTCGTCGAAATGGTCGACTCCCAAGCCAAGGGCATCGTGCACAACGCCGAAAGCCGCAAGCTGGTCGCGCCGCTGGCCCTCACGGTGTTTGTCTGGATTTTCCTGCTGAACGCCATGGATTTGCTGCCGGTGGACTTGCTGCCGGTGATCTGGGCCTGGATTTACGGCGCCGCCGGCCATGACGCGCACCACGCTTACATGCGCTCGGTGCCCACCGCCGACCTTTCCATCACCATGGGCCTGTCCATGGGCGTGCTGATCACCTGCCTGGTCTACAACGTCAAGATCAAGGGCGTGGGCGGCTGGATCCACGAACTGTTCACCGCGCCCTTCGGCAACCACTGGGCGCTGTACCCCTTCAACTTCCTGATGCAGGTCATCGAGTTCGTCGCCAAGACGGTCTCGCACGGCATGCGACTGTTCGGCAACATGTATGCCGGCGAACTGATTTTCCTGCTGATCGCCCTGATGGGTGGCGCCTTCGCCTCCGTCGGGCTGGGCACCGGTATTGCACTGGCCATCGGCCACATCATCGCCGGCTCTGCCTGGGCCATCTTCCACATCCTGATCATCACGCTGCAAGCGTTCGTGTTCATGATGCTGACGCTGGTGTACATCGGCCAGGCGCACGATCACCACTAATCAGTTGTCCCCGTTTCCCGTTTTTCTTTTTCTCTCGTAACCAAAGTCCTAAGGAGTCATCATGGAAGTTATTAGTTTTGTCGCTCTGGCCGCTGGCCTCATCATCGGCCTCGGTGCTGTCGGCGCCTGTATCGGCATCGGCATCATGGGCAGCAAATACCTCGAAGCAGCTGCACGCCAGCCTGAGCTGATGGGCGAACTGCAGACCAAGATGTTCCTGCTGGCCGGTCTGATCGACGCCGCTTTCATTATCGGCACGGGTATCGCGCTGTGGTTCGCCACCGCTAACCCCTTCCTGGCGCAAATCGCCAACCTGCCCAAGTAAGCATTGACCCAAGTCCCAAGAATGTCATTCCTTCGGGCCGGCTTCCAGCTGGGCCCCAAGGGAAAGGATGAGCAGTGAGCATTACCGGTACCCTTATTGTCCAGCTGATCGTGTTCCTGATTTTGGTCGGGTTCACGATGAAGTTTGTGTGGCCACCCATCGCGGCGGCCCTGGACGCGCGCGCGCAAAAAATCGCTGACGGCCTTGCTGCTGCCGACAAAGCCAAATCCGAACTCTCCGTCGCCAACAAGCGCGTGGAAGAAGAGCTGGCCAAGTCGCGCAACGAAGCGGCCGTGCGCCTGGCCGAAGCCGAGCGCCGGGGCCAGGCCCTGATCGAAGAAGCCAAGGCCAAGGCCACCGAGGAAGGCAGCAAGATCATTGCCGCCGCCAAGGCCGAAGCCGAGCAGCAGGCCGTGAAGGCCCGCGAAGCCCTGCGCGAGCAGGTGGCTGCGCTGGCCGTCAAGGGCGCCGAGCAGATTCTGCGCAAGGAAGTCAATGCCGGTGTGCATGCTGACTTGCTGGGCCGCCTGAAGACCGAACTCTAAGCGAGCATCAACATGGCCGAACTAGCCACCATTGCCCGTCCCTACGCCGAAGCGCTGTTCAAGGCCTCCGGCTCCGACCTGGGCGGCACCGCCGCCTGGCTCGACGAGCTGGCCGCCATCGCTGCGAATGCGCAGCTGCAGCAGTACGCCGGCAACCCCGGCGTCACTTCGGCGCAGGCGTTCGACGTGATTTCGGGCGTTGCCAAGACCAAGCTGCCGGACGCCGCGAAAAACTTCCTGCGCACGGTGATCGAGAACGGCCGCCTTAGCGTCCTGCCGGAAATCGCCGCGCAGTTCCGTGTCCTGAAAAATGCGCAGAGCGGTTCGTCCGATGCGACCGTCTACAGCGCTTTCGCGCTCGACGGCGCGGCGCTGGCCGACCTGTCGGCAACGCTGGAAAAGCGCTTTGGCAAGAAGCTCAACCTCCAGGTTGAGCTGGAGCCGGCCCTGATAGGCGGCGTGCGAGTCGTGGTGGGTGACGAGGTGCTGGACACCTCGGTCAAAGCCCGTTTAGAGCAAATGAAAGTGGCGCTGGTTTCCTGAGCCCGGTGCCCAGGCGCAGTCCGCAGGTTTTTAGCCAACAACATACTGAAAGAAGGAAAGAGTCATGCAACTCAATCCCGCAGAAATTTCTGAACTGATCAAGAGCCGTATCGAAGGCCTGACCGGCAGCAGCGACATCCGCAACCAGGGCACCGTGGTGTCCGTCACCGACGGTATCGTCCGCATCCACGGCCTGTCCGACGTGATGCAGGGCGAAATGCTGGAATTCCCCGCAACCGCCGACGGCTCCCCCACCTACGGCCTGGCGCTGAACCTCGAGCGCGACTCGGTCGGTTCCGTGATCCTGGGCGAATACGAACATATCGCCGAAGGCGACACCGTCAAGTGCACGGGCCGCATCCTGGAAGTGCCCGTCGGCCCCGAGCTGCTCGGCCGCGTGGTGAACGCCCTGGGCCAGCCCATCGACGGCAAGGGCCCGATCAACGCCAAGATGACCGACGTGATCGAGAAGGTCGCGCCCGGCGTGATCGCCCGTAAATCCGTCGACCAGCCCCTGCAGACCGGCCTGAAGTCCATCGACTCCATGGTGCCCGTCGGTCGCGGCCAGCGCGAACTGATCATCGGCGACCGCCAGACCGGCAAGACCGCCGTGGCCATCGACGCCATCATCAACCAGAAGGGCAAGGGCGTTTCCTGCGTCTACGTCGCGATCGGCCAGAAGGCTTCCTCGATCAAGAACGTGGTGCGCGCACTGGAACAAGCCGGCGCGATGGAATACACCATCGTCGTGGCCGCTGCGGCTTCCGAGTCCGCCGCCATGCAATACGTCAGCGCCTACTCCGGCTGCACCATGGGCGAGTACTTCCGCGACCGCGGCGAAGACGCGCTGATCGTGTATGACGACCTGTCCAAACAGGCCGTGGCCTACCGCCAGGTTTCGCTGCTGCTGCGCCGCCCACCAGGACGCGAAGCCTACCCCGGCGACGTGTTCTACCTGCACAGCCGTCTGCTCGAGCGCGCAGCCCGCGTGAACGAGAAGTATGTGGAAGACTTCACCAAGGGTGCGGTCAAAGGCAAGACCGGTTCGCTGACCGCGCTGCCCATCATCGAAACGCAGGCCGGCGACGTGTCCGCTTTCGTGCCGACCAACGTGATCTCGATCACCGACGGCCAGATCTTCCTGGAAACCAGCCTGTTCAACGCCGGTATTCGTCCCGCCATTAACGCCGGTATCTCGGTGTCCCGCGTCGGCGGCGCCGCCCAGACCAAGCTGATCAAGAACCTGTCCGGCGGTATCCGTACCGACTTGGCCCAGTACCGTGAACTGGCTGCCTTCGCGCAGTTCGCTTCCGACCTGGACGAAGCCACCCGCAAGCAGCTGGACCGCGGTGCCCGCGTGACCGAACTGCTCAAGCAGGCCCAGTACTCGCCTTTGTCGATTTCCAACATGGCCGCCACGCTGTTCGCCGTGAACAAGGGCTTCATGGACGACATCGAAGTCAAGAAGGTCCTGGCTTTTGAACACGGCCTGCACGCCTACCTGAAGGACAAGAACGCGGCCCTGATGGCCAAGCTCGAAGCCAACAAGGCCATGGACAAGGACGCTGAGGCGGAACTGAACGCGGCCGTGACCGAGTTCAAGAAGTCGTTTGCCTGATCTCGCCTGACCTCATCGTCAAGCAGGTAATTAAGCAACCCTCAGGAACCCCTTAGGAATCCATATGGCAGCAGGCAAGGAAATACGCGGCAAGATCAAATCGGTGGAAAACACCAAGAAGATCACCAAGGCCATGGAGATGGTGGCCGCCTCCAAGATGCGCAAGGCGCAGGAGCGGATGCGCGCTGCCCGTCCTTACAGCGACAAGATCCGCAACATCACGGCCAACCTGAGTCAGGCCAACCCCGAGTACACCCACGCGTTCATGGAGTCCAACGACGCCAAGGCCACCGGGTTCATCGTGGTGACGACCGACAAGGGCTTGTGCGGCGGCATGAACACCAACGTGCTGCGCGCCGTGACGGCCAAGCTCAAGGAAGTGCAGGCCGCCGGCCATGACGCGCGGGCAGTCGCCATCGGCAACAAGGGCCTCGGTTTTCTCAATCGGGTGGGCGCCAAGGTGGTGTCGCACGCGACCCAGCTCGGCGACAAGCCGCACCTGGAAAAACTGATTGGCCCCGTCAAGGTGCTGCTCGACGCTTACAGCGAAGGCAAGATCAACGCGGTGTACCTGTGCTACACCAAGTTCATCAACACCATGCGCCAGGAGCCCGTGGTCGAGCAGTTGCTGCCTTTGACGGCAGCGCACCTGCAGGCCGACAAGGACCAGCACGGCTGGGACTACATCTACGAACCCGACGCGCAGACCGTGATCGACGACCTGCTGGTTCGCTACGTGGAAGCGCTGGTGTACCAGGCGGTTGCCGAGAACATGGCGTCCGAGCAGTCCGCCCGCATGGTGGCCATGAAGGCCGCCACCGACAACGCCGGCAGCGTGATCGGCGAACTCAAGCTGGTTTACAACAAAACGCGTCAAGCGGCGATCACGAAAGAACTTTCGGAAATCGTTGCCGGTGCTGCAGCGGTCTGATAGTGGTTTAGGCCGCCACACCCGATTTAAAGATTTAAAGAAACGGAAAAGGATTCAATCATGGCTCAGGCTCAAGGCAAGATTGTTCAGTGTATTGGTGCGGTGGTTGACGTGGAATTCGCGCGCGACCAGATGCCCAAGATTTACGACGCGCTCAAGATGGAAGGCTCCGCGCTGACGCTGGAAGTCCAGCAGCAGCTGGGCGACGGCATCGTGCGCACCATCGCGCTGGGCACCTCCGACGGCCTGCGCCGCGGCAACGTCGTGTACAACACCGGCGCCAACATCACGGTTCCCGTGGGCAAGGCCACGCTGGGCCGCATCATGGACGTGCTGGGTTCGCCCATCGACGAGCGCGGCCCGGTCGACCAGACCCTGACCGCCCCCATCCACCGCAAAGCTCCCGCGTACGACGAACTGTCGCCGTCGCAGGAACTGCTGGAAACCGGCATCAAGGTGATCGATTTGGTTTGCCCCTTCGCCAAGGGCGGCAAGGTGGGCTTGTTCGGCGGCGCCGGCGTCGGCAAGACCGTGAACATGATGGAACTGATCAACAACATCGCCAAGGCGCACTCGGGCCTGTCCGTGTTCGCCGGTGTGGGCGAACGTACCCGCGAAGGCAATGACTTCTACCACGAGATGGCCGACTCCGGCGTCGTGAACCTCGAGAACCTCGGCGAATCCAAAGTGGCCATGGTCTACGGCCAGATGAACGAGCCCCCAGGAAACCGCCTGCGCGTCGCGCTGACGGGCCTGACCATCGCCGAATCCTTCCGTGACGAAGGCCGCGACGTGCTGTTCTTCGTGGACAACATCTACCGCTACACGCTGGCCGGTACCGAAGTGTCCGCGCTGCTGGGCCGTATGCCTTCCGCCGTGGGCTACCAGCCCACGCTGGCCGAGGAAATGGGCCGCCTGCAAGAGCGTATTACCTCCACCAAGGTCGGCTCCATCACTTCCATCCAGGCCGTTTACGTCCCTGCCGATGACTTGACCGACCCGTCGCCTGCCACCACCTTCGCCCACCTGGACTCCACCGTGGTGCTCTCGCGTGACATCGCTTCGCTGGGTATCTACCCCGCGGTCGACCCGCTGGACTCCACCAGCCGCCAGCTGGACCCGAACGTCGTCGGCGAAGACCACTACAACACGGCCCGTGCCGTGCAGGGCACGCTGCAGCGCTACAAGGAACTGCGCGACATCATCGCGATTCTGGGCATGGACGAACTGGCCCCTGAAGACAAGCTGGCCGTGGCCCGCGCTCGCAAGATCCAGCGTTTCCTGTCGCAGCCTTTCCACGTTGCTGAAGTGTTCACCGGCTCCCCCGGCAAGTACGTCAGCCTGGCTGAAACGATTCGCGGCTTCAAGATGATTGTGTCCGGCGAGTGCGATCACCTGCCCGAACAGGCTTTCTACATGGTCGGGACCATCGACGAAGCCTTCGAAAAAGCCAAAAAGGTGGCGTAAAGCGGCCATTTGAGCGATCCGCGTTGTTGGCGTGCTTAATGTGCTTTCTGCACATTTCCGCGCGCCGCCTAGCGGCTCATCTCAACTGTCCACTTTCCACTCACCTTTTTAATTGGAGTACGTATGAGCACCATTCACGTCGACGTCGTATCCGCAGAAGAGTCCATCTTCTCGGGCGAAGCCAAGTTCGTGGCATTGCCCGGCGAGGCTGGCGAGCTGGGCATTTACCCGCGCCACACGCCGCTGATCACCCGCATCAAGCCGGGTGCCGTGCGCATTGAAAAAGCCGACGGCACGGAAGAGTTCGTCTTCGTGGCCGGCGGCCTGCTCGAAGTGCAGCCCAACTGCGTGACGGTGTTGAGCGACACCGCCATCCGCGGCAAAGACCTGGACGAGACCAAGGCCAGCGAAGCCAAGGCTGCCGCCGAGGAAGCGCTGAAGAACGCCAAGAGCGACATCGACATCGCCATGGCCCAGTCTGAACTCGCCGTCATGGCCGCGCAGATCGCCGCTTTGCGCAAATACCGCCAGAAGAAATAAAAACAGTCTTTCCGGTTCCACCGGAATGCACGAAGCCCCTGCCGAAAGCCAGGGGCTTTTTTCATGGGCGGCGCATGGCCGGTAATTCTTTCGCACTCATGCTGTTGCGCCGGCACCTCAGCTTAACAACTGGACACGCTAAATCGTAGCCAGCAAGGGCGCCCCTGCCGTATCGTGGATCCAGGGATTCAAGCTAACCGACGAGGTGGGACTATGAACAGCACACTGGACAGTCTGACGTGGGACGAAGAGCTTTCGCCGCAGCGCCGGGGACGACGTTCGCTCAGGACATGGATACGCCGCATCCTGGTTGTGCTGACGGGGTTGTTCGTCCTGGGCGTCCTGCTTTCATCCTGATTCTTTGGCTCTCTTATTGGAGCAGCGGCGCATCGGGCAGTTCATTCGCCCTGGCTTGTGCGCCTTCTTCTGAGCCATCCACCGCGAAGTGCTGCATCAGCACCGCCGAAGTTTCTTCCAGTGCCTGCGTCAACCCGTCTTCATAACGCTGCTCGCGAAACGCGGCCGCCATGCGCGCCACCAAGGCCTGCCATTGGTCGGGGCCGACATGCCGCGCCAGGCCGCGGTCGGCGACGATCTCGATCGCACGCTCGGCCAGCAGCACGTAAATCAGCACGCCGTTGTTGTGCTCCGTGTCCCAGACCCGCAGCTTGCCGAACATGGTGACCGCGCGCTGGCGCGTGAGCGCGGCGATGGAATTCTGTTTGCCCAGGCGCCACAGATAACTCAGGGGCAGTGAAGCCTCCACGCAGATGCGGATCTCGCCGCTGTGGCGCCGCTCGCTGGCCGCCACGCGCCGCGCGAGCCGCTGCAGCATATCGGGCGGAATCGCGCGCCGGGTGTCGGAGGCATCCAGCCAGAGGTGTTTGAGCAGGGTCTTGAGCTTGTTGAGCATGATGCCTACCAGTCTCCCGAGGCGCCGCCGCCGCCGAAATCACCACCGCCGCCGCTGCTGAAGCCGCCGCCATCGCTGCTGCTGCTACCGCTGCTCCAGCCGCCGCCACCGCCGCTGCCAAAACCGCCACTGGTCCAGCCGCCCGATGAGCGGCCGCCTCGGCCCAGTCCGCCCAGTGCGCCCAGGCTGGCGACCAGCGCGAACACCGTACCCACCAGCACGGCGAGGCCGGCCACGATCAGGCTGCTGGTGAAAATCCAGGCCAGCACGCCGACCACACCGCCGGTGGCCAGCGCGCCGAATTTGCGCCCCAGCACCATGGCCGCGATCCGCCCGGCAATCGGCACCGCAAAAAACAGGAAGACGGCCAGGTCCGTCCACTCAAAACCGTCGTTGTGGCCGCCGCTGCCGCGGCTGTGTTCGGGCGCGGGCAGGTTTTCACCGCTGATCAGCGCAATGAGCTGATCGGCTGCGGCATCGAGCCCACCGGCGAAGTCACCCTGCTTGAAGCGCGGCGTGATGGCCGTGTCTATGACCCGGCGCGCCGCCAGGTCGGGGATGGCGCCTTCCAGCGCCTTGGTGGTTTCTATGCGCACCTTGCGGTCGTTCTTGGCCACCACCAGCAAGAGGCCGTCGCCTACGTCCTTGCGGCCTATCTTCCAGCTGTCGCCCACGCGCTGCGCATAGGCGGCAATGTCTTCCGGCTGGGTTGTGGGAACCAGCAGCACCACCACCTGGGCGCCGCGGCTTTTTTCGAAGGCCGTGAGCTTGGCTTCGAGCGCTTCGCGCTGCGCGGGCTCCAGAGTGCCGGTGCTGTCCATCACATGTGCCGTTAGCGCCGGCACAGGCTGCACGCCGCCCTGCGCCCAGGCCGCCAGCGGCAGCCAGGCGGCCAGCAGCAGGCCCAGCAGCAGCCGGGCGCCGTCGCGAACGAGAAGCATGAGGCGCTGCACGCTCAGGTCCGCCGCGCTTTATTTCTTGTTGAAGTCCACCACCGGCGGCGTGGAGATCTGCGCCTCATTCTGCACCGAGAAGTTGGGCTTGACCTGGTAACCAAAGATCATGGCCGTCAGGTTGTTCGGGAAACTGCGCGTGAGCACGTTGTACTCCTGCACGGTCTGGATGTAGCGGTTGCGCGCCACGGTGATACGGTTTTCCGTACCTTCGAGTTGCACGCGCAGGTCGCGAAAGCCCTGGTTGGCTTTCAGGTCGGGGTAGCGCTCGCTGACCACCATGAGTCGGCTCAGCGCGCTGCCCAGCTCGCCCTGCGCGGCCTGGAATTTGCTGAAGGCGGCCGGGTCGTTGAGGGTTTCGGGCGTCACCTGGATGGAGGTGGCCTTGGCGCGCGCTTCCACCACCTTGGTCAGCGTATCCTGCTCGAAGGCCGCTTCACCTTTGACCGTGGCCACGATATTGGGCACCAGGTCGGCGCGGCGCTGGTACTGGTTCAGCACTTCGGACCAGGCCGACTTGGTCTGCTCGTCCAGGCGCTGGAAGTCGTTGTAGCCGCAGCCCGAGAGCAGCAGGCTCAGCAGGGCCGCGAGGGTGAATGTCAAAAAGCGGGATATCGTCATGGCAATGCCTCCGAAAATGCAAGCCGCAACACTAACATAGTCGAATGTCCCCGCTGCCCACATCCTCCGCGTCCGGCAGCCCGCTGCAGGCTTTGCAGTCCGCCCTGCGCCCGCCGCCCGCACAGGCCAAGCCGCGCCTGCTGGTGGCCGGCGCCACCGGCGTGCTGGGCAACGAGGTGCTGCGCCGCCTGGTCGGCAGCGGCCGCTATGCGCACACCGAGGTGCTGGCCACCGAGGCCATGGCGACCGGGCTCTCCGGCGTCAGCATCGCGCTGGCGGGCCTGCCTTCGCCGATAGCGCAATGGGCCGCCAGGCCGCTGCCGGCGCACACCGGGCTGGTCATGTTCGAGCCGCCGCGCATGTACTACGGACGTGAGCGCACGCTCTGGACGCCCGCGCCTTCGGAGCTGCCCGCGCTGGCGCAATGGCTCAAGCGCTGCGGCGTGCAAGCCCTGGTCGTGGTGGTGCCGCACGCCACCGGGCGCCTGCCCGATGCGCTCAAGCGCGGCCTGGCCAATCTGGACGAGCAAGCCGTCGCCGCCCTGGGCTTTGAACGCCTGCTGCTGGTGCGTTCGGCCCGCAAGGCGCAGGACGCCGCGGGAAAGAATGTCCTGGAGCGGGTCGCGGCCTGGATGCTGTCCACGCTCAGGTTCATGATTCCCCAAGCCGAGCAGCCGGTGCGGCCCGCCAAGCTCGCGGAGTTCGTCGATGCCGCCCTGCAGCTGCTGCCGCCCGGCACCCACGTGGCCGCGCCCGAGTTGCTGTGGCAGGCCAACCAAAGCGGCAGCCGCAGCGGCCGCGGCACGGGCCAGGCGGGCGGCGGCATGCAGGGCGTGGTCCAGGACTGGCTTGCTGCGGCGCGCAATCCCGCGCAGAATTCAGCACCAAACGCCAAGCCGGATTGAAGCCGCCATCCTCTTGCCCGAACTCTTTTTGATCGCCCCCATGCCCAAACCCAAAGTCCCGCCCGCCAGCACCGGCAACGCCGATGACATCGAGGCGGCTTTTTACGATGCGCTGCAAAGCGGCGACATTGAAAAACTCATGGCCTGCTGGGGTGACGAGGACGACATCGTCTGCGTGCACCCGGGGGGCGCCCGCCTCGTGGGGCCGGCGGCCATACGCGCCACCTTCGATGCGATGTTTTCCAACGGCACCATACGCGCGCAGCCCATCAAGGTGCGCAAGGTGGAGACCATGAGCGCCAGCGTGCACAGCGTGCTCGAGCGCATCGAGGTGCTCACCGAAGAAGGCCCTCGCCACGCCTACGTCATCGCCACCAATGTGTACCACAAGACCGCGCAGGGTTGGCGCATGGTGGCCCACCATGCCAGTCCCGGCACGCCGCGCGAAATGCAGGAAGTGTCGGAAACGCCCACCGTTCTCCATTGATCCGGCTGCGCATGGAACCCACCATGAACTATGCCGCGCCCTGGTGGCTCCCGGGTGGCAACCTGCAGACCATCTGGGCTGCCCTGCAGTCGCGCCGCTTCCTCGGCCCGCAGCCGGTGTTTCGCCGTGAACGCTGGACCACGCCCGATGAGGATTTTGTCGATGTGGATTGGCTGGTGACGGATGACACAGCTACCGCGGCAACACCCTTGCTGGTCGTCTTCCATGGCCTCGAAGGCTCCTCCGCCAGCCACTATGCCGAAGCGCTGGCCGATGCCGCGCGCGAACGCGGCTGGGCCTGCGCGATCCCGCATTTCCGCGGCTGCTCGGGCGAGATCAACCTCGCGCCGCGTGCCTACCACTCGGGCGACTTCGCCGAGATCGACTGGATACTGCGGCGCTTCGCGGCCCAGCGCGGCGGGCCGGTGATGGCCGTCGGCATCTCGCTGGGCGGCAATGCGCTCATGCGCTGGGCCGGCGAGATGGGCGCCGAGGCCCGGCAGGTGGTGGCCGGCGTCGCTTCCGTGTGCTCGCCGCTGGACCTTGCCGCCAGCGGCTGGGCCATAGGCCGGGGCTTTAACCGCCTGGTCTACACCCGCATGTTCCTCAAGACCATGGTGCCCAAGGCCTTGCAAAAGCTCGAGCAGCATCCCGGGCTGTTCGACCGCGAGCGGCTGCTGGCCGCGCGCGACCTTTATGCGTTCGACGACGTTTTCACCGCACCGCTGCACGGCTTCAAGAATGCCGATGACTACTGGTCGCGGGCCTCGGCCAAGCCGCACCTGCACCGGATTGCCGTGCCCGCGCTGGCCCTGAACGCGCTCAACGATCCCTTTGTGCCTGCGTCCAGCCTGCCGCAGGCCTCGGAAGCGGGCCCGCATGTCACGCTGTGGCAGCCGGCCCAAGGCGGCCACGTGGGCTTTCCCTCGGCACCCTTTCCGGGCCATGTGCGCGCCATGCCCGATGCGGTCACAGGGTTCCTCGCGGCACAGCTATAAAAGCGCGATGCACGGCGCAGAATAAGACCATGGACGACATAGTTCGGCAGGCGATTGCCAAGTGGCCCAATGTTCCCGACTGCTACGGCTGGCTGGGCCTGGACGCGCGCGGCAACTGGTATATGCGTGACGACAGGGCCCAGGCCGCCGGGCCCTTCAGCGGTACAGCAGGAGCCGACCCCGCACGCAACAAGGTCGCCAAGGGCTCGCTGCTCAAGCACGACAAGCTGATCGACTTCATCCAGCGCAACTACGAAAGCGACGCCAGCGGCCGCTGGTTCTTCCAGAACGGCCCGCAGCGCGTCTATGTGGAGCTCGAAGCCACACCGCTGGTCTGGCGCGTAGCCCCGGCGCCGTCTTTTTTGGTCAGCGCGCACACCGGCGCGGCCGCGCGCGCGCAGCGCTGCATTCTGGATGAGGCCGGGCGGCTTTACCTGGAGACCGACCTGGGTTTCGGCCTGGTCCACACCCAGGACATGACGCATGCCGCCGATGCGGTGGAGCAGGGCCTGTGGGTGCCCGAGGAACACACCGCCCGCGAACTGCCGGCGCGCTTCGGCTATGTGCGCAGCCCGCAGGGGCTGCGCACATAGCCGGAAGGCACATAAAAAAAGCCGGTCAACGACCGGCTTTTTTGTATGCGAGGCGGGTGCTTACTTGGCCGCGTTCACCATGTACTGAACCACGGCCTTGATTTCGCCGTCGGACGCTGCGGAGCCGCCCTTGGGAGGCATTGCGCCTTTGCCCTTGATGGCGCTGGCGGTCAGCCCATCGACGCCAGCGCCCACGCGTGGGCCCCAGGCGGCCTTGTCACCGAGCTTGGGGGCGTTGGCCACACCCGTTGCGTGGCAGGTGGCGCAGACCTGGCCGTACAGCGCGGGGACGGCACCGCCGGCGGCGGCAGGTGCCGCAGCGGGTGCCGCACCCTTATTGGCGGCGGCCAGGGCCGCCACGACGTCAGCCGATGGGGCCGCGGCGGCCGGTGCGTCGGCGGGAGCCGCTGCTGTCGCGGCAGGTGCCTTGGGTTCGGCGAACTTGCCGCCGGCGGCCGTCGTCATGTAGACCACGGCGCGGCCAACTTCGATGTCTTCAAAGTCGCCGCCGCCTTGCGCACCCATCGCGCCCTTGCCCTTGAGGGCGGAATGCCAGAGGGCGTCGAAGCCGGTCTTGATGCGCGGTGCCCAGGCGCCCGCGTCGCCGAACTTCGGTGCGCCGGCGGCGCCCGTGCCGTGGCAGGTCACGCACTGGGCTTTGTAGACTTCTTCGCCGGATTTGAGGGGACGGTTCGCATCGCGGATTTCAACTGAACCGATTTTCTGGATGCGCTGTGCGACGGCTTTGGCATCTTCGCTGGCGCCTGCGGCCGGCTTGTTGGCCGAAGCGACGTAATAAACCAGGCCGATGATGGCGAAAACGGGGACGACAAAAGAGAAAAAAACCGCTGCCAGCAGCTGCTGGGGCGTCTTGATCGGGCCAGTGTGGGCTTCTTCGTGGGCCGTGGTGTGGTCGTTTGCGCTCATGGCGTCCTCAAAAAACTAAAAATCGGGGGGCTATCGCGTGTTGGTGGCGCGCCTGTATAGCGCTTGCTCAGCAACCTCACATTATAACTGGGGCCTTGCGCAGCCCCGGTGGGCACCATGGCCGGCTGGTAGAATCGGACACGCTGCGCGGCGTGAATCGCTCGCGCGGTGCAAACTGCCCTGATTTCGCGCCCTACGGCCGCGAATTCCGGCGCAAACCGTTTTTCAGCGTTGCGGCTGTAGCTCAGTGGATAGAGTATTGGCCTCCGAAGCCAAGGGTCGTGGGTTCGATCCCCGCCAGCCGCACCAATCGCCATCGCCGCGCCGATGGAATCCTGTCCTTGGAAGCATAACCGTGCCGCTTTTGGATGCATAAGTGTGCCGCGGATCGTCAACGCCACCGCCAAAACTGTAAGACGCTGGTCGATCGTGAACGAGCAGGCTTTACCCCAACTGCCGCACTCGGCGGGCATTGCCTCTCAAGGTTATGGGGAGCGAATTCAGCATGTAAAGGGCGTGCACTAAGCTGAATGCATCGCTGGACGAGCAGCGTGCGGTAGAGCAACCACCTCTACCGCTCGTCGAGTTGATTCGCAGCGTTCTCGGTATCACCCAGTTCTTGGCGCGACACAGCCTTGCCTTTGATCCGGCGCAATGTCGTAAAAAGTTCCTGGGCCTCTTGCAGTATCTTTGTCCCCCGAGGAAAGTTGCCATTTGCGAACAACGCGTAGGCCGGTTGCATTTTCTGGCGCGAAGCCTCCCATTGCTCAATACGCCCACTATCTTTCAACTTGGGCCGTACTGACTGAAAACCATGTCTCAAGCCGGCAAAGACTTGTTCGAGCGACAAGCCATATTTGAAGTTCGGCGCGGTCAACATAACCCAGATGATTGCATCGCGGGTTTCCGCATACCCCTCAACTTTGTAGATGCCGTAGGCCGGTCCCCTTGACGGAGGGGTCAGGCATCAGCGCCTGCGTGGCATGTAGATTGGGATGTAGTTGACGCCGCCTCCGCTTTGGCAGCGACCCTGCTCAATGACTCCGACGTCGCCTTGAATGACTTCCCGCGCAATCTCAGGGAACTTTGCCTTTATGTAGCCTGCGGCCGAAGGCAAATCAGATGTATTGCTAACGCCAACTCGATCTCCCGACGGATTGAAAGCAAAGGTCGTGATGTACTGAATCTCTCCAGGCTTCACCGTGAACATTGCAAGATTCTGCCCACAGTTGGCAGAGTAGCTCTTGTCAGAGATTATCGAGACAAGGGCGTAACCTCGACCGGGCTTCTGAATGCGTAGCTTGCGAACAAGGAATCCGTCGTCGGCGGTCCCGATGATCCCATCAGGTAGAAAACCGTCGGCTACGAATTTTCCAGATTCAGCACTTCCGCTATGAACCACGAGCTTGGTTCCTGCGGGAGCACCGATGATCACAACGCCCTCATCGGGAGAGGTGCGCAACTCTCCCGCAGATTTCAAATTGTTGAAGGAGACGCATGCGCCCAAGGGCAGCGTGATAGATAGGATGATGATGGTTCTGAGGCGCATGGCCGATTGTAGGACTGGTCCGGCTTTCAATCCGACCAAATGACTGTCTTCAGGCGCCCCTTCCCACCAGAGTTGGCGCATTCTCTGCTACGTTACCTTGCGTGGGCGCTCCGTTCTCCAGCTCTGGTTGAACATGAGTCGCGACTGGAAACGCACGAAGCAGGCCGGAAGGCGTCCGCTTGAAGGAAAGGTTAAACCGCATCGTTGCCAACGACTTGGTCTCGGTATTCCCGCCACTTCTGCAAGCCCGCCGCCGGGTGTTCCGACTGGTCCAGAAAGCTGCTGTCGGTCATATCTATGGCTTGGCAACCCATGAGCCCGCACAGCTGAAGAATGCCGCCAACGATGGCATCACTCGCGCGCACGTGAAGCGCCAGGCCCTCCACCGGCTCCTCCTTCCCGATGTTGAACTCGATCGAGCCAAACTCACTGTCGTAGATTCCCCAGTGAGGGTCGCTCCAGCTGGTGCCGGGGAAGACTGAGGACACCGCAGCCTGGACCTCGCGTAGCGATCCCAGAGCTAGCAGCTTTTCGTCATTTGGAATTTCTTCGATGATTTTGTATGACCGCGTAAATTTGTATAGCGAGACATCCCAGCTCATTCATGGCCTCCCACACAGTGCGTTGAATGTAAAAAAGAGTCTAAGGTTAGATGCATGGCTGCATGCCCCGGTTCTCTGGAGTAGGCAGTTCGATGAAAGTCGATGGAAGCGTCAGGCATTCGGCGCTTACTTGCTGGAGTAAGTATCGAGGAACTTTCTGACGAAGTTACCTTCCTCCGTTCCATCGGGCTTGGTAATGAGCCAGTCGATCATCGCTGCCTCGTGAAAAAAGTATGCGTCGCCGTGGCGGAAACCTTCAACGCGCTCGATGTCGCTCCAGATCCTTCCCTCAACCAGGCCGTTGCGAATGCTCTGCACCGCAACAAAGACCTGCTCCACATTTCCCTTCCGATCGAAGAGACGTGTCGTGAGAAAGAAGGATTGGCCTTTCGGGACGCCGATGAGGAAACGCTGCTTGGCCTGTGGATACGAGGCTTTTGCCTGGGCAATGTACGGCGCAATTGCCTTGTCAATGTCCGCCGCCGACTTGGCGCGAACAGGATTGTCTTTCGGAGCGTTTGGCGCCAACGCTGGACCGGCGGCAAGACTGCAGGTTGTGAGCAGCCCGAGAAGCGCGGCGAGAAGAGCGTGTTTCATGGCGTCAGTGGGGTGAGGGTGCCTGATGTTGGTGATGAACTGGCGACAACGGCGTGCTTCGTTCTGAAGTTAATGCACGAAGCCGCCTTCAGATGTTGTGTGTCCGTGCCGATTGACAGCTTATGCCGCATCGCTACTCCTTGGAATAGTTGAAGGGAGCGCTAATAACCACTCGATCGAACTTCTTGGCCAAGGCAGGAGGAAAGGGCTCGAACGGCGCCGCCGCCTCAATAATTCGAACTGCGTGGGCAGCCAAGGCTTCCGACGTTGCTTGGGCGGTGACGATGTTGTTGATCGTGCCCTGCGGCAGAACCTCAAAGGAGACTTCGACGCGCCCGTACAGAGACTTGCCTTCCTCCTTTGGGAAGTCCTTGTTGCCTTGAGATTCAATCCGGATACGAACTCTGTCGTAGTAGCTTCGGACCACTGGGTCGACTGACTTTTGCCAACCAACGGTTGTGCGTTCCTCAACGAGGATGCGTCTCTCTATCTCCGCCAGCGTGCGCTGGAATTCAAAGTATTTTTCTCTTCTCTCCGTGACGTGCGATGGCTCGCCGTCCCGCCGCTCAGGGGGCGGCGGCAGCGTCTGAAGCTGCTTTTTGAGCGCTTCGAGCTGAGCTCTTCGCTTGCGCTTAAGCGCGGCGATCTCTCGTTCTGTCTGCTCCGCACCAGGCCCGATGGAAACGGCGCTGGGATGGCGCGTACCCTCCGCAGGAGCCGCCATGGGCGCGCTGACGAAGATGGCGCAGACGACACTCAGGACATTTGCGGCATAACGCCGAGTTGGCCGGCGACTGGGAAAAGGTGCGACCGCAGGGAGCGGACGCCGCTGGGCGTGCATGCCGAACGACCAGTTAAACATCATGCCTCTGAAACGCTTCAAGCAACCTCCTGCTGTTAGATGCGACGATCAAAGAGTCGCCGTCCGCAATGTAGGCAACCGGTCGATAGGAGCGCACCATTGACCAGAAGCGCTCCTGCATCACGCCAAGCCACTCCAACCTTCCTCGTTCCCAAGTCGGATCGTACGCGCTCTCAATTTCCTCCAAAGTACGGAGTGTCCAAGCGGTGCGGTTGACAAAGCAATCGTATGCAGGAAGAGCTTCGGCTTGCTGCGCGAGTTCGAACACCCACCACTCATCATATTGCTCCGAAGGGAGCGTCAAGCCGGCATGCAGAGGCGGACTCAGCATGCCGGCAGGAAGCGACCGCCATCCAATGGACTGCTCCTCATCCGACGGATATATGGGGCCGGAATCAAAGCAGGAGATCAGAAGATGGTTGTCTTCGCAGAGCCCGGACACGATGTGCGCGAACGACAGGACAGCGCCGTCCAGTTGCAGCCATTCGAAGCCGTCGACCTGACCTGACCCGCGACGAATCATGAGGTTTTACGTTCGACTCAATGGAGGGGTTGGATCACTGAGCGAGATCAATTCGGCGCCCTGTGCCTTCCTGCTCGAACGCCATGCGCTCGATTTTCCATTGCCCAAGATCCTTGACCGCCTCCACATAGGCCGTGCCCTTGCCCTTTGGTCCCTCGACGGTGAACGACAGGCTCGCGCTACCGCGCGGGCCGGACACCTCGATGCTGCCCATAGGCATGCCTGCCGACATGGGCTTTCCTATGAGCTGAGATACCTGTTCGTCTGCACCCAGCTTGACCATCGCAAGTTTGAAGGCCTCGGAGCTCTTAAAAGAAGCGGCGATCGTGAAGAACAAGGCAACACACCCTAGGATAGCGCCTACCCATACGGCTACGCCCCACTTGGCCCAACGCCGTTGCATGGCCTTGAATTGATCAACGCTGTCCCAGCGCTTGTTTCGCCAGGCCCAGGAACTGCCTTTCGCTCCCAAGATGAAGATCATGACCACGTTGACGAAGGGCACGAACATGAGCAACGCGATGAATGTGTTGTTGCCTATACCCCAGATCCAGTTCAGAAGGAACGCTCCCCAGTTCCACTTATCGATGTCTGCGGGGACGGTCGCTGCTGCACCCTGGCCCGATGTGTTCTCCATACGATCTCCCTCAAGCGGTAATGCTCGCATGATCATTTTTCGATTCGACGTTTTTCGCCGGCCTTCTTTCGTTGGCCCGCCCGTTCTTGAGCCCGGCTTTCCTGCTGCTGCCGAATTTTTTCTTGCCGCTGTTCCCGCAATGCCTGTCGTGCTGCCTGTCTGTCTTTCGATACCTCAGCGGCCCGGGATTGGCCGGTGTTGTTTCCCGGCTGCTTGAGGTCCGCCCGTCCCTGGCGAAGAGCTTGCTGACGCTGCCGGAACTGCTCGAAACGCTCGTTGGAGCGCAGTTTTCCACGTTCGCGCAAACGTTCTTCCATGCGCTGGCGAATATTTTGGGCATGGTTGTTTATCGCGCTTTCCTGTCGTGTACGCAGGCGTTCAAAAATACCAGGGACGACTGCATGGCGCAAAGGTCGCGCTCCTGAACTCGGCGAATAAGCGGCCGTGCCGGACGCAATGTTCACGACTCCGTTTTGGTTGCGCAAAGTGGTCGCGCCCTCGTTGACATGGTTATGGACCCCTGGCTCAAGGCCTGCGGTATCTCCAGCTTGTACCAGTACCACTTCGTGATCGGTGCCTCTGACCCCAATCGTGGCAGTGTTGGCGGTGATTCGATAACGCGGCGCGTCGAGCTTGCCGATCCACCCGGTCACCGATCGCAATGCGCCTCTGATCAAGTCAATTGTCGCCAGGTCTGTGGCATCGCCTGTAACGACGTACTGGGCTATCCGGACAGTCGAGTTCGGTCGTATGGCGAGGTAGCCACCATCGTCAAACGCAACGTGGGCCTCAGAGTCGTTCCTGGTTTCAATGAGGTCGCCTTGGAGCAGCTTGGCGCCTTTCACCATGCCTGTTGGTTGCTGCCCGGCCCTGCGCAAAGTGACCTCACCCACCACCAAATCAGCACTGCCAATGCTTTGAGTAATGCCAGTTCCTCCCGAGCCCACTTGCGCGGACCCGTTGCGCCACCAGATCACCGTCGTCAACGATACGAGACTCGCCAGCATGCGCCGGCGGAAAAGAAGCGGGGACAGGTTCATAGGTGTAGTTCTGGTTTGATCTCAAGCGTTCGGCGTCGCAGCGGTGGACTCGCATTTCATGATGAGGCCGCCTCTTGCAGCGCCCTGAGTTGTGCCAAGGATTCCTGCGCCCGTTCGACGGGAACAAATATGTGGTCATGGTAGGCCGCTGCGACGACATTGCAACTGATGCCGACCTTGCTCAGTGCATGTGAGAAGGCTGCCGTCAGACCGACTGCCTGAAGATCGGAGTGGACCTTGAGGGTGATCCAGGCGGCGCGGAACAGGATCGGCAGATCGGCTTTGAGCGCTTCGGCCTCTGACGTGATGACCGTCGTGCCTTCGGCTTCTTGAAACGTTGCGATTGCCTGGACAGAACTCAGCTCGGTGTTGGCCGGAACGACGGAGTAAACGTACACACCCTCGTGCAGCACCGGCTCCATGGTGCGCAAGAGTGTTGCGAGGTCAGAGACGGGGGTGTTCACGACGCCTGACGTTGGAGATGACCGGCGCACAAGAATGGCCGCGGAGTAGCCGGAGGCACTCGTGCGTCCGTGTCGATTGACCAGTTAGACCTGCGCCGACGGTGGATAGAGATCAGTGCACTCACTTCAGACGTACTCCACAATGGGGACAGGCTAGAGGGTCGCTCGGAAATACATTATTACGGCGCGCTACCAGCCACGCTCGCGGGAACGGCTGGCGATTGCAGCTAGGGCACCGGAATGTATTCTGGGCCCATAGATGCGTACCGAAAAAACCAACAATTGCGCCACTGCAAATCATGAACGGAAGCAAGCGCGCGCCATGCACAAGCGAAGTTGCCATGCCGACAAAGAACGCCAGGACGAACCACACCGCGCGCGATTTTCGAATTTGCGCTAGAGCTCGGCGCCGCTGAAACTCGGGGATAACGTCTGATCGGGACATGGCTTCCGTGCGGTCTAACGTTTGACATAATCGGTGGCCGACGGGCGAAGCTCGTTGGACGTCCGGTTGATGGAAGGGCTAGGCGCCTGCATAGCGAGCAAACAACTCGTAGCTGCCTAGGCTGCTAACCACATTGCGACCAACCCAAGACTTCCCGCCAGGGCAACGATACCAATGACGACGGCCAGGCGATATGGTGACGCGGCGCTCCCGGCTGCCCACTCATCTACAGGACGCAACCACTTAATTTCCCTGTACTGAAACAGCCATTCTCCGGCTGCGGTTAGCGGCACAGGCAATACGATGAGTGCCAGCCAACCGAGGGCAGTGCCAGGAAAGTGTGGAAGCACGAGAAGCAGCGTGACTGGGAACAACACTACGCTAAGCACGACATAGACCACCGCGAATCGGACAGATCGGTTCATTCGGGCGCCTAACGTAATGTATACCGCAAGGTCTGCGGTATAACATCGCCCCTGCCGTACAGCCTGGCTGCTGAAAATCCAGTCAAGTGCCTGTTGTTAAAAGACTTATTGCCCATTTTGAGTTTCGCTCAGGTCGATAAAAAAGGAACCAAACCCCGCATACCGATTCTAGGCGGACAGTCAAGACCAGATATCGCGGGTACAGGCCATTACCGCTGCCAGTTGGCGCATTCTCTGCCACATTACCTTGGGTGGCTCACCGTCCTCCAACTCCATTTGAGCCACGGCCGCAGATGGCACGCTCAAGGGTGCTTCGTCAAGCGCGGCCCGCATCTGCGCAATGTGCTTAGGAGTAATTGTGTCGGTGACCAGTGCGTGACGCAGGGTGGCGGGCGGTATAGGCTCGCTGTAGCTAATGCCGCCTGAACGTGCGGCCATTTCCCTGTCGCGGCCGCAGTCCGCGTTCGACGTATCGCGGCGGCACAGTTATGTTTCCAGGGATAACCCCGCATGTGAATCAGCGCGACGGCCGCCAGGACTTCAGCAGCTCCCGCGACGCGGCACAGGCCCGCGCGGCGCGTTGCGGCAGTCCCAGCTCCGGATGTGTCTTGCCGGCCGGCACCTCCACCGACAAAGGGATGTCGGCGGGCAAGGCATCCATGTAATCTTTCAGCGGCAACTCGCCTTCGCCCGGGAACAAGCGCCCCTGGCGCGCTTCGTCCGTGATGCCGGCATCGGTAGGATCCCTGAGCGGCGCGTCGCACAGCTGCACTGAGCCGAGCAGGGCGGCCGGAACATCGCGCAGCATGGCGGCGGTTCCTCCGGAGCGGTACAGGTGCAGCAGGTCTATGAGCAGCCTGCCGTTGGGCCGCGCCGCGCGCTTGACGATGTCGAGGGCCTGCGGCAGCGTGCCGACGATGCGAAAGCGCATGAACTCCAGGTCCACGCCTATGCCGACACCGGCGGCAAGGTCGCACAGCGCGCCGAAGTTTTCAGCCAGGCGCTCGAAGTTCGCGTCGTCGCCCGAGACGCTGAGCCGCTTTGCGCCAAGTTCGGCGGCCAGCGCCAGGGTCGCCGCGTAGTTGTTCACACGCAGCTGCGGCGCGATCGAGAGAAACTCCACGTCATGCACGCCGACGCCGGCATCGGCCAGGCGGCGGCGCCATTCGATGACCGTGGGCCTGCTCAGCGGATAAGCCGTGCCGCCGGGCGCGACGGGAAAGACGCGTATGCCGACCTTCTGATAGCCGGCCTGGGCCGCGAGATCAAAGAAGGCGGGCGGCGCCACGTCCAGCACGGTGAGATGGGCAAGAGACAGCGGAGTCACGCTGTCTCCCTCAAGCCGGCAGCGCGACCGCGCGTCCCGTCGTTGCTGCCTTCGTCACCGCCAGCGTCGCTTCCAGCGTGCGGAAACCGTCCTGCGCCGAACACACGGGCGCTTCGCGGCCCTCGATGAGGGCGGCGAAGTGGCGTAGCTGTTCGGTGTAGGGGCAGCCGATGTGCAAGGCGGTGCGTTCCATGGTCAGCGGGTCGTGCCAGCCCTGGGCCGGGCCCTGGTCCTGGCGGTAGCGCCAGACTTCCAGGCGCGGCAGGGTCAGCGAGCCTTCGGTGCCTGAATAGAAATGCGCGTTGATGTCCTGGCGCGGGAAGCGCTCCGCCTCGCCCGCCGCCAGGTCCCAGTTCCAGGGCGCGGCCGCCGTGTCCGACACGGTGACCGTGCCCAGCGCGCCGTTGCGAAAGCGCAGCGCGACTACCGCGGTGTCCTCGACTTCGAAGCCGCGAACCGCGCTGGAGGCCAGGGCCTGCACGCTGTCGATTTCCCCGTAGAGATGCCGCATCAGGTCGATGTCGTGGATCAGGTTGATCAGGATGGGGCCGCCGCCTGGCTTGCGGCGCCAGGCCACGTCGAAGTAGTCCCGCGGCTTGAGCCAGGTGCACATCGCCGTGGCGCTGACCGGCCGGCCCAGCGTGCCGGCGGCCACGATGGCCTTGGCCTTGCGCATGATGGGGTTGTGGCGGCGCTGGTGGCCCACCAGCACCGGCAGCCCGGTGGCGCGCGAGGCTTCGCAGATGCGCCGGCCGTCGGCCAGGGTGTCGGCGATGGGCTTTTCGACCAGCACCGCGGCGCCGCGCTCCAGGCAGTCGACCGTGATCTGGGCGTGCGTCACGTTGGGCGTCGCGACGATCACGCCCTTGGGCCTGGTTTCGGCCAGCAGGCTTTGGTAGTCAGGGAAACAGGGGACGCCGATGGAGCGCGCGAAGTCGGCGGCCGCCGGTGTCGGGTCGGCGATGCCGGTGAGTTGGACGTCCGGGCTTTTGAGCGCACGGTCTATATGGGTGATGCCGATCAGGCCGGCGCCGATCACGGCGATGGGGAGTCTGCTCATGGGTCCTTTTCTGGGTGAGGGCTGTTGTTGAGCTGGAGTCTAGTAACAACAAAAATATCTACAACTGACAAATAGTTGAGTCATATTCAACGAGCTGTTGATAATCAAGGCCATGGACCTGAAGGATCTCCAAGTGTTTTGCGAGGTGGTGCGTCGCTCCGGTTTTGCCGCCGCTTCGCTGGAGGTCGGCACCACGCCGGCGCACATCAGCAAGCGCATAGGCATCCTGGAGTCGCAGCTGGGTGTGCGCCTGTTCCACCGCACGACACGCCGCGTGGTGATCACCGAGGACGGCGAGCGCGCCTACCAGTGGGCGCGGCGTATCCTCGATGACACCAACGCGATGTCCGAGGCTTTCAGCAGCGCCAAGAGCGAGCCCTCGGGCCAGTTGCGCATCGCGACCAGCCAGCACCTGGGCCGCGAACATGTGGCGCCCATACTCTCTCTGCTTGGCACGCGTTACCCCCGCATCGAGGTCTGGCTCGAACTGCTGGACCGGCGCGTGGACCTGGTCAGCGAGAACTTCGACCTCGACATCCGTGTCGGCGAGCCGGCCCAGCCGCAGCTGATCGCCCAGCGCCTGGTCGAGAGCTGGCGCATCCTGTGCGCCTCGCCCGTCTACCTGGCGCAGCGCGGCCACCCCAAGTCGGTGGCCGAACTCGCGGAACACGAATGCCTGCTGTACCGCGAGCGCGAGCAGCCCTTCGGCACCTGGCGCCTGATGGGGCCCAAGGGGCCGGAGTCGGTCAAGGTAACCAGCCGCTTCAGCTCCAACCACAGCGACGTGGTGAAAGGCTGGAGCGTGGACGGCAAGGGCATCTGCCTGCTGTCGATATGGGATGTTGCGCAGCCCCTGCGCGACGGCCGGGTGGTGAGGGTGCTGCCCACACACCACGAGCCGGCCGATGTCTGGGCCATGACCAGCACCCGCTCGGCCGGCTCGGCCAAGGTCAGGGTCTGCGTCGAGTTCCTCAAGGAGCAACTGGTGCGGGGGCCGCACGCGCTGCAGATAGGCGCGCGCTCGCTGCGGTCCGCCTAGACCGCGAACCGAGGCCGTCCCTGGCGGCCCGCAGCTTTTTCACACGTTTTAGTTCGGCTGCATGCCCCGCCCGCGTGGCGTTTGCCGGTTTCCCGCTCGATGGGAGGGGAGAGATGCGCCTCTTTGAATACTTTAAAAGTATCAAGTATCGCGAATCAAGATATTTTACATGCGGCACATGCCTTCCTAGAATCGCCGAAAACAGCGCTGGGATTTGCAAGTTGTTACAGATCGCCACTCCCGGCCGCTCGCAAAAAGATCGTCAAGGAAACGCTGGATCCCTGATCCACTTGTGCCGCAGATAGCCGGGAAACCGGCATCCGGGCACGCCGCGTGAAGCCTTTTCGCTGCACATGTTTTCGACAGGATGGGATTCGATATGACGTGCATTCGCAATAGGTGGTTACAAGTGGTGGTGGCCATGGGGCTGGCCTTTCTGTGTGTGCGCCTTTTTGCCGCCGCAGACAAGGCCGGCGGCGAGCCGCCCGGGGAGCAGGTGATTGACCTGGAAACCACCGGCGCGGCTTATCCCTTTGCGGTCTATTCCAATATCGACCTGCGCCGGCCGGCCCCCGGCATCGAGCGCGCCGTGGTGTTTGTGCATGGCGTGCAGCGCGACGCCGACCGCTACTTCGGCGTGGGCCTGGGGCTGCTACAGGCCGCGCGGCTGGACGCATCCAGCACCGTGTTGCTGGTGCCGCATTTCCTGACGGCGTCGGACCCGTCGCCGGACGGCAGGATCCCGCTCTGGCGCGGCGGCAACTGGATGCAGTGCCAGGAGTCCCGCGGCAAGGAGGCCATCAACTCCTGCGGCGTGCTCGACGACATCGCCCGCTACCTGAGCGCGGACAAGCGTTTCCCCATGCTCAAGGAACTCGTATTTATCGGCCACTCGGCCGGCGGCCAGCTGATGCAGCGTTATGCCGTGCTGAACAACAGCGAGGAGGCCTTGCGCAAGGCGGGCATACGCGTGCGTTATGTGGTCTCCAGCCCGTCCTCCTATCTGTACCTGGACGCCAACCGTCCCGAGGGCGACGACTTCAAGCCGGTGAACAGCATTCTCTGCCCCGGCTACAACAACTTCCGCTATGGCCTGGCCAACATGGTTCCCTACGGCCAGGGCCTGGACGGCGAACAGCTGTTCAAGCGATATGCGGCGCGCGAAGTCCTCTACCTGGTGGGCGCGCAGGACAACGACCCGGCCTACGAATCGCTCGACAAATCCTGCGGTGCCGCCATGCAGGGCACGGACCGCCTGAACCGGCACAGGAACTACATGCGCTACGAACAATTTCTGGCCCGCAAGTGGAGCACGCCCGTGGCGCGCGCCGTCGTGGTGGTGCCGGACGCGGGCCACGAAGCAGCCGAAATTTTTGAATCGCGCGAGGTCGCCGCAAAAATTTTCCCGGCCGTCGGCCACTAGCGAAAAGCTGGGACAGCACAAGGACACACAGGGAAAACAGGGAATACAGGGAAAAACAGAGGACACGCCGAAACGCGGGCTCAAGCAGAAAACAAAAGAAGCGCCGACGGTGTGAACACAACAACAAGACAGAAAACGACAACATGATGGAACCCTCACGCCTTGCCGCGCCCCGGCGAAAAATCCTCGCATCGCAGATCTGCGCGATGCTGGCCGCCGCGCCCTTCACCGTGCCATTTGCTGTCCAGGCCCAAACACCGCCCAGCGCCGGCACCCTGTTTGACGCGAACCGGCAGCAGCTCTCGCCCACGGAAAGCACCGGCGCGCCGGCGACGGTGCAGCGCCCCGCGCGCATCGAGAAAGAAACGGAAGGCAGCGACGAAGGCCAGGGCCTTTCCGCGGGCGGGCCGGGCGTGCAGGTCACGGGCTTTGTGCTGAGCGGCAACCGGTCCCTGCCGGCTTCCGAACTGCAGGGCCAGTTGCAGGAGTTTGTCGGCCGCGAGCTGGACTTCGCCGGGCTTGGCAAGGCCGCCGCCAAGATCACCGCCTACTATCGCGCGCGCGGCTACCTGGTGGCGCGCGCCTATCTGCCGGCCCAGGAAATACAGGGCGGCGTGGTCGCCCTCGGCATCCGTGAAGGCGTCATAGGCCGGGTGGTGGCGGAGCCCGACACCAATGTGCGCCTGGACCCGGAGCTGATAGGCCGGCACCTCGCGGGGCTGCAGCCGGGCGAGGTGATCCAGGAAAGCGACCTGGAAAACACGCTGCTGCGCCTGTCCGACATCGCCGGCGTGACGGTCAAGGCGGTGCTGCGCCCGTCGGCGGAGCCGGGCGCCACCGACGTTATCGTCAAGGTCAGCGAGATGGGCGCGATCACCGGGCGCGTGAGCATAGACAACGGCGGCAGCTTTTACACGGGCGCCAATCGCCTGTCCGCCAACCTGAGCCTCAACGATGCGCTGGGCATGGGCGAAAGCTTCAGCTTCAACACCCAGCAAACCTTTGAAGGCCTGCGCATCGCCGGCGTGGGCTATCAGCAGCCCCTGGGAACGACAGGCCTGACGGTGGGCGCGAACTTCGCGGGCCTGCAGTACAACATCGGGAAAAACCTCAAGGAGGTCCAGGCCAGCGGCGAAGCCCGCATCAGCACGCTGTTCCTCAACGCCGCGCTGTTGCGCAGCCGGCGCGCCAACGTCAATGCTTCGCTGGCGGCGGAATACCGGCATTTCCAGGACACCACAGGCGGCACCACCGTCGACAAATCCGCCCATGTGCTGAGCGCGGGCCTGTCGGGCGATTGGCGAGACGCTCTGACCGGCGCGCCGGCCAGCAACAGCTGGAATGCGCGTGTGGGCATGGGCCACCTGAAAAAAGAAACGGCCAACGACGCCGCGCTGGACCGCTTCACGGCCAATGCGGCCGGTGATTACAAAAAACTCAACCTGTCTTACAGCCGCCTGCAGCAGCTGGGCGGCGGCTTCTCGCTGCTGGGTTCCGTCAGCGCGCAGTACGCCGACAAGAACCTGGACGCATCGGAAAAAATGAGCCTGGGCGGCTCCAATGGCGTGCGCGCCTACCCGGCCGGCGAGGCCGCGGGCGACCAGGGCATGCTGGCCCGGCTGGAATTGCGCAAGACCCTGGGCGTCGTCGGCAACTCGGTGGTGGAAGGCGCGCTGTTCGCCGACGCGGGGCGCGTGACCATCAACAAAAAACCCTGGGACGCCAGCGAAAACCGCGCCAGCCGCTACGGTTACGGCGTGGGCCTGAACGTCTACAACAAGGACCTGGTGTTCAACGCGAGCCTGGCGATATCGCCCGGCGTCAACCCGACCAGCGAACCGAAAAGCGCGCGCCGCCTGTGGCTGTCGGTCTCGGGTTCGCCCCAGGCCTTCACCGGCCTGGCCTCCAGCAGCAGCGGCGGCAACAAAGGCGAGGATTTCGAGGAGGCGCAGGACGGCATGCTGTTTTACGGCTCGCTGGGCATCATCCCCGAATACGTGAGCCGCTCGGACTCCACGCCCGCGGCGCCCGCCGACCAGAGCAAGCTGGCCACGCCCAACGGGCGCAATATGTCGGGTTTCTGGCGCGCGCGCGACAACGTCTCTTATATAGGCGCGCGCGGCGGCATCCCGATTTACGAGCAGTGGAAGCTGCTGTGGCAGCTGGAGCTCGGCCTGTCGCTGAGCGCGGGCGCCGCCGGTGTCGATGCCTCGCCGGACTGGACGCACAGGCAGGAGCTGCGCAACACCGGCGTGGCCGTCGCCCATCCCGACGCCGGCACCGCGATGTACGGCAACTGGGACATGCCGCTCAAGGAAAGCACAACCTCCTTCGACCCCTTCGGCGCCACCACCAGCGCGGCCCACTACAACATCATCGGCTCCCCGGGTTTTGCCACCAGCATCACCCGTAACTCGGGCCCGGTGGGCACGGCGGCGGTGAACAACAACGACGATGCCGCCTTCAACCGCCGCCAGGCCGGCGTATACGGCTACTGGACGCCCAAGATGGGGGGCTTTCAGCTCAAGCTGGCGTATTCGAACAACGGCATGAAGGCCGCACCTGATGTTGACACCGGCTACCTCTACGGCGGCAGCCTGTCCTATGAGAACGGCGGCTTCTCCGCCGTGGTGGCGGCCGAGCAGCACATCAATTACTTCGGCATCGCCAGCCTGGGCCGCAACGCGCGCGGCGTGGGCACCAATACCCATGTCACGCAGGGCACCACGTCGGACGACTACAGCGTGCGCTACGGCGTGGCCTACGATTTCGGCGACACCAAGGTCTCGCTGATCGCCGACGAGCTGCGCTACGCCGAGTCCGGCGTCGTCAACACCAGCGTCACCTCCAGCGACATGTCCAGCTACCGCCGCCGCGCCTACATGGTCGGCGTCACCCACAAGATAGGCGCCTGGCAACTGCGCGCCAGCCATGCCAAGGCCTTCGCGGGCGACTGCACCATGATTTCCGGCAACGGCGTGAACTGCTCGACCGATGGCATGGGCGCGACCTCCCAGGCGATCGGTTTTTCCTACAACTGGAGCAAGCAGCTCAGGATCTTCGGCCAGTACGTGGTGCTGCGCAACCAGCCGCTGGCCAACTACAACTACGCCGTCGCCGGCGTGTTCGGTACCTCCGGCGTCGGCACCACGATTCGCGCGGTCGGTGTCGGTATCAACTACACATTCTGAGGGGCTCGCCATGACACACAAATCTTCCCCCGCTTCTTCCATGCGTTCGGCGCGCAAAACCCGCCCGGCGTTGACGCCGCTGAAGCCGCTGACGGCCGCCATCCTGTCGGCGCTGTGCAGCATCTACCCGTTGCGGGTGTATGCGCTGGACCCCGGAGCCCTGCCGACCGGTGGCCAGGTCACGGCCGGCAGCGGCAGCATCAGCCAGAGCGGCAACGTCATGAACGTGGTGCAGGGCAGCGACCGCATGGCCGCCACCTGGAACACCTTCAACATCGGCAGCGCGGCCAAGGTCAATTTCGCGCAGCCCTCGGCCTCGTCGGTGGCGCTCAACCGGGTCACGTCCAGCGACGCCTCGCAGATCATGGGCCAGCTCAATGCCAACGGGCAGGTCTACCTGATCAACCCCTCGGGCATCCTGTTCGGCCAGGGCTCGGCGGTCAACGTCGGCGGCCTGGTGGCCAGCTCGCTGAACCTCTCCGACGCCAACTTCATGGCCGGCAACAACCGGTTTGAAGCCGTTGGCACGGGTGGGGCGGGCGGCGCCGTGATCAACCAGGGCAGCATCGTCGCGGCCGACGGCGGCTACGTGGCCTTGCTGGGCGCGCAGGTACGCAATGAAGGCAGCATCACCGCGCGGCTGGGCAGTGTGATGCTGGGCGCCGGCGAGAAAATCACGCTGGACTTCAACGGCGACGGCCTGATCAACATGCAGGTCAGCGACCCTTCGCTGGGCGCCAGTGTGGTGAACCAGGGCCTGCTCAAGGCCAATGGCGGCGTGGTCGTCATGTCGGCGCGCTCCGGCGACGCGCTGCTGTCCAATGTGGTCAACAACGAGGGCGTGATCGAGGCGACCAGCCTGCAGCGCCGCAACGGCGCCGTGCTGCTCGACGGCGGCGGCGCGGGTGTCGTCGCGGTGAGCGGCCGTGTCGACGTCTCGGGCCGCGGCGCCGGCGAGACCGGCGGCAGCTTCAAGGCCCTGGGCCAGTACGTCGGCGTGTTTGACGGCGCGCGCATCGACGCCTCGGGCGATGCCGGCGGCGGCACCGTGCTGGTGGGCGGCAACTACCAGGGCAGCGGCACCGAGCGCCAGGCCGTCGGGACTTACATGGGCGAAGACGCCCGCATCAGCGCCGACGCGCTCAACAGCGGCGACGGCGGCAAAGTCGTTTTGTGGTCCACCGACAGCACGCGCTTTCACGGCAGCATCACCGTGCTGGGGGGCGGGCAAACCGGCAGCGGCGGCCTGGTCGAGACCTCGGGCCACAACCTGGACGCGACAGGTTCGGTGGATATCAGCGCGGCCTCCGGCAAGGGCGGCACCTGGCTGATCGACCCCTACAACATCAACATCACGAGTACGGCAAGCGTCGGCGCAACCTCGAGCTCGCCCTTCACCTCCAGCGGCGCGGCCAGCTCCAACCTGAGTTCGGCGGTGCTCAACGCCTCGCTGTCCGAAGGCGCCAATGTGATAGTCCAAACCTCCGCCGTCGGCGGCACCTCGGGCGACATCAACGTGCTGGACAACGTCAGGGGGGTGGGCAATGCCTCGCTGACCCTGCAGGCGCACCGCAATATCATCATCGGCAGCGGCCGCACCATTTCCAACGGCACCGGCAAAAGCCTCAACGTCTCGCTGGTCTCCAACTACGGCGATACCGGCAACGGTTCGGTGGCATTGACGGGCAGCACCATCAGCACCAACGGCGGGGCCATCACCATCAGCGGCGGCAGCAATCCGCTGACCGGCTATGCCGCCACCAACCAGAGCAGCGCCTCTGGCGTGGCACTTAATGGCGCTTCGCTGAGCACCAGCGGCGGCAACATCACGATACGCGGCGCCTCCACCTCGACAAGCTCCACCAGCAGCGCGGTGAATATATCCGGCGCCACGCTCAATGCCGGCGGCGGCAACATCTCCATCGTGGCCAACGTCGGCATCGCCGGCGCGACCGGCGACGCCTTTGTGCTCACCGGCGGCAGCAACGTGCAGACCAGCGGCGCCGGCTCCATCACCGTGGACAGCACCAACCTGGGCAGCGGCAACGGCACGCGCATTTTCAGCACCAACAACACCATGGCCGCCAGCGGCTCCGGCAATCTGACGATCAGGGGCAATGCGACCACCGGCTTCGGCGTGCTGATCTGCTCGACCGCCAGCACCTCCTCGCAGCAACTCACCGTGGGCAGCGGCAACCTGACGGTGCAGGCCAATTCCAACGGCTTTGCCGGCGCCGGCCGCGGCGTCTACCTGGCGGCCTCGGGCACCGGCGGCGTGGTGCTCAATGCCACGGCCGGCGGGGCCATCACGCTGGGCGGCAGCAGCACCGGCAGCTACGGCACGGTGCTCAATTCGACGGGCTCGGGATCTTCCATCAGCATCTTCTCGGACGGCAACATCACGGTGGCCGGCAACACCTCGGGCGGCACCACGCCCGCGCTGGGGCTGCTGAGCTCCGGCAGCGGCGCCAGCGCGGCCACCGCCTCCAGAGTCAACATCAGCAGCACGGCCGGCGCGCTCAAGCTGCTGGCCAACAACAGCGTGGTCAACCCGACCACCGGCTCGTTCAAGGCCGTGTCGCTGGACGCCAGCGGCGCCTACGCCAGCATCAACCTGGGCACGCAGTCGGGCGCGCTGACGCTGGACGGCACCAGTTATTCGGGCCGCGGCGTCGACATCGCGCCTTCCGGCGCCAATGCGGCGATCAACATCACTACCGGCAGCGGCGCCATCGCCGTCAACGGCAACAGCACCAGCAGCTTCGGCGGTTACGGCATCTTCCTGAACTCCACCGGCAACTCGAACGGTGTCAACGTCACCACCGTGAGCGGCGACATCACTTTCCGCGGCGACTCCATAGGCACCTCGGATGCCATCTCGCTGGGCGGCAGCGCTTCGAGCACCAACTCGGTCAACAACATCGCCTCGCAGGGCGGCAACATCACGCTGCTGGGCAACTTCCATTCGCCGAACACCGCGGAACTGGACCACGGCATCGCCATCCTGAACGTCACCAACCGCATCCAGACCACGGGCGCGGGCAATGTGACGCTGGTCGGCAACGCCGCCGACCAGGGCAACGGCGTCAGCATCTACGGCGGCGGCAAAGCGCTGGTCAGTGTCGAGAACGGTGCGCTCGCCATCACCGGCAGCAGTGTCTACGGCGACGGCGTGGGCGTGCTGACCGGCAACAACGTCATACGCGCCACCGGCGGCGGCACGGTGAGCGTGGCCGGCAGTTCCAGCTACGGCAGCGGCGTCACCCTCTACCCTTCCACGGCGACCAGTTCCGCCGCCATCTCCACGGTGTCGGGCAAGCTCTCGGTCACGGGAAACAGCGGCGCGGCCTCGGCCGCTCCGGCGGTGTTGTTGCGCAGCGCGGGCTCGGGCGCCGCCAACGGCGTCAGCATCACCTCCGGCAGCGGCGACATCGACATCCAGGCGACGACCGCCGGCTCCGGCGAGGGGCTCTCCATCGTCGGCAGCAGCACCAATGCCTTCAACACCGTCAGCACGGGCGGTGACGGCAGCCTGCGCATTTCGGGTTCGGGCGGCAGCTACGGCGTGCGCATAGACGGCGGCACCAACACGCTGCAGGTGGAGAACGGCCTGCTGCTCATCAGCGCCAGCGCGCCCAACGGGCAGGCCTTCAGCCAGTCCTCGGATGTCACGACGATTGCCGCCACCGGCTCCGGCACCGTGCTGCGCAGCCTGGGCGGCACCATGAACAACAGCCTGACCAGCGCGGCGTCAGCCGGCGCCACCGCCGCGCTGCAGACCGAAATGGCCGGCGGTGACTGGATGGCGCCGCTTGCGGGCGATACCATGGCACCACCCCCCGGCGCCGGCACGGACAGGCTCACCATATCCGTGCTGTCGCCCGGCTCCAATCTCAATGCATCCGCGGCAGGAAAAGACGATGCGACGCCTTGAATCCGCGACCATTCGCTTCGTGCCGCCGCGCCGCACCGGGCGGCTGGTGCTGCTTGCGCTGCTGCTGGCATCGCTGTGCGGCGCGGCTATCGCCGCAGACAAAACCTCCGCAAAGGCCGAGCACGACAATTTCCATTTCCTCGGCGAGATGAACAAGGCCTCGACCGTGATGGTGGTGGAGACCCGGATCGTTCCGCCCGAGCTCGGCAAAAAAATCGCGCGGGCGGTCGACCAGGTGATCAGGGACGGAAACCAGCCCGGCGCCAAACGCCCGGGGGACTACCTGCAGTACGAGCCGCTGATCCTGGCGCTGGCCGGCCCCGACGGCTCGCGCATGCATTCGGGCCGCAGCCGCCAGGACATCCTGTCCACCACACGGCGACTGATGCAGCGCGAGCGAGCGCTGGCCCTGATGGACGCCATGATCCAGTCGAAGGCGCAACTGCTGGCCGTGGCCGAAAAAAACCTGGACACCATCGTGCCGGCCTACACCAACGGCGTGCAGGCCCAGCCCACCACTTACGCGCACTATCTGCTGGCCTTTGCCTCTGTCTTCGGGCGCGACAGCGAGCGCCTCAAGCAGGCCTATGCGCGCCTGAACCTGAGCCCGTTGGGCGCGGGCGCGCTCGGCACCTCCAGCTTTCCGGTCAACCGCGAGCGTCTGGCGGAACTGCTGGGTTTTGACGGCGCGCTGGAAAATTCCTACGACGCGGCCCAGCTCGGCGCGCTGGACCAGGGCGTGGAACTGGTGGGCCTGTGCAGCAACGCGGCGCTGATGATGGGCGTGCTGGTGCAGGACATGCACACCCAGTACCACCAGGCCGCTCCCTGGATCACCCTCCAGGAAGGGCGGCTCACCGGCACCAGCAGCATCATGCCGCAAAAGCGCAACCCCTATGCCCTTAACGCGCTGCGCTTGCAGGCCAGCGAGGCGGTGGGTCGCGCCTTCACCTACCAGCTGGAGGCGCACAACGTCACGTCCGGCATGCCCGACTACAAGCGCGACCAGGTCGAGAAAACCCTGGAACTCACGACCGATGCCTTTGTGAAGCTGGCCGACGTGATGAACAACCTCGTCATCGACCGCAGCCGCGCCCTGCAGGAAGTCGAGGCCGACTATTCCACCACCACCGAGCTGGCCGACATCCTGCAGCGCGAGGCCGACGTGCCTTTCCGTGTCGGCCACCATTTCGCCTCGGAACTGGTCAATCATGGGCGCGCCCACAAGCTCAAGCCCGCCGAGATTCCCTTTGACGTGGTCAAGCAGTTGTATGCCGATGCAGTGAAGGCCTTCGACTTCCCGAAAACCGAATTTCCGCTGACGGAAGAGCGCTACCGGGTTTCGCTGACCGCGCAGAACATGCTGGCCTCCAGCAAGGGCCTGGGCGGCCCGCAGCGCGCGGAGACCGCCAGGATGCTGGCGGCCGAGAAGCGCCGGCTGGAGCAGGATGCCGCCTGGCTCAAGGCACAGGAAGAAAAACTCGCGCTGGCCCAGCAGAAGCTGGACCGCACTTTTTCGGGGTTGTTCCAGTGAGCTTGGCGTCGGCAACGGTGATACTGGCGTTGCTGGAGGGGCGCCATGGTTGAGGATATTTTTTCGCTCGAGAACTTCGAATACCTGTGCTACTCCCGGCAGCAGGAGCCGGCCGCGCGCGAGCTGGTCAAGCTGCTGTTGCTCATAGACAGGAATTACGGCAACCTGGACGGCAACTTCGCGCTCAGCCTGTCGGCCGCCGTGGGCGCGCAGGAGCGCGACGCGCACGGTCTGACCCGCATCACCAGCGCCATCTCGGCCCTGTTTTCCGACCCGGGCTTTCACGTCACGCCAAACGGCTTCGGCCAGCTCATCAACTTCCAGCGCTGGCTCTCGGCGTTGTTCGCCGCCAGCGCCTTCGTCCACTGCGACCACATCCTGAAGTCGCTCAACTTCCTGGGCCCGGGCGCGCCGGAGTTTCATGTGAGCGAGCAGGACCTGGTGAAGTTCTGCATCCTGTATTCGCCCGAATCGGAAATTCCACTGGACGCCGAACTGTTGTGGCGGCAAAACAAAAAACTGGCGGCCGCGCTGTTCACGGCCTTGCTCTCGCCGCGCTTTCTCGGCTCGCCCGCCGCGCACTCCAAACGCGAGGCGCTGCTGGCCTGGCTGCCCGATCATCTCGAGGAAATCGATACCCTGGACCTGCTGCCGCTGGGCATTCTGCATGACGTGTACATGCATTGCAGCTACGCCGACCTGCCCGGCCGCCATGAGATCAAGCGCCCCATCAACCGCCTGATCCGCAAGAAGCTCGACGCGCTGGGCCTGGCTCGCGTGCCCCTCACCCTGGCTCCTGCCAGCACGGACAAGCCCGTCATGCTGGTGCTGCTCGAGTGGTTTTCCGGCGGGCATTCGATTTACCGCACACACTCCAGGAGCATGGAGGCCGCGCGCCGGCATTTCTACGTGGTGGCCGTCGCCTATCCCGGCAATATCGACGAGCTGGGCCGGGCGGTGTTCGACGAGGTCGTGGACTTCGAGGCGCCCAACGACATGATGGCCTGCCTGCGTCAGCTGCACACGCTGGCCTGCGCCCTCAAGCCCGCCGTGTTCTACATGCCCAGCGTCGGCATGTTTCCCATCACCATGTTCGCGGCCAACCAGCGCCTGGCGCCGGTGCAGGTGGCCGCGCTGGGCCATCCCGCCACCACGCACTCCGACCGCATCGACTACGTCAGCGTGGAAGACGACTTTGTCGGCGACCCGGCCTGCTTCAGCGAAACCCTGCTGCGCCTGCCCAAGGACGGGCAGCCTTACCGGCCGTCCGCCATCGAGGTTTCGCTGGAACGGCCACGGCGGCAGGACTCGCCCGTCGTCAATATCGCCGTGGCCTCGACCACCATGAAGCTCAACCCGAAGTTTTTGCTGGCCTGCCAGAAGATACGCGCCGGCTCGCGCAAGCAGGTGCGCTTTCATTTCCTGATCGGGCAGGCGACCGGCCTGATCTATCCGCAGGTGCGAAGGGTGATACGCCGCTACCTGCCGGACGCCGAGGTCTACGCCCACCAGCCTTACCCGGACTATCTCGCCATCTTCAGCCGCTGCGACATGTTCCTGAGCCCTTTCCCTTTCGGCAACACCAACGGCATCACCGACGCGGTGACGGTCGGCCTGCCCGGCGTGTGCAAGACGGGGCCCGAGGTGTTCGAGCACATTGATGAAGCCCTGTTCCGGCGCCTGGGCTTGCCGGACTGGAGCATTGCCGCCGGCGTGGAGGACTACGTCGCGGCCGCCATCCGCATGGCCGACGTTTACGCGGAGCGGGCCGCGCTATATCAGCGGCTGGAACGGCCCGAGTGTTTGGGCGCCTTATTCGAAGGTCGCGCAGAGTGCCTGGGCGATCGCCTGCATCAGATCTGGTTGGCGGCGGCCGGGAGGTCCGCGCCCGACAGGGCCTGATGCATGGCCTGGCGGTCCAGCGCTTTTTCCCAGGCGCAGACGGCGATGCAGGCCACACAATTGCCGATCACGTTGGTGAGGGAGCGGCATTTCATCAGCCGCTCCACGCCCAGCAGCAAGACCATGCCGGTCAAGGGAATCAGGTTCAGGCTGGCCAGCGTCGCGGTCAGGGCCACGAAGGACGAACCGGCGACGCTGGCGGCACTTTTGGACGTCAGCATCATGATGCCCAGCAGCGTCAGCAGCTGCCAGAACCCCAGGTCGACATGCGCCACCTGCGCCAGGAAGACCGCCGCCATCGCGATGTAAAGATTGCTGCCGTTCAGGTTGAAGCTGTAGCCGGCCGGCAGCATCAGGCGCACCACCGGTTTGGCGCAGCCCATTTTTTCCAGCTTCTCGACCAGGCCCGGCAGGGCGGCAATCGATGAGCTGGTGAAAAAGACCAGCATCAGCTCTTCCTTCACGTAGGCGAGCAGGCGGAAGATGTTGCAGCCGGCGGCGCGCGCGACCAGGCCCATCACGACGAAGACGAACAGGATGCTGACGAGGTAGATTGCGGCGAGAAAGTGCAGCAGCGGCAGCGCCGAGGATATGCCGTAGCGTCCTATCATGAAGGCCACCGCGCCGAAGGCGGCCAGCGGCGCGAGCTTCAGGACCATGCCGACAATGCCGTAGAACACTTGCTGCACGCCTTCTATGAGCTCCAGCAAGCCGCGGCCGCGCTCGCCCACGCGCGCCAGCGCGATGCCTGTCAGCAGCGCCAGCAGCAGGACCTGCAGAATGCTGCTGCCGGTGAAGGCGCCGGTGAATGTCGAGGGAATGATGTCGAGCAAAAATTCGCTCGCGCTTTGCGTGGCCGGCGCGGGGGCCGCGTGCTGCGCGGCCTCGGCGGCAAAAACCGGTGCGAAGCCCTTGCCGGGCGCCAGCAGCAGGGCGCCCGCAATGCCCGCCGCCAGCGAGAGCATCGTCATGGTCTCGAAGTAGAAGAAGGCCTTGACGCCCACTTGTGTGGCCTGCAGCTGGTTGCGCATGCCGGCGATGCCGGACACCACCAGGCAAAAAATCAGCACGCCGATCAGCATGCCGACCAGGCGCAGAAAGCCGTCGCTAAGAGGCTTCATCAGCACGCCGGCTGCAGGGAAGAAATGCCCCAGCAGCATGCCCGCGGCAAAAGCCAGGGCCATCTGCGCGATGGGATGGAGAAGTGTTTTTCTGGTTCTGGTCATCGACCGCCCAGTCTACGGGTGATCCAGCCGCGGGGCTTCGCAAGCCGCGCCGTACGGTGGATTTTTTGGGATGGACGGCGAGTGTAAAGACGCGAAGGCGTCACCCGGTTCCGAGGGCATATACATAAAATCCGGATGCAATACTCCTAATATCTTTAAAAGATGGGCTGAGGCGATGGAACTTAGACACTTGCGCTACTTCCTGATGGTTGCCGAGGAGCAGCACTTCACGCGCGCCGCCGAGCGACTCAACATGCAGCAGCCGCCCCTGAGCCACCAGATCCGGCTGCTGGAAGAAGAGCTGGGTTTCGAGTTGTTCCGCCGCCATCCCAAAGGCGCGGCGCTGACGGCCGGCGGCGCCGTGTTTGTGCAGGAGGCCAAGGCCATATTGCGCGGCGTCGAGCAGGCCTCGGCGCGCGCGGCGCGCGCCGCTCAGGGTTTTGAAGGCACGCTGGCCATAGGCTTTACCAGTTCGGCCGCGGCCCATCCCCTGATTCCCGGCATCATCCGCGCCTACCGCGACGCCTATCCCGATGTCCACCTGGACCTGCGGGAAGCCAATGCGGCCGAGCTGACCGAGGGCATAGACAGGGGTACGGTCAATGTCGCGATTTTGCGTTCGCCCGTCAGCCATCCGCGCGGCGTGAGTTTTTTTTCCTTGCTGGAAGAAGAGATGCTGCTGATCCTGCCGGTGGGCCACGCGCTGGTCGCGGGCGCCGCCAGGGACAAGATGCCGGTCATTGACTTGAGGGCCCTGGCCGATGAGCAGTTCATCCTGGTGCGCAGGCACGGTGCGCCGGGCATGTATTCCGACCTGATCGAGGCCTGCGAACAGGCGGGCTTCACGCTCAAGATCGCCACGGAGGTCGAGCGCATGCTGACCAACATCAGTCTGGTCGCGGCCGGCGCGGGCGTCTCCGTCGTTCCCGCCTCGATGAAGAATTTCCACCGCGAGAGCGTGGTGTACTGCCGCATCCGCAATGCCAGGCCCGCCCTGGTGGCCCCCATCACGCTGGTGAGCCGCGAAGACAGTGACTCGCCAGCCGAGAAGAATTTCCTGGACCTGGCCAAGAGCTTCGCGCGGCAGCACAAAGCCGCAGAGCCGGCGCGCGCATAGGCGTCGAATGCCTCGGCCTCTTGCACGGTAAACGGTGCCGACATGAAAGGACTGCTGGCTGGCTATCTGCGAAGATAGCGTGCTTTATTCCTAGCAAATCCGGGAGCTCAGCATGCAAGACGGTATCCACCCCCAGAGGCCTCAGGCCTTTTTGTGCGCATGACCGGCGGGCAGCTGGGTTTTGGTTTTGACGAGGACGCACTGGTGCCGGCCGCGCAGGCGGCTCCCGCCAAGGCGCGCAAGCCCCGGGCCGCCAAAGCCGTGGCGACTCCTCCCGCCGTCCTCGCCGTGCCTGCCGTCGTGGGCGCCGGTCCCGAGGCCATGGCCCTGGCGCTTGAGCGTCACCCTGACTACCGCGTGCTCAGGCGGTTGGTGCCGGCCATGGAATTTCCGCACACGCCGCAGGGGCCCGTAGCCCAGGTGGTGATCCTGGATACCGAAACCACGGGGCTGGACGCCTCGCGCGACCAGATCATGGAGCTGGCGCTGCTGCGCATCCAGGTCGACACGCGGACCGGCCTCGCGACGGGCCCGGTCCAGGTCTACGACGGGCTGCGCGACCCGGGCATGCCGGTGCCGAAGGTCGCGCGCGAGATCACCGGCATCACCGACGAGATGCTGGCCGGCCAAACGCTGGACATGGCGCGCGTGGGCAGCCTGCTGGAGGGCGTGGACCTTGTCATCGCGCACAACGCCGGTTTTGACCGTCCCTTTGTGGAGGGCCTGATCCCCGGGGCCCAGGCCTTGAACTGGGCCTGCTCTTTTGCCGACATCGACTGGACGGCGGCAGGCCACAGCTCGGCCAAGCTCAGTTACCTGGCGTCCGAACTCGGCTGGTTTTACGATGCGCACCGCGCCGAGATGGACTGCCATGCGCTGCTGGCGGTGCTGCTGGCCGGGCTGCCGGGCCAGGGGGTGAACGGCTTGGCGCACTTGTTGTCCACCGCCCGCCTGCCCAGCTACCGCCTGCAGGCCACAGGTGCGCCGTTTGCGGCCAAAGAGTTGCTCAAGAACCGCGGCTACCGCTGGGACAGCACCGCCAAGGTCTGGCACACGCGGCTGGGCGGCGACGCTGCGTTGCAGGCCGAATGTGAATGGCTGCAGCGGGATGTTTATGGCGGGCGGGCAGCGCGGCTGGCGTGGGAGCGCTACGACGCGACGAGCCGCTACTCGGGCCGCGCGGGCACGCCGGGCTGGGCGCAACTGAACAGCTAGTCCGTTCCGGTTCACCGGGAACATTCATGCACCGGCGATGTCAGACAGATTCAGGGATGAATCCAGGAGTTACCCCTTATGACTATGGTTAAAACCGTTTCCGCAGCGGCCCTTGCCGCTTTTTTGGCCGCGGGCTGTGCCGTCGGCGTGCAGCCCGGGATGTCGCGCGAGCAGGTCCTCGCGAGCTATGGAACGCCCACGCGCACGGTGGCGCTGGCCTCGGGCACGCGCCTGCAGTATTCCCGCCAGCCCTCGGGCCAGACGGCTGTGATGGTTGACCTCGATGCGACGGGCAAGGTGGTGAGCGCCAGGCAGGTCCTGAACCCGCAGGACTTCTCCAGGATAGAAGTCGGCAAATGGACGCGTGCGGACGTGGAGCGCGAGTTCGGGCCTCCCGCGAAGGTAGACGGTGTGGCCTCCTGGTCGGGCGACATCATGACCTACCGCTGGCGGGACGGCGTCCAGGACATGTTTTTCTTTGTCTACCTCGATGCCGGCTACGTGGTGCAGCGTGTGGGCCAGGGCATGGAGTTCCCGGTCAGGGTGAACGACCGCTTGTAAAGCGGTTCCTGGTTCCGCCCTCAGTCGCGCGAGGCGACGCGGCCTATCTCGGGCCAGCGGTGGTGCAGATACATCCAGGCCGTGAGTCCTATGCACATCATGCCCAGTGACACCGCGGCCAGCGCGGGCGTGGAATGCATGACCAGCGGAGCGACGATGCCGGCCACAATGCCGTTGGCGGTGGAGCCGATAAAGGCCTGCAGCGACGACGCCATGCCGCGCCGCTCGGGGTACAGATCCAGCACCAGCAGCGTGACCACCGGCACCATCAGCGCCCAGCCGAAGGCGAACACCGCGATCGGGAACAGCGCCCAGGAGGCATGCGGCGTGAAGAGCAGGTTTGCCGTGAGATTCAGCAGCGAGGTCATCAGCATGATGACGAAGCCGTGGCGTATCTGCTGCTTGGGCGCGATCTTGCCCGCCAGCCGGCCGCTCAGCCAGGCGCCGGACATGATGCCGGAAATCGTGAGCAGAAAAAACCAGAAGAACTCGGTGGGCTGCAGCGCCAGGTGGTCCCCCAGAAACGCGGGCGCCGACAGCACGTATAAAAACATGCCATTGAAGGGCACGCCGCTGGCCAGAGCCAGCAGCAAAAAGCGCGGGCTGGAGCCCAACTGCCAGTAGCCGCGCATCAAATGCCGCACCTCAAACGGCTGGCGGTCCAGCGGCGGCAGCGTCTCGGGCAGGAAGCGGAAGTTGGTTGCCCACAGCACTACGCCCACGCCGGTGAGGAACCAGAAGATGCTGTGCCAGCCCAGGTGCACAAACAGCCAGCCGCCGACGATGGGCGCCAGCGCGGGCGCCACGCCGAAATAAATCGTGACCTGGCTCATGACCTGCTGGGCCTGGGCCGGCGGGTACATGTCGCGGATCACGGCTCGCGAGACCACGATGCCGGCGCCCGTCGACAGGCCCTGCACGGCGCGGAAGAAGACCAGCTGGCCTATGCTTTGCGACAGCGCGCAGCCGGCCGACGCCAGGGTGAACAGCGCGATGCCCCAGAGCACCACCGGCCGGCGGCCGAAGCTGTCGGCCAGCGCGCCGTGGAACAGGTTCATGAAGGCAAAGCCGAACAGGTAGGCCGACAGCGTCTGCTGCATCTGCACCGGCGAGGCGCCCAGCGACTGCGCGATGCCGGAGAACGCCGGGATGTAGGTGTCTATGGAAAACGGCCCCAGCATGCCGAGAATGGCCAGCAGGGCGGCAAGTGTCCAGCGCGGGGCGCGCCAGAGCTGGTCGGCATTGGGATTCATGCGTTTTTGAGTTTGAGGGCGGTTTCGTAGAGTTCGTTGCGTCCCAGGCCGGTGATGTCCGCGGCCAGCTTCACGGCAGTCTTGAGCGGCAGTTCGGCCAGCAGCAGCCGCAGCACCCGCGTGCCGTCCTCGGCGCTTTCGGGCGCGATGGACGGGTGCAGCACCAGGGCGAATTCGCCGCGTGTGCGCTGCGGCCCCGCGGCCAGCCAGGCCGCGAAGTCCTGCGCCGGCAGCGTCGCGATTTCCTCGAACTGCTTGGTCAATTCGCGGCCCACGGTGACCAGGCGTTGCCCCAGAACGGCCATGGCGCGCGCCAGCGCCTCGATGCGATGCGGTGCTTCAAGAATGACGATGGCGCGCGCATCGGCCTGCAGCGCCGCGATGGCCTGGTCGCGTTCGCCGGCCTTGTTCGGCAGGAAGCCGGCAAAGACAAAACCGGTCTCGCCGCCAGGGCTGGCCAACCCGGCCACGCTGAGCACCGTGGTGACGCTGCTGGCTCCGGGCAGGGGCATGACGGCCAGGCCGGCCGCGCGCACCGCCGCGACCAGGCGCGCGCCCGGGTCGCTCACGGCGGGCGTTCCGGCATCGCTGACGTAGGCCACGCGCTCGCCGCGCTGCAGGCGCTCGATCACCAGGTTCGCGGCTTGCGCCTCGTTGTGCTCATGCACCGCAAGCAGCGGTTTATCGATGCCGTACTGGCGCAGCAGGGGCTGGGAGTGGCGTTTGTCCTCGCAGGCGATCGCATCCACCAGCTGCAGCACCTGCAGCGCGCGCAGGCTGATGTCGGCCAGGTTGCCTATGGGCGTGGCCACGACATACAGCGCGCTTTCCGGATAATGCTGCATGCCCGCCGCGGCGCGCGCCGCATCCAGGGCCAGGTCGAAAGAAGCGTTCAATGTGGTTTTCCAGAAAACAGGTTTCCAAGGTGCCGCCGGTGGCCGCGGCCGCCGAGGCGCGGCCCGAGCCCGGTCAGGTTACCACCAAGTCGCGCGGCGATGCTGCGGAATCCGCCGCGCGCGCTTACCTGCAACGGGCCGGCTTGCGCTTTGTGGAGGCCAATTATCGAACGCCCGGCCGCGGCGGCGGCGAGATCGACCTGGTGATGCGCGCGCCCGACGGCACGCTGGTGTTCGTGGAGGTGCGGCAGCGGGCGGATGACTCACACGGCGGCGCGGCGGCCAGCATCAGCAGCGCCAAACGGCAGCGCATCGTGCTGGCGGCGCGCCACTACCTGATGCGTTTCGCGAGCCCGCCGCCCTGCCGTTTTGACGTGGTGCTGGTGCAGGGCGCGCTCGGTCAAAAGGCGGGCACCGCCATCGAATGGCTGCCGGCCGCGTTCGACGCTTCGTGAACCGTGCCCGCCGGCATTGCGGGGGCTCGCTTCGTCAGGTTTGAAATTCGCTCGGGTGCACGGTCTCGACCATCTTGTTGTCGCGCAGAAAGGTGACGATCCAGTGGCCGAACTTCTGCGTGAAATGCACGGGCACGGCCTGGTTGAGCGCGAGTGCGATGGATTGCCGCACGGGCAGGTCGATGTCGCGCTGGTCCGAGGGCGGAACGTCTACGCGTATCAGCATGAAGGTGTCGCGGTCCTGCAGCTCCACGCTCGGAAACGACCATCTCGCGGCCGTTGCCTGCATAAAGGCGGTGGTCACTCTGCTCACGACCTCGGGATCAAAGACGGGACTGCTCATGTGCGTGGGGACTGGTTTGTTAGGTAACCGTGTGTATCGATGATGGCCCAATTTCTCCGCAAGCGGCGGTCGCGCGCCGCATTTTTGGAATGAACCGGGACATAGTTCCTGGAACTAGTTCCGCTTTTGTGCCCCGCGATACGGGGCAGGCCTACCCGGGGGGCGGCTGCTTTTTCGCAAAGCCTTCGATTCTATAAAGATCGCCGGGGCGGGCCGGCCGACCTGCGCCGGCCGGCAATCAGAGGGCCACCATGACCCGCTATCATTGGCGCATGCTTGAACAACGCATTGAACAGCAGTTTATCGACAGCGCCGACCTCAAGTACCAGGCCGCCCAGGTTCTCTCCAAACCGATCGCGGCGGCGGTGCAGGCCATATTGGCCAGTGTCACCAGCGGCGGCAAGGTGCTGGCCTGCGGCAACGGCGGATCGGCCGCCGATGCCCAGCATTTCGCCGCCGAGTTCGTCGGCCGCTATGAACGCGAGAGGCCCGAGCTGGGCGCGATCGCCCTGACGACGGATAGCTCCATCCTCACCGCGATTGCCAACGACTACGATTTTTCGGTGATCTTCTCCAAGCAGGTTCGCGCGCTGGGCGTCGCCGGCGATGTGCTGCTGGCCATGAGCACCAGCGGCAACTCGGCCAATGTGCTGGCCGCCATCGAAGCCGCCCATGAGCGCGAGATGACCGTGGTGGCCCTGACGGGCCGCGGCGGCGGCAAGATCACCCACGCCTTGCGTGAAACCGATGTGCATATCTGCGTGCCGCATGAGCGGACCGCGCGTATCCAGGAAGTGCACCTTCTTGTCCTCCATTGCATCTGCGATGGCGTGGATACCCAGTTACTTGGCGACCAGGAGACCTCTGTATGAAATGTGTTTCGTTTAAACGGCTGACTTTGACCGTGGTCACGGCCACCCTGTTGGGCGCAAGCCTGACGGCCTGCTTCCCGCTGGTGGTGGGCGGCGTCGCGGGCGGCGCGATGGTGGCGACCGACCGCCGCACCTCCGGCGCGCAACTCGAGGACGAGGGCATAGAGCTGCGCGCCACCAGCCGCATCCGCAGCAATGTCGGCGAGCGCGTGCATGTCAACCTGACCAGCTACAACCGTCAGGTGCTGCTCACCGGCGAAGTGCCGAATGCCCAGGACAAACAACTGGTCGAGCAGATCGTTGCGCGTGTGGAAAACGTGAACTCGGTGGTCAACGAGCTGTCCATCATGGGCGCCTCGACCCTGACGCAGCGCTCTTCCGACGCCCTGGTCACCGGCCGCGTCAAGGCCATGCTGCTCGATGCGCGCGACCTGTCGTCCAACGCCTTCAAGGTGATCACGGAGCGCGGCACGACCTACCTGATGGGCCGTGTCACGCAGCGTGAAGCCGATCGCGCCACCGAGGTGGTGCGCTCCACGCCGGGCGTGCAGAAGGTCATCCGCATTTTCGAGATCATCAGCGAGGAAGAGCTGGCGCGCATGCTGCCGGCCAAGCCCGCCACGCCACCGGCCCAAAGCACCAAGCCCGCGGGAGGCTGAGGCCCAAAAGCAAAGCGGCCGCACCGGCTTGCCCGGTACGGCCGCTTTTTTTTTGCCTGTGACGCGCGCTTAGCGCAGGCGCTTGATGAGGCTCGAGGTATCCCAGCGCTGGCCGCCCATGGCCTGCACATCCGCGTAGAACTGGTCCACCAGGGCGGTGACCGGTAGCCGGGCCCCATTGCGCTTGGCCTCGTCCAGCACCAGGCCCAGGTCCTTGCGCATCCAGTCGACGGCGAAGCCGAAATCGAATTTGTCGGCGACCATGGTCTTGCCGCGGTTGTCGAGCTGCCAGCTTTGCGCCGCGCCCTTGCCGATCACTTCCAGCACCTGGTTCACGTCCAGCCCGGCTTTCTGGCCGAAGGCCACCGCTTCGCTCAGGCCCTGCACCAGGCCGGCGATGCAGATCTGGTTGACCATCTTGGTGAGCTGGCCCGCGCCGCTGGCGCCCATCAGCGTGAAGGCCTTGGAAAACGCCATGCCGGCGGGTTTGACGGCGTCGAATGCCGCCTTGTCGCCGCCGCACATCACGGTGAGCGCGCCGTTCTGCGCGCCGGCCTGGCCGCCCGACACCGGGGCGTCGATGAACTGCAGGCCCAGTTTGGCCGCCGCCGCGTAGAGCTCGCGCGCCACATCGGCCGAGGCCGTGGTGTGATCGACAAAAATGGCGCCCGGCTTCATGCCGGCGAAGGCGCCGTCCGCGCCCAGGGTAACGGCGCGCAGGTCGTCGTCATTGCCGACGCAGCAAAACACGATATCGGCGCCGGCTACCGCCAGGCGGGGCAGGGCGGCGTGCGCCGGCTTGTTCGTCGACGCGAACTCGGCGACCCATGCGGCAGCCTTGGCCGGGCTGCGGTTGTAGACCGTGACACTGTGGCCGGCCAGCGCCAAGTGCCCGGCCATGGGGTAACCCATGACACCCAGGCCCAGGAAGGCGACCTGGCGGGCGGAAGAGGGTTCGTAGGTTTTGGGGTTGGTAGATGGCACAGTGAAATCTCTCCAAGTCCGTCGGTTAAAGGTTGAGCAGCAATGATTATGGCTTGGTCGCGTGGTTTGTCGCAGAGGGCCTGCTTTCGGCGCGAAGAGGGCCCACTTTTCATTTTGTGCTCCCCCGCGGCGGACCCACAACCTGTAGCCCCGCATCCCCTCACGGGCTGTACTGCATCAAGCCGTTTCCAAAAGACCAGTTTTCCCGGGGCGTTTCAACCAGGTTGATGATGACGTCCGCCGCGCTGAAGCTGCATTGCGAAGAAGCTTGCCGCGCGGTTTCCGAAAATAGCGCCTTCTTCATCTCCAGTGAACGGCCGGGTGCGCAGAATATCTGAATGAAGGCCACATGGGCGGAGTGCCTGACACCGAGGAACTCCTCGGAGCAGATGAGTTCGTGCGGCGTGCGCCGCGTAAGTATCTGGAAGCGATCCGGCATTGGGACATTGAAGGTGTCTACCAGGGCCTGATGCACAAGCTGGGAGATTGCTGAACACTCTTCGTCCGATGTGGTATCCGGAAGGTCGATTCGTACGAGCGGCATGTGTTTCCTTTCGATTGATTGGCACGCGTGTTGTGGCGCTCTTAAGTGGATGCGGGCGCGAGTGGGGCTGACTCCTCAGCTTGCCTGGCCTGCGGCCGCCCCGATGGCGCGTCCCAGGTCGGCGTTGGTATAGGCCTTGCCGGCAATTCCCCAGGCACCGTCAACGGCGTAGGTCACGTTGACGAAGGTGCGGTCTCTCGGGTGTCCACCCGCCTTGAGTTCATCAATAATGTCCGTGGCCACTTTGACGAAGCGGCTTTTCACAGACTCGTCAGGAAAAGTGACGGAGGGAACCTTGACCTCAATGACCGCGAGCGACTGGGGTTTGCCGCCGGCATAGCTGTGTTCTTCAGGGTAAATATCGACATGCCCGATGACTGTGGGAGCCAGGAATGCGTTTCCGCCGAGGCCATGTACCTGCAACAAGGCGTCCGCGATCCTGGAGAAAACCTCACGTTCGCCGGCCACTGTTAAAAGCCCCCGGGATAGCTGGATGGAGATGGGCATAAAAGTCCTTTGATGGTTGACGGTGCAATATGTCCGTGCGGTGTGAACTGTGCCCAGAATGCCTCCTGTTGGAAACATCTCAGAATGCATAATGCTTGTGTCAAATCTGCACAAGCATGAAAAATCTCAGCCTGAATGATTTCGCGCTGTTTTCACAACTTGCATCCGCACAGTCGCTCTCGACGGTAGCGAGGGAGCGCAATGTTGCGGCCAGCCATATGTCGCGTTCGCTGGCGCGCATGGAGGCCCAATGCGGCCTGCGGCTGATGCATCGGACCACCCACAGCCTTTCCCTTACCGACGAAGGTGAGGTCTTTCTTGAATATGCGCAGCGCATTCTTGCCGAGCACAGGCAGTTGCAAAACAGTTTCGCCAGCCGAAGCCGGTCGGTGGCGGGTACGGTGCGCTTGAGCATCAGCCAACTTCTTGCTGAATATGTATTGATCCCGGGGTTGGGCAAGTTGCGAGCCTTGCATCCGGAATTGAAACTGGACCTGCACCTTGACGATCGCCTTGTCAGCATGGCCGATGAGGCGGTGGATATCGTTGTGCGGGCGGGTGTCGCACCTCCACAGACAGCCGTTGCCAGAAACCTGGGGAGCCATGGGCGGGCGTTGTATGCTTCACCCGGGTACCTCAGGAAGCATGGAGTTCCCCGTACACCGGCGGATCTTCAATCGCACAGTCTGATATCAAATACCGCTTCGATTACCCATAACCAATGGGGTTTTGCAGACGGTACGGCTGTCAGCACACTTGCAGTTCAGGGGCAGTTGCGCGTCAATAGTAGCGCGGCAGTGGTGTCGCTTGCATTGGCTGGAGCGGGTATTGCCCGCATCAATGATGTTATCGGCCGCACGCTGGTGGCGCAGGGCCGGCTGAGGCCAGTGCTGGCCCGGTACGCGGTAAGCGGTGCTTATTCAATTGATGCGGTGATCCTGGCCGAGCGCCACCGGGCCCCCAAAATTCGCGCCACCATCGATTACCTTCAGGCCTGCTTCGTGGATTTCACTTCTTCTGGCGTGGCTCCCGGCCACACTAAAACCGGTAGTTCAGCGGTTTAAACGATGGCGAAGTTTTCGGTGCCGGCCGACAGGTCGGTCGACTTGGCGCGCTGCGAATTGAGCTTGATCTGCAGGCGCAGGTCGTTCACCGAGTCGGCATTGCGCAGGGCATCTTCATAGGTGATGAAGTGGCTTTCGAAGGCGTCGTACAGGGCCTGGTCGAAGGTCTGCATGCCCAGGTTGCGGCTCTTCTTCATGATCTCCTTGATCTCGGAGACTTCGCCTTTGAAGATCAGGTCGGAGATCAGCGGCGAGTTGAGCATGACTTCCACCGCGGCAAAACGGCCCTTGCCGTCCTGCTTGGGCACCAGGCGTTGCGAGATCATGGCCTTGAGGTTGAGCGACAGATCCATCAGCAACTGGGTGCGGCGCTCTTCGGGGAAAAAGTTGATCACGCGGTCCAGCGCCTGGTTGGCGCTGTTGGCGTGCAGCGTGGCCAGGCACAGGTGGCCGGTTTCGGCGAAGGCGATGGCGTGCTCCATGGTCTCGCGGTCGCGGATCTCGCCCATCAGGATCACGTCGGGCGCCTGGCGCAGCGTGTTTTTCAGGGCCGCTTCCCAACTGTCGGTATCCAGGCCCACTTCGCGCTGCGTGATCACGCAGTTCTTGTGCGCGTGGACGAACTCCACCGGGTCTTCAATCGTGATGATGTGGCCGTAGGACTGCTCGTTGCGCCAGTCCACCATGGCGGCCAGCGTGGTCGACTTGCCCGAACCGGTGGCACCGACCAGGATGGTCAGGCCGCGCTTGCTCATCACCACTTCCTTGAGCACCTGGGGCACGCCCAGCCCGTCGATGGTGGGCAGCGTGGCCGGAATCGTCCGCATGACCATGCCGACCTTGCCCTGCTGGATGAAGGCGTTCACGCGAAAACGACCCACGCCGGGTGGCGAGATCGCGAAGTTGCATTCCTTGGTGCGCTCAAACTCCGCCGCCTGCTTGTCGTTCATGATGGAGCGCGCCAGCGCCAGCGTGTGGTTGGCGTTGAGCGGCTGCGGCGACACCTTGGTCACCTTGCCGTCCACCTTCATGGCCGGCGGAAAGTCGCCTGTGATGAACAGGTCGCTGCCGTTGCGGCTGACCATGAGCTTGAGCAAGTCGTTGATGAATTTACTGGCCTGGTCGCGTTCCATGAGCGGCTCCTTTAATCATTAATGCCCCACGCTTGTCACTTCGTGTACTGCGCTGCCCCCGAGGGGCCGCTGCGCCTGCGGCCCGGCAAAGCCGGTTCCGCGGCCCCTGCTGGCAGGGAGCAAGTCCGTGTTGTGCGTGTTGCCCATCTCTAGCCCGGAAAGTTCTCGGGGATTTTGGCTTTGCCTCGTGCTTCCGCGGCGGAAATCACATTGCGCTTGACCAGGTCGGTCAGGTTCTGGTCCAGGGTCTGCATGCCCACGCTGTTGCCGGTCTGGATGGCCGAATACATCTGCGCGACCTTGGCTTCGCGGATCAGGTTGCGGATTGCGGAGGTGCCCAGCATGATCTCGTGCGCCGCGACCCGGCCCGCGCCGTCCTTGGTCTTGCACAGCGTCTGCGAGATCACAGCCTGCAGCGACTCCGACAGCATGGAGCGGATCATTTCCTTTTCCTCGGCCGGGAACACGTCGATGATCCGGTCGATCGTCTTGGCGGCGCTGGAGGTGTGCAGCGTGCCGAAGACCAGGTGGCCGGTTTCAGCGGCCGACATGGCCAGGCGTATGGTTTCCAGGTCGCGCATTTCGCCCACGAGAATGGCGTCCGGGTCTTCGCGCAGTGCGGATTTCAGCGCGGCGTTGAAGCTCAGCGTGTGCGGGCCGACCTCACGCTGGTTGATCAGGCATTTTTTGGATTCGTGCACGAACTCGATGGGGTCTTCCACCGTGAGGATGTGGCCGTACTCGGTTTCGTTCAGGAAGTTGACCATGGCCGCCAGCGTGGTGGACTTCCCCGAGCCCGTGGGGCCCGTCACCAGCACCATACCGCGCGGTTTAAGCGCCAGGTCGCCGAAAATTTTCGGGGCGTTGAGCTGCTCCAGCGTCAGAATCTTGGACGGAATGGTCCGCAGCACGGCGCCGGCGCCGCGGTTCTGGTTGAAGGCATTGACACGAAAGCGGGCCAGCCCGTCGATCTCGAACGAGAAGTCGACCTCCAGGAATTCTTCGTAGGTTTTGCGCTGGGTGTCGTTCATGATGTCGTACACCATGGAATGCACCTGCTTGTGGTCCAGCGGGTCGATGTTGATGCGCCGCACGTCGCCGTGAACCCGAATCATGGGCGGCAAGCCAGCCGACAAATGCAAGTCGGACGCCTTGTTCTTGACGCTAAAGGCCAGCAACTGCGTGATATCCATCCCGGGACCCTTCTAAAAATGACTCAACTAAAGTTTACAGTTCGATTATGACCACGATTGTGCGCAATCTCCAGCTTGTCCGTGACCGTATCACCACGGCCTGCTTCGCCGCCGGGCGCAACCCGGCCACCGTGCGGCTGCTGGCCGTTTCCAAAACCTTCGGCGCCGATGCCGTCGCCGACGCCGCCTCGGACGGGCAGCGCGCCTTCGGCGAAAACTATATCGCCGAGGGCGTGGAAAAAATCCTCGCGCTGCGGGGCCGGCCGGGCTGCCAGGCCCTGGAGTGGCACTGCATAGGCCCGGTGCAAAGCAACAAGACCCGCCTGGTCGCCGAGCATTTTGACTGGGTGCAGTCGGTCGACCGGCTCAAGATCGCCCAGCGCCTGAGCGAGCAGCGGCCTGACAGCCTGCCGCCGCTGCAGATCTGCCTGCAGGTCAACATCGACGGCGGCGCCAACAAGTCGGGCCTGCCCCCGGCCGAGGTCCAGGCCCTGGCGCGGGAAGTCGCGCAGCTGCCGCGCCTGGTGCTGCGCGGCCTGATGGCCATTCCCGAACCCGCCGCCGATTTCGACGCGGCCTGCGCGGTGCATGCCAGGACCAAGGCCGTCTTCGATGCCGTCAACGCTTCCGGTGTCTTGGCCGTACCAATGGATACCTTGTCGCTGGGCATGACCGCCGACCTCGAAGCCGCCATCCATGCGGGCAGCACCATGGTCCGCGTAGGCACCGCCATCTTCGGAAGCCGGTAAGCCGCGACGTGGCGGGCTGACTTTCAATCGCCGTCGGCCCTCACCCCCGCCCTCTCCCAGAGGGATAGGGAGTAAGGCAAGCAGGGGCCGCGGAATTGGCTTTGCCAGGCCGCAGGCGCAGCGCCCCCTCGGGGGGCAGCGTATTACACGAAGTGAAAAGCGTGGGGGCTACTTCTTCGGAGGGGTGATGGGCTTGATGTTTCCGCAGTCGGCCGACAGCCATTTGCCCGTGGCATCCATGGTCATCTTCTCGGGCTTGCCCTTGACGGTGGTCGTGGTGTTCATCTTCATGGTGTAGCCGGTGTCGCCGTTGAAGGTCATCACGCCTTCGCCGCTGGAGGGCGGCTGGGTGCAGGCGTAAGAGAACTTCATGGTGTTGCCGCTGCCCGGCGAACGGGTGGTTTTGCAGTCGCCTTGCTGCTGCTGCGGCAACTCATTGCGCTCGGCCATTTCCTTGGTGATGCATACCTTCATGCTCATGCCGCCACCAGAGCCCGAGCCCATGGACATGCCCTGCTTGGCCATCATGTCCTGCATCTGTTTGCGCTGCTCGGGCGGCATGCTGGCCATCTGCTTTTCCATATTGGCCATGGCTTTTTCCATTTCGCCGGAACTCGACTGCATCTTGTTGGTGATTTCCCACAAACCGGGCTTGGTGGTTTGCGCATAAGCGCCGGCGGCGAAGGCCAGTGTGGCGCCTGCCAGCAGAAGAGAGGTGGATTTCATAGGCACTCCTGGTGAGGTCGGACAGAGAGGGGTGTGGTTTGTGCTCGCATTATGGCCAGGGAGCGCCGCCTGGCAAGCCCCGGCGCGGCCCTTGCCCGAACGGCGGGCCCGCTTCAACGCATGAATTTTCCGCCGCGCCCGATGATGGTCAGGTCGGTGAAACGCGAGCCTTCGTGGCTTTTGGGCGCGTAGTTGATGGTGAAGCCGCCCATGTTGTGGTCGCGCATCGATTCCAGCGCCGTGGCCAGGCTTTCGCGGGTCAGGTTCTTGCCGGCGCGGCGCAGTCCCTCGGTGAAGACCTTGGCCGCGAGAAAACCTTCCATGCTCGAAAAATCAAAATCCTTGTTGCCGGCTTCCGTCATGCGCTGCTGGTACTCGCGCACGATGGCCGAGGAGGGCGTGTAGGGAAAGGGCACGACCTGCGAAATCGTCACGCCGGCCCCGGCATCGCCCAGTTCCTCGGCCAGGGCCTTGGAGCCGACGAAGCTCACGTTGAAAAACTGGCCGCCGTAGGCCTTGGCCCGGGCCTGCTTGATCAGCGCGGCGCAGGATTTGTAGGCGCTGATTTGTATCACCGCTTCGGGCGCGGCCTTGAGGATCTCCGCCAGCGGCGCGGCCACGTCCACGCTGTTGCGCTCGACGGTGACGCTGGCCGCGGCTTTGAGGTTGCGTTTGGCCAGCGCCCGCGTCACGCCCTCCAGCCCGGCCTTGCCGTAGGAGTCGTTCTGGTAGAAGACGGCGATCCTGGTGATGCCGACAGTGCTCAGGTGCTGCACGATGCGCTCGGTCTCGTCAAAGTAGCTGGCGCGCACATGGAAGATGTTGCGGTTGAAGGGCTCGCGCAGGGCCTGCGCGCCGGTGAAGGGGCCTATCAGCGGGATGCCGGCCGCGTTGATGGCCGGCACGGCGGCCAGGGTGGTCGGCGTGCCGACCGAGCCGACCAGCGCGAACACCTTGTCCTCTTCGATCAGGGCCTTGACCGCGGCGGCGGCCTTCTCGGGCTCATAGCCGTCGTCGCGCGAGACCAGCTTGAGGCTGCGGCCGTTGATGCCGCCCGCCGCATTGACCGCATTGAAGTGGGCCAGTATGCCCAGCTGCATGCGCTTGCCCAGCTCGGCCGCGGGGCCGGTCTGGGCGGCGAACTGCCCGACCAGGATTTCGCTGTCGCTGACACCGGTTTCCGCGCAGTGCGCGCTACCGGCGGCCAGCGCCAGCAGCAGTGCGCCGAACCGGGACCATGGCTGGTTGTTCATCAGGAAGCCCTCCGATGTTGTCCGCTGCCGGGGATACGGCTGCGGCGACCTATGCAATCCACTACTTAGGTGTTGTGCTGCCAAGGTATCCCAAGCCCGCCGGCTTGGCAACACGGTTAGCCCCCGTTCTTGCGCTTGCAGTGCCTCAAGAGGGGCAAAAATGCCGCAAAAGTCTCGAATTGCGTGATGAATGTCCCGCAGGGCTTACACGCCCAGTGCCAGCCGGGTGGTGCTCTTGACCTCTTCCATTACCGCGTAAGTGCGGGTTTCGCGCACGCCCGGCAGCTGCCACAGCACGGTGCCGGCGAAAGAGCGGTAGGCCGCCATGTCGGCCATGCGGGTCTTGAGCAGGTAGTCGAAGCCGCCCGCCACCATATGGCATTCGGTGATTTCAGGGCGCACCTGCACCGCGGCCTTGAAGGCCTCGAACACATTGGGCGTGGTGCGGTCCAGCAGCACCTCCACAAACACCATCATGCCGGCGCCCAGCTTGAGCGGATTGAGCAGGGCCTCATAGCCCAGGATGTAGCCGTCCCGGCTCAGGCGCTGTACCCGTGCCAATACGGCCGTGGGCGACAGGGCGACGCTTTCGGCCAGCTTGAGGTTGGAAATCCGGCCGTCCTGCTGTAAAACATTCAGGATTTTGAGGTCTATGCGGTCAATTTCTGCGGAGGCTTCAAACATGAGTAGTGAATTATTCGGTTATTTTTAGAAATTTAGCGGGAAATTCGTCATTATTCAACGGAACATCGATGCATCCACTGAATAAGTGCCCCACACCGTGAAATCCTCCATGGAGCCCCTGATGTTCACCTCCCCGCGCCTGCCTTTTCCTTACCGCCCTGAATCCGAGATCGTGGCCGGCCAGCTGCGAAGCCTGGCCGGCGCGCTGGACTGGGCCGCGGCGGCGCATTCGGCCCAGCCCTGGGTGCAGGCCGTGCGCGACAACCCGCCGCCTTTCTGGGCCATGGAAAGCCTGCTCAAGGAATACCCGATTTCCAGCGCCGAGGGCCTGGCCCTGATGCGCCTGGCCGAAGCCCTGCTGCGCGTGCCGGACGCCGAAACCGCGATTGCCCTGACGGCCGACCAGTTGGGGCGCGCGGATTTCGACGGCGCCGGCGACGGCGTGATGGCGCGCCTGTCGGCCTCCGCGATCGCGATGTCCAAGCTGTTTTTGCCCGAAGGCGGCCATCCCAACCTGATGAGCAAGCTGGGCGCGCGCACCGTGGTGGCCGCCACCCTGCGCGCCGTGCAACTGCTGGGCCGGCAATTCGTGCTGGGACAGACCATTGGCGACGCCATGGGCGAGGCCGACGATAGCCGCAAAAAAATCCCCAACCTGCGCTTCAGCTACGACATGCTGGGCGAGGGCGCGCGCACCGACGCCGATGCGCTGCGCTACCTGGCGAGCTACACCCATGCCATCCAGGCCATCGCCGCCGGCGCGAATGCCGCTGGCCCGACCGAAAAAAACGACGGTATCTCGATCAAGCTCAGCGCGCTGCATCCGCGTTATGAAGACGCGCAGCGCGAACGTGTGATGGCCGAACTGGTACCGCGTGTCTGGGGCCTGTGCGAGCTGTCGGCCCGGGCCAATATCAACCTCACGATAGATGCCGAGGAAGTCGACCGGCTTGAGCTTTCGCTCGACGTCTTTGAGTCGCTGGCCGCGCTGGTGGCCCAACACCACCCGCAGTGGCAGGGCTTCGGCCTGGCCATGCAGGCCTACCAGACGCGCGCGCTGGATCTGATCCATCACATCGCCGCCATCGCCCGCAAGTACAAGCTGCGCTTGATGTGCCGCCTGGTCAAGGGCGCGTACTGGGATTCGGAAATCAAGCGCGCGCAGGAGATGGGCCTGCCGCACTATCCGGTGTTCACGCACAAGCACCACACCGACGTGTCCTACCTGGCCTGCGCGCAGGCCCTGCTGGCCGCGCCCGATGCGATTTACCCGCAGTTCGCCGGCCACAATGCAGCGACCATTGCCGCGATTTTGCAGATGGCTTCGCGCAATGCCGTGCCCTTCGAGCTGCAGCGCCTGCATGGCATGGGCGAAGGAGTGTTCCGCGAGGTGCTCAAGAACCCGCTGATCAGCTGCCGCGTCTACGCCCCCGTGGGCGCGCATCGCGACCTGCTGGCCTACCTGGTGCGCCGATTGCTGGAGAACGGCGCGAATTCCTCCTTTGTGCACCAGCTCGCCGACGAGTCGGTCGGCATGGGCGAGCTGTTGACCTCGCCGCTGCGGCTGGAGTCCGAGTCCTCGCTGCCGCTGCCGCCCGCGCTTTACGGCCCCGGCCGGCCCAACAGCCTGGGTCTGGACCTCACGGTGGGCAGCATGCGCGCGCCGCTGCTGGCCGCGCTGGCGATTACCCCAGTGCCCGTGGTGCCGGAGTTTGACCCCCGGCAGGCCGCGGCTGTGGTGGAAAAGGGCGCCGGCGCTTATCGACAATGGAGCAAAGTGGACGTGGCCGAGCGCGCGGCTTTCCTGCGCCGCGCCGCCGACGCGATGGAGCGGCAAATGCCCAGGTTCTGCGCGCTGCTGGTCAAGGAAGCCTTCAAGACCTGGGGCGACGCCGTGTCGGAAGTGCGCGAGGCGGTGGACTTTCTACGCTATTACGCCAATGAGGCCGAACGCATCATGCAGCCGGTGGCCCTGCCCGGTCCGACAGGCGAGACCAACGAGCTGCGTCTCACGGCCCGCGGCGTCTGGGTCTGCATCAGCCCCTGGAATTTCCCGCTGGCGATTTTCACCGGCCAGGTCGCGGCCGCCCTGGCCACCGGCAACGCCGTGCTGGCCAAGCCCGCCGAGCAGACGCCCGGCATTGCCTGGGAGGCCGTAAAGCTGCTGCATGAAGCCGGCGTACCCGAAGGTGCGCTGCAGCTCGCGCACGGCCCCGGCGAGACCGTGGGCGCGGCGCTGGTGGCGGCACCCCTGGTGGCAGGCGTGGTGTTCACCGGCTCCACCCAGGTCGCCAAAATCATCAACCGCGCGCTGGCCGCCAAGGACGGCCCCATCGTCCCGCTGATCGCCGAAACCGGCGGCATCAACGCCATGCTGGTCGACAGCACGGCCCTGCCTGAGCAGGTGGCCGACGCGGTGGTGCAAAGCGCGTTTCGCAGCGCCGGCCAGCGCTGCTCGGCGCTGCGCCTGCTGTGCGTGCACGAAGGCATCGCCGACCACGTGATAGAGATGATCCAGGGCGCGGCGCGCGAACTGGCAGCCGGCGAGACGGCAGACCTCGCCACCGACGTCGGCCCGGTGATAGACCGTGAGGCCTTTGACAACATCCAGAAGCATTTGCAGCGCCTGGGTGCAAGCGCCAAGGTGCTGGTCGCACCGGCGGCCCCGGTTTCACCGGCCAACCTCATCCCGCCCGCGGCCTTTGAAGTGTCCAGCCTGGCCGACGTGAAAGATGAAATCTTCGGCCCGGTGCTGCAGGTCGTGCGCTGGGGCAGCGGCGATCTCAAGGACCCGCAGGCCGTGATCGCGCAGATCAACTCACTGGGCTACGGCCTGACCCTGGGCATACAGACCCGCATCGATTCACGCGCACAGGCGCTGGCCGCGGCGGCCCATGTCGGCAACATTTACGTGAACCGCAACATGATTGGCGCGGTGGTGGGGGTGCAGCCCTTTGGCGGAGAGGGGCTCTCCGGCACCGGTCCCAAGGCCGGCGGGCCGCATTATCTTTACCGTTTCTGTGCTGAGCAGACGGTGACGGTGAATACCACTGCGGCTGGCGGGAATGCCGCGCTGCTGGCGGGCGGCGTTTGAGGGTTTGCTCGCCCTCGCGGGCGGGCGTCAGATTTCTATCTTGCTGCCCAGCTCCACCACGGAGTTGTTCGGCAAATTCAAGAAGTCAGCCGCCCCACTCGCGTTGTGGTGCATCTGCGCAAAAAGTTTTTCGCGCCATGGCGCCATGCCGCTGCCAATTGTCGGGATCACAGTGTCGCGCGAGAGGAAATAGCTGGTCGTCATGGACTCCAGCTCGCAACCCCGGCCCTTGATCTGCTGCAGGGCCTTGGGCAGGTCCAGGTCGTTCTTGAAGCCGTAGTGCACATTGACCTGCCAGCAGTCATGCCCCAGTGCCTGGATTTCCAGGCGCTTGTTCATGCCTATCCAGGGGACCTCGTGGTTGCGCACGGTCACGAACAGGTTCTGCTCGTGCAGCACCTTGTTGTGCTTGAGGTTGTGCAGCAGCGCGTTGGGCACGCTGCCGGGCTCGGCGGTCAGGAACACGGCCGTGCCTTCGACGCGGGCGGGCGGGCTCACAAAAACGGCGTCCAGGAAGCTGGGCAGGTCTATCGCGTCGGCGCGCAGCTTTTCATTGAGCAGGTGCCGGCCTTCCTTCCAGGTGATCATCAGCGTGAAGACGGCGCCGCCTATGACCAACGGGAACCAGCCGCCGGCGAACAGCTTCATGAGGTTGGAGGCAAAGAAGGCGAAGTCGACGAGGAAGAACACGCCGGTGGCGGCGATGCACAGGCTCAGCGGGTACTTCCAGCCGTAGCGGATCACGTAGAAGGTCAGGATGGTGGTGATCAGCATGTCGGTGCAGACCGCGATACCGTAGGCGGCCGCCAGGTTGCTGGACGAGCGGAACATCACCACCGCGAGCACGATGGTGATGAACAGGCCCCAGTTGACGAAAGGCATGTAGATCTGGCCGGTGTCGCGCACGCTGGTGTGCTGGATATTGAGGCGCGGCAGATAGCCCATCTGGATGGCTTGTTTGGTCACGCTGAAGGCCCCGGTGATCAGGGCTTGCGAGGCGATCACCGTGGCCATGGTGGCCAGACCCACCAGCGGCAGCAGCGCCCACTCGGGCGCCATCAGATAAAAGGGGTTCTTCACAGCGGCGGGGTTGCTGATCAGCAGGGCGCCCTGGCCGAAGTAATTGAGCACCAGCGATGGCATGACCACCGAGAACCAGGCCAGGCGTATCGGTTTTTTGCCGAAGTGGCCGAGGTCGGCGTACAGCGCCTCGGCGCCGGTCACGCACAGCACCACGGCGCCCAGGATGATGAAAGTGGTACCGGGGTTGCCCCACATGAACATGACCGCGTAATGCGGGCTCAGCGCCACCAGGATGTGGGGGTTGGTGGCGATCTGCGAAATGCCCAGCAGCGCCAGCACGGCGAACCAGATCAGTGTGATGGGTCCGAAAAACCTGCCTATGCCGGAGGTGCCGTGCTTTTGCACCGCGAACAGGGCAAACAGGATGACCAGGGTGATAGGGATCACGCCCTGTTTGAAGGCTGGCGAGACGACTTCCAGGCCCTCGACCGCCGACAGCACAGAAATCGCCGGCGTGATGACGCCGTCGCCGTAGAACAGGGAGGTGCCGAAAATGCCCACGACGAGCAGGGTGCGGCGCAGCTGGGGCTTGTCCTTCACCGCGGTGGAGGCCAGCGCCAGCATGGCAATCAGCCCGCCTTCGCCGTTGTTGTCGGCCCGCAGTACCAACGCCACGTACTTGATGGAAACGATGACGGTCAGCGTCCAGAAGAAAATGGACAGGATGCCGTAGACGTTGTCGGGGGTGAAGGGAACGTGCCCGGAACCGAAAACTTCCTTGACGGCATACAGGACGCTTGTTCCGATGTCGCCGTAGACGACACCGATGGCGCCCAAGGTGAGCGCCGCGAGTGATGATTTTTGACTAGACACAAAAACTTCCCGTCTTTGCGCCCGGCCCGTTCAAGCGGGTCCGAAGCGGCGGGAATGGTTACCTTTGGGAACGCTATTTTGCGCCCGGGGGCCCGGCTTGCAAGTCGGCGGGCACCCCTAAATCCAACTAATACCGATTTTGTTGCACCGCAACAACTTGTAACGACGCGGAGGCGCCGCACGTGCTTGGGGCCGATCCGGCCGATGACCGGGTAATGCTATGTATTTAATAGTGGGCTGTGTATGGCCCATGGGGGCTGGCCCCGAAAATCCATAAAGGCCATCAAAAAACCCCCTTGCGGGGGTTTTTCAGTCGTAAACCTCGGCGTCCGGGTCGGTCGCTTCGAGTTCGTAGCTCGCCGCCAGCATGGCCAGCCGGGCGATCACGCCATACATATAGAAGCGGTTGGGACTGCTGGAGCCGGGCTTTTCGCCGGGCTGCGGCAGGCGGCCGCTGTCGGCAAAGGCCAGCGGCACGAAGCTGGCGCCGGGCGCGTTGAGGTTTTCGTCCACGCCGCGCTCGGCATGCACGCGGTAAAAGCCGCCGACCACATAGCGGTCCATCATGTAGACCACGGGTTCGGCCACCGCGTCGTTGACGCGTTCGTTGGTCAGCACGCCTTCCTGGATGATCACTTCCGACAGCGCCTGGCCGTCCTTGGTGGTGCTCATCTTGTTCTTGGTCTTGCGGTTCAGCGCGTCCAGGTCCTTGACGTCGCGCACCGTCATGATGCCCATGCCGTAGGTGCCGTTGTCGGCCTTGACGACGACAAAGGGCTTTTCGTTGATGCCGTACTCCTTGTACTTGCGCTTGATCTTGGTCAGCAGCGCGTCGACGTTGGTGGTCAGGCACTCCATGCCGGTGTTCTCGGCGAAGTTGACCTCGCCGCACTGCGCGTACATGGGGTTGATCAGCCAGGGGTCTATGCCCAGCAGCTTGCCGAAGCGCTTGGAGATTTCTTCGTAAGCCTTGAAGTGGTGCGACTTGCGGCGCACCGACCAGCCCGCGTGCAGCGGCGGCAGCAGGTACTGCTCGTTGATGTCTTCCAGGATGCCCGGGATGCCGGCCGACAGGTCGTTGTTCAGCAGGATGGTGCAGGGATCGAAGTCCTTCAGGCCCAGGCGTCTGTCGGTGCGTATCAGCGGTTCGATGGTGATGGTCTCGCCGGTCGGCAGGTTCAGCGTGGTGGGCGCCTTGATCTCGGGGCTCAGCGAGCCAAAGCGCACGTTCAGGCCCGCCTGGTGGAAGATGCGCTTGAGCTGCAGCACGTTGGACAGGTAAAAAGTGTTGCGCGTGTGGTTTTCGGGCACGACCAGCAGGTTGCGCGCTTCCGGGCAGATCTTCTCGATCGCGGCCATGGCGGCCTGCACCGCCAGCGGCAGCATCTCGGGCGTCAGGTTGTTCCAGCCGCCGGGATACAGGTTGGTGTCCACCGGGGCCAGCTTGAAGCCCGCGTTGCGGATGTCGACCGAGCTGTAAAACGGCGGCGTGTGCTCCATCCACTCCAGCCGGAACCAGCGCTCGATGGCCGGGGTGGAGTCCAGCACGCGTTGTTCGAGTTCGTTGATGGGGCCGTTCAGGGCGGTGATGAGGTGCGGAACCATTCGGCCACTTTCGATGAGGGAATCTGTTATTTGCTTCGGTTATAGCTGACCGAATTTTAGGGATATTGGGATGGCATCCCCGGGTTACAAGGGGTAACGCCAACGCAAATCATCCGAAAATCCGTGGACCGCATTCGCGGCCCGGCATGCCTTCAGGAGCGCACTTCGCCCTGTCCCAGCACCACATATTTAAGAGAGGTGAGCCCCTCTATGCCGACCGGCCCGCGCGCGTGGAACTTGTCCGTGCTGATGCCGATTTCGGCGCCCAGCCCGAACTCGAAACCATCGGCGAAGCGGGTGCTTGCATTCACCATGACGCTGGCCGAATCCACTTCGCGCAGAAAACGCTGGGCGTGCATGTGGTCGCGCGTGAGGATGGCGTCGGTGTGGTGGCTGGAATAGTGGTTGATGTGGGCGATGGCTTCGTCAATCCCGTCCACCACTTTGATGCTGATGATGGGCGCCAGGTATTCCTCGTACCAGTCCTGCTCGGTGGCGTCTTTCACGCATGCGTCGGGTAGTCCATCACTCCGAAGAATCTTTGCTGACTCTTCATCGCAGCGCATTTCGACGCCTTTCGCGGCAAATATGGCACCCATGTGAATCAGGAACCCGGTTGCTATCGATCGCGCCACCAGCAAGCTCTCTGCGGCATTACAAGGGCTGTACTTCTGCGTCTTGGCGTTTTCGACGACCTTGAAGGCCATCTCCATGTCGCAGGGGTCGTCGACGTACACATGGCAGTTGCCGTCCAGGTGCTTGATGACGGGCACCTTGGCATCGCGGCTGATGCGTTCAATCAGGCCCTTGCCGCCGCGCGGGATGATGACGTCCACATACTGCGGCATGGCGATCAGTTGCCCGACGGCCTCGCGGTCGGTGGTGGGCACCAGCAGCACGGCGTCGGGCGGCAGGTCGGCGTCGGCCAGGGCTTGCTGCACCAGCGCGGCCAGCGCCTTGTTCGATTCGATGGCTTCCGAGCCGCCGCGCAGTATGCAGGCGTTGCCGCTCTTGATCGCGAGCGAGGCGGCCTCTATCGTCACATTGGGCCGGCTTTCGTAAATCATGCCGAACACGCCTATGGGCACCCGCATCTGGCCCACGCGTATGCCGCTGGGCTGCTCCTTCATGCCGATGATGTCGCCGATCACGTCGGCCATTGCGGCCAGCTGTTCGCAGCCCTGGGCCACGGTGTCAATGATCTTGGGCGTGAGCTTGAGCCGGTCCAGCAGGGGACCGGCCAGGCCGGCGGTTTTGGCGCGCTCCAGGTCGCGCTGGTTGGCGGCTTCCAGCGCCGCCGTGTTTTTGCGCAGCGACTTGGCCAGGTTCAGCAAGGCTTTGTTCTTGGCGGCGGCCGGCGCGCGCGCGATCTCGGTCGAAGCCGCCTTGGCCCGGGAGCCCAGCAGTTCCATCAGGCCAGCGACGTCGCCGGCGGCATCGCTGGAAGAAGCAAGGGCTTGGTGGGAGTCGGGCGCATTCATCCTGCCATTTTAGGCCTGCCGCAGGGCACCCACGGCTTGGGGTGCTATGCCTGCCGGGTGCGGCCCGGCGCAGCGCATTGCTCGCAGACCATGCCGGCCAGGCGGTGCAGGGCTTGCCAGCCGTCTGCGGGCCAGTCGGGCTGCTTCAGGCCCTTGACGATGCCGTCGACTTTGTGGGCAGCGTGCAGCAGGTTGGCCAAGGTGGTGTCGCCAATGTGGGGCAGCACGCGCTCGAACAGTTTTTCCTTGATGCCCCAGACGCGGTTTTCGCGCAGCGCCATGGGCATGGGCCGGCCGGCGCTAATGGCATCCTTCACCCGCTTCATGCTGCGGATGTCTTCGGCCAGCGCCCAATGCACCAGCACTTCGGACTCGCCCTCGGACTGCAGGCCGTCCAGCATGCGGGCCACGCGCACCGCCTGGCCGCCCAGCACGGCTTCGGAGAGCTTGAAGACGTCGTAGCGTGCCACGTTGAGCACGGCGTTTTCGACTTGGTCGAAGCTGAGGACCCCGTCGCTGCCGCCCGATTGGGCCGGGTAGAGCAGGCCCAGCTTCTGGATTTCCTGGTGCGCCGCCAGCAGGTTGCCCTCAACCCGGTCGGCGAAAAACTGCAGCGTGCGCTGGCCTTCCTCGCCGGCGGCCACGCGCTGGCCCTGCTGCTGCAGGCGCTGGGCGATCCACTGCGGCAGGTTGCGGCGATCTATCGGGTCGAACTTGACGGTGACGCCGAAGCTTTCGAGCGCGCCGAACCAGGCGCCCTTGGCCGTCATGCTGTCCAGCCGCGGCAGCATGACCAGGGTCAGCGTGCTGTCGTCGCCCTGCGCGCGCTCGGCGATCTGCTGCAGCGCGACCGAGCCATCCTTGCCGGGCTTGCCGCTGGGAATGCGGATCTCGACGATCTGTTTGTCGGCGAACAGGCTCAAGGAACCGCCGCTGGCCAGCACCTCACTCCAGTCGAAATGCGCGCCGGCCACGGTGTGCACCGTGCGCTCGGTGTAGCCCTGGGCGCGCGCTGCGGCGCGCAGCGCGTCGGCGAACTCCTGCACCAGCAGGGGCTCGTCACCGTGCAGGGTGTACAGGCTCTTCAAGCCGCGCTTGAGGTGTTCCTGGAGTTGGGCGGGGGCCAGATTCATGTCGGGGAGTTTAAAGCTTGGTGGTCGACAGCAGCAGGCTGGTTTCGGTGTTGGCAATGCCTTCGAGCAGGCGTATGCGGCCCAGCACGCGGTCAAAGGCTTCCAGGCTGTCGGCCTGCAGCTCGGCCACCATGTCCCAGCGGCCGTTGGTGGTGTGCAGGGCGCTCACGGCCGGGTCGCCGCGCAGGGCGGCCAGCACCGCGTCGGTGCGATTGCCCTCGACCGCCACCGTCATGAAGGCGCGGATGCGGTGGCCTTCGGCCTGGGGCTTGAGCCGCACCGTGTAACCCGTGATGGTGCCGTCGGCCTCCAGCCTGGCCAGCCGGTTTTGCACCGTGCCGCGCGAGACCCGTAGCACCTTGGCCAGGGAGGCGATGGACGCCCGCGCGTTGTCGCGCAGCAGGGACAGCAGTTGGCGGTCGGTATCGTCCATGGACTGATTTTATTGGCGAAATGCCAGTATGAGCTGGCTATTTGCTCAAACAACTCGAAAATCTGATCAACTTACTGACTTTTCTTTGCCATGAGGGCTGCAGACAATGGAAATCAACACAAGACTGGGAGCCCCACCATGGTTGACTACATTGGCATTGAAAGCATCCAGAAAATCGTGCGCCAGCGCGGCGCCGCCGCCTTTATCGAAGGCCTGGCCGGCGAGATCGAGCATGACTATCGGCGCTGGAACGATTTTGACAAGTCGGCGCGCCACGCCATCCATTCGCCCGACGGCGTGATCGAACTGATGCCGACCAGCGACGGCCACCAGTATTCCTTCAAGTACGTCAACGGCCACCCCAAGAACACCGAGCTGGGCCTGCTGACAGTCACCGCCTTCGGCGTGCTGGCCGATGTGGACACCGGCTACCCGCTGCTTCTGTCCGAGCTGACCATCACCACCGCGCTGCGCACTGCCGCCACCTCCGCCCTGGCCGCGAAATGGATGGCCAGGCCAGACAGCCGCGTCATGGCCCTCATCGGCAACGGCGCGCAAAGCGAGTTCCAGGCGATCGCCTTTCACCACATGCTGGGTATACGCGAGATGCGCCTCTTCGACATCGACGCCGCGGCCAGCGACAAGCTGGCGCGCAACCTGCACACGATGGGGTTGCAGGGCTTGCGCGTGACGGTTTGCCGCTCCGCTGCCGAGGCCGTGCAAGGCGCCGACATCGTGACCACCATCACCGCCGACAAGCGCAACGCCGTAATCCTGACGCCGGAAATGGTCAAACCCGGCATGCACTTGAACGCCGTGGGCGGCGACTGCCCCGGCAAGACCGAGCTGCACGCCGACATCCTGCTGCGCCCCGACGCCCGCGTGGTGGTCGAGTTCGAGCCGCAGTCGCGCATAGAGGGCGAGATCCAGCAAATGCCCGAGGATTTCAAGGTGGCCGAATTCGCCGACGTGCTCAAGGGCACGGCCAGCGGGCGCGCATCGCCTGAAGAAGTCACGATTTTCGATTCGGTTGGCTTCGCGCTGGAGGACTACTCGGCCCTGCGTTACCTGCACAAGCTGCAGCTCGCCGACCCGGCCCTGCGCCGTCAGATCGACCTGGTGCCGCTCCTGGACAACCCCAAGGACCTGTTCGGCTTGCTGGCGCCGGCCGCAGCCCGTACAGTCAAGGCACCGCATCCCGACACCACCCCTGAAATGGCCCTTGATGAGCATTCCCGTTGACCTGATAGGCGCGCCCACCGACATTGGCGCGGGCAGTCGCGGCGCCTCCATGGGCCCCGAGGCCTTGCGCGTGGCCGGCATCCGCGAAGCACTGCATGCGCGCGGCCTGGAAGTGGCCGACACCGGCAACCTGGCCGGTCCGACCAATCCCTGGCTGCCGCCGGCCGACGGCTACCGCCACCTGCAGGAGGTGGTCGAATGGAACAGGGCCGTGCATGAGGCCATGTACCAGAGCCTGGCCGCCGGACGCCTGCCCATCCTGCTGGGCGGCGACCACTGCCTGGGCATAGGCTCCATCAGCGCGGTGGCGCGCCACTGCCGCGCCAGCGGCAAAAAGCTGCGCGTGCTCTGGCTGGACGCGCACACCGACTTCAACACCAACGCCCTCACGCCCACCGGCAATGTGCACGGCATGCCGGTGGCCGTGCTGTGCGGCCACGGCCCGGCCGAACTCACCGGCATAGGCGGCGCCACGCCGGCCATGAGCCCTTCGGCGATACGGCAGATCGGCATCCGCAGCGTGGACGAGGGCGAAAAGCGCTTTGTGCGCCAGGAGGGGCTGGAGGTCTTCGACATGCGCTACATCGACGAGATGGGCATGCGCCACACCATGGAAAAAGCCCTGGCCGGCATGGATGCCGACACCCACCTGCACGTGAGCTTTGACGTGGATTTCCTGGACCCGTCCATCGCGCCCGGCGTGGACACCGCCATCAAGGGCGGGCCGACCTACCGCGAGGCCCAGCTGTGCATGGAAATGATCGCCGACACTGGCCTGCTGGGTTCGCTGGACGTGATGGAGCTGAACCCGGCGCTGGACGTGCGCAACGGCACGGCCGTAGTCGCGGTGGACCTGATCGAAAGCCTGTTCGGCAAGAGCACCTTGATGCGGGCCTGAGGCCCGCGTTTCCCGACCTACAGCTCCGTCACGGCCGCCAGGCGGCGCATGATCTGCTGCACCACGTCGTTTTGCATGTCGCGGTACAGCAGGGCTTCTTCGGCTTCCTTGGCGAGCACGGCGGATTCGTTGAAGCTGATGTCGCGCTGCTGCAGGATTTCGGTGTCGGGGATCAATTCCTTGCCCGCCAGCGTGCGCAGCCTGAAGCGAAAACGCAGCCGCAGCTGGAACTCGCGCACCTGGCCCGAGGCGTTGGTGCTGAGCACCACCTTCTCGCGCTGGTCGCCCAGCACGTCGAGGATGACCTGCGCCTCGTTGATGCGGCGAGGGTCGGAGATCACTTCCACCTTGCGGGTCGATTGCAAGGAGCGCCTGAGTTCCACGCCCAGCGGCGAGCCTTCGCCCAGGGAAGAAAAAAGCGTGCTGAAGGCGAAGTTGGGTGCTTTGCGCAGGGCGAAGCCGCAGCCGCTCAGCGTGAGGGCGGCGGCGGTGGCCGACAGGGAAAGGAATGCGCGACGCTGCATGGGCTTGCCTTCTTTTCGTTGAAACGGTCTCAGATGACGATGTTGACCAGGCGGCCGGGCACCACGATCACTTTTTTGGCGGGCGCGCCCGCGGCCTGCTTGGTGAAGGCCTCGGATGCCAGCGCGGCCGCCTCGATGGCGGCCTTGTCGGCGCCTGCCGGCACCGTGACCGCGCCGCGCAGCTTGCCGTTGATCTGCAGCACCAGCTCGATCTCGTCCTGCTGCAGGGCGGAGGCGTCCACCTGCGGCCAGGGCGCGTCGAGCAGATCGCCGTGCTGCGCGGCATAACCGAGCTGCGACCACAGCGCGTGCGCCAGGTGGGGCGTTGCCGGGTACAGGCAACGCAGCAGGATGCCGAAGCCTTCGCGCAGGGCAGCTTCCGAGCCGGCGGAGGCCGCGCCCTTGAAGTCTTCCAGCGCGTTGAGCAGCTTCATGTTGCCCGATACCACGGTGTTGTACTGCATGCGCTGGTAGTCGTAGTCGATCTGCTTGAGCACGGTGTGGATTTCCAGGCGCAAGGCTTTGGTGTCCTTGTCGAGCGAGGGCGCGCCGCCTTCGGGCTGCTTGCCGGCGCCGAGCTTGACGCCGAAGTTCCAGACGCGGCGCAGGAAACGGTAGGAGCCTTCGAGCGCGGCGTCGTTCCACTCCAGCGTGGTGTCGGGCGGCGCGGTGAACATGGTGTAGAGCCGGGCGGTGTCCGCGCCGTACTTTTCGATCAGGTCCTGCGGGTCGACGCCGTTGTTCTTGGACTTGGACATGGTAGTCCAGCCCTCGTAAGGCACCGGCAGGCCGTCGGCCTTGGCGGTGGCGGAGATCACTTTGGCGTGTTCGTCGCGCACGATGTCGAGTTCGTGCACCCAGAAGTACTGCTTGCCGGTGGTGGTGCGCGCGAAGGCCTCGTTGAGCACCATGCCCTGCGTGAGCAGCTTGGTGAAGGGCTCGTCGACTTTCACCAGCCCCAAGTCGCGCATGACCTTGGTCCAGAAGCGCGCATAGAGCAGATGCAGGATGGCGTGCTCGATGCCGCCTATGTACTGGTCCATGGGCATCCAGTAATTGGCGCCTTCGGCCACCATCTTCTCGGCATTCTTCGGATCGCAGTAGCGCATGAAGTACCAGGAAGAGTCGACAAAGGTGTCCATGGTGTCGGTCTCGCGGCGCCCGGGCTTGCCGCAGACGGGGCAGACTACGCCGGCATGAAAGCCCGCGTGTTTGTGCAGCGGGTTGCCGGAGCCGTCGGGCACGCAGTCCTGCGGCAGCACCACGGGCAGGTCTTTTTCCGGCACCGGCACGGCGCCGTGTTCCTCGCAATGAATGATGGGAATGGGCGTTCCCCAGTAGCGCTGGCGGCTCACGCCCCAGTCGCGCAGGCGCCAGGTGGTTTTTTTCTCGCCCAGGCCCTTGGCTGCGAGGTCGGCCGCGACGGCGTCGACGGCGGCCTTGAAGCCCAGGCCGTCGTACTTGCCCGAATTGATGGTCACGCCTTGCTGTTTGTCGCCGTACCAGTCGGCCCAGGCGTCCAGGCTGTAGACCAGACCTTTGACGTCGACCACCTGCTTGATGGGCAGGCCGTATTTTTTGGCGAACTCGAAGTCGCGCTCGTCATGCGCCGGCACGCCCATGACGGCGCCGTCGCCATAGCTCATGAGCACATAGTTGCCGACCCAGATTTCGACCTTGCCGCCGGTGAGCGGGTGCGTGACGAAAAGGCCTGTGGGCACGCCCTTCTTTTCCTGCGTGGCGAGCTCGGCTTCGGTCGTGCCGCCGGCCTTGCTTTCCTCGATGAAGGCCGCGACCTTGGGACTGGAAGCCGCCGCATGCAGGGCCAGCGGATGCTCGGGCGCCACGGCGCAGAAGGTCACGCCCATGATGGTGTCGGCGCGCGTCGTGAAGACGTACATCTTCCCGTCGCCGATCAGTTTTCCGGAGGCATCCTGGATGTCGTGCGTGAAGGCAAAGCGCACGCCTTCGCTTTTGCCTATCCAGTTTTCCTGCATCAGCTTGACGCGCTCGGGCCAGCCGGGCAGCTTGTGGCTGACGCTGTCGAGCAGCTCTTCGGCGTAGGCCGTGATCTTGAGGTAGTAGCCGGGGATTTCGCGCTTTTCCACGGTGGCGCCGGTGCGCCAGCCCTTGCCGTCAATGACCTGCTCATTGGCCAGCACGGTCTGGTCGACCGGGTCCCAGTTCACGACCTGGGTCTTGCGGTAGGCAATGCCTTTTTCCAGCATCTTCAGGAACAGCCACTGGTTCCACTTGTAGTAGTCCGGGTCGCAGGTGGCGACCTCGCGGCTCCAGTCGATGGCCAGCCCCATCGCCTGCATCTGCTTTTTCATGTAGGCGATGTTGTCGTAGGTCCAGCGGGCCGGCGGCACGCCGTTTTTCATGGCGGCGTTTTCGGCCGGCAGGCCGAAGGCATCCCAGCCCATGGGCATCAGCACGTTGTAGCCCTTCATGCGCAGGTGGCGCGTGAGCATGTCGTTGATGGTGTAGTTGCGCACGTGGCCCATGTGCAGCTTGCCGCTGGGGTAGGGCAGCATGGAGCAGGCGTAGTATTTCTTGCGGCCGGCATCCTCCGTCACGCGGTAGGCGTCGGCGGCGGTCCAGTGGGCTTGAGCGTCGCGCTCAACGTCGAGATGGTTGTATTTGTCTTGCATGGAGAACCGGGAAGGCGGAAAGCGGAACAGGAAACAGGAAAAAGGCCGGGCGGCGCGCCGTTGCCGGGAATCCCCGATTTTAGGGGCTGGGCTGCTTTGGCGTGGTTTAGCGCGGGGCGGCCGAGGCGGAAGGGTTGTCGGCCACGAAGCCGATGCGGTTGAGCCCGGCTTTTTGCGCCAGGCCCATCACCTGCACCACCTTGCCGTAGGGCACACCCTCGTCGGCCCGTAGCTGGACCTCGGTCTCGGGGTTCTGGGCGGCGGTCTCACGCAGCCGGCCTGCCAGTTCGTCGCTATTCAGTGGCTTGTCGTTCAGGAACGCCTGGCCGGATTTGTCGACCACCAGCGTGATGAATTTCGGCGCGTCGGTCGGCTTGGCGGCATCGGTCTTGGGCAGGTCCAGCCGTATGCTGCTGGCCAGCAGGGGCGCGGTGATGATGAAGATGACCACCAGCACCAGCATCACGTCCACCAGCGGCGTGACGTTGATCTCGCTCATGGGCTGCGGGCCCTGGGTGCGTTCAAGGCGTCCAAAGGCCATGGTCGTCAGGCCTTGTGCGCCAGAAGCTCGCGCAGGTCGCGCGCGAAGCCTTCCAGGTCGGCTTCGATGCGGCCTATGGAGCGGCCGAAGATGTTGTAGGCCAGCACGGCCGGGATGGCCACGGCCAGGCCCGCCGCCGTCATGATGAGGGCCTCGCCGACGGGTCCTGAAACCTTGTCGATGGTGATCTGGCCGGCCGAGGCAATGCCGACCAGCGCGTGGTAAATGCCCCAGACCGTGCCCAGCAGCCCCACGAAAGGCGCGGTGGAGCCGACGGTGGCCAGCAGCACCTGGCCGAATTGCAGCTTGTGCAGCACGGCGTGCAGCGCGTCGCGCAGCACCCGGGTCAGTTGCTGGGACTTGTCGCCCGCCGTGGCCAGCGTGCCGGCGGCCGGGAGTTTGGTCGCCGCGATCAGCGGCCACACCAGCGCTTCGCGGTCGAAGGCGGCGACTTTTTCACCGGCCTGCTCCATCGAGGCCGATTGCCAGAAGGCCGCGGTGCTGCGCGCCACGTCGCCGGCGGCGCGGTGAAGCAGCCAGGTTTTCCAGAGGATCACGACCCAACTCGCCACCGACATGGCCAGCAGCAGGGCGGCTACCAACTGGCTGACGATGCCGCCTTGGGTCATGAGGCTCAGGAAATCCATGTAGGTCACACCTTTGAGTTGCCGCGGCCCGGGCCGCGCTTATTTTTTCAGACCCAGCACGTCGAACATGTCGAAAAGGCCGGTGGCATGCCCGTCCAGGAAACGGGTGGCGCGCAGGCTGCCCTGGGCATAGTTGCTGCGACTGGACGATTTGTGGCTGATTTCGATGCGCTCGCCGGTGCCCAGGAACATCACGGTGTGGTCGCCCACCACGTCGCCGCCACGCACGGCGGAAAAGCCTATGGACAGCGGGTCGCGCTCGCCCGTCACGCCCTCGCGCGCATAGACGCCGCAGTCCTTCAAGTCGCGGCCCAGCGCGCCGGCGATGACCTCGCCCATCTTGAGCGCGGTGCCGGAAGGCGCGTCGACCTTGTGGCGGTGGTGGGCTTCGACGATCTCGATGTCGTAGCCGGTGGACAGGGCCCGGGCCGCCATCTCGAGCAGCTTGAGCGTGACGTTGACGCCCACGCTCATGTTGGGCGCCATGACGATGGCGATATCTTTGGCGGCGGCGGCGATTTCGGCTTTCTGTGCATCGGAGAAGCCGGTGGTGCCTATGACCAGCTTGACGCCCATCTCGCGACAGGCCGCCAGGTGGGCCAGCGTGCCTTCGGGGCGGGTGAAGTCGATCAGAACACTAGAGTTTTTCAGCCCCTGGCGGATGTCGGCGCTGATGGCCACGCCGCTGGCGCGGCCGGTGAAAGCGGCGGCGTCGGCGCCTATGGCCGGGCTGCAGGCCTGGTCAAGCGCGCCGGTCAGCTGGCAGTCGGTGCTGGCGTTGATCGCCTCGATCAGCATCTGGCCCATGCGGCCGCTGGCGCCCGCCACCGCGACCCGGTGGCGGCGGGCCTGGTTGGCAACCGCCCCGCTCACTGTTTCGGGCTTTCGAGGGGAGGGTAGCTGGCGGCTGGCGCGCCGGCCGGCACGTTCGCGGACGTTGCGGCGGTGCTGTCCGCTGCCGGCTTGGATTTCCCGGCGGCCTTGATCAGCTGCTCTTCGGTGGCTTCGAGCACGGGCACTTCGCCCAGTTTGCGCCGATTGCCCAACTTGGCGATGAATTCGGTTTCGCTCGGCATGGCGTCGCCTTCAAAACGCTCCAGCTGGTCGTTCTTGAAGAACACGGTGTATTTGTAGGACTGGGGCTCCACGCCTTGCCGTTTCAGGGTGAAGACGTAGTCCCAGCGGTCGGCGTGGAACAGGCTGGCCATCAGCGGGGTGCCCAGCGTGGCCTTGACCTGGTCGCGCGTCATGCCGGTTTTGAGCTGCTCGACCTGCTCCTTGGACACGAAGTTGCCCTGGATCACATCGACCTTGTAGGGGGTGACCCAATTGATCGGGTTGGCGGAGCTGGCACTCATGCCGCTCAGGCTGCTGCAGGACGCCAGCACCGTGCAAGCCAGGAGCAGGAAAGCGGTTCGGGCGCCGTAACGATGATTTGCAGGCATGGCTGACATAGTAAGGGGGTGTAGCGATATGATTGTTCATTGTAGCGGCTGGGGGCTCCCGGCCGGCATCCGCCCGGACGGGGCGCATTGCCGCTTTACACCGGTTTTACCCAGAGAGTTTTCCCATGAGCAACATTGACGAGCTGAAAAACACGGGTTTGAAGGCCACGCTGCCGCGCCTGAAGATCCTGGAAATTTTTCAGACCGGCAAACAGCGCCACATGACGGCCGAAGACGTGTTCCGGGTGCTGCTCGAAGAGCGCTCGGACATCGGCCTGGCCACCGTCTACCGGGTGCTGACCCAGTTCGAGCAGGCCGGCCTGCTCAACCGCAGCAACTTCGAGTCCGGCAAGGCGGTCTACGAGATCAACGAAGGCCAGCACCACGACCACCTGGTGTGCCTGGACTGCGGCAAGGTTGAGGAGTTCTACGACGCCGAGATCGAAAAGCGCCAGCAGTCGGTCGCCAAGTCCAAGGGCTTCGCCATCGCCGACCACTCCCTGTCCATCTACGCCAACTGCACCAAGGACAAATGCCCCAACCGCAACACCGGCACGCCGGTCAGGCATCACCATTCGTGAGAGTTTGGGGGGTGTCTATTGAGTGGGAAGTGCCGCGCGGCGTAGAAGGTGTGAAGAAACCGTAGCGAGCGTCCCGAGGTCTGGGAGTTCTTAAACCAGCAGGGGCCGCGGAACCGGCTTGCCGGGCCGCAGGCGCAGCGCCCCCTCGGGGGGGGCAGCGCACTACACGAAGCCGAAGGCGTAGTGAGAAGCGTGGGGGCTAATCATCCTGTTCCATGGCTCGTCGGTGCCTTTCGACGAATTCCTGGTAAGTATTGATGCCCCGCAGCTGCAAAATCGCGTTACGCACCGCGGCCTCGACCAGCACGGCGATGTTGCGGCCGGCTTCCACCTGGATGATGACCTTGCGCACGGGTATGCCCAGCACGTCCTGCGTCAGCGGTTCGTAGGGAATGCGTTCGTAGTCGCGCTCCAGCGTTTCGCGGCGCACCAGGTGCACGATCAGCTTGAGGCGCATCTTGCGGCGCACCGCCGTCTCGCCAAAAATCGCCTTGATGTCGAGCAGGCCTATGCCGCGCACTTCGAGCAGGTTCTGCAGCAGCTCGGGGCAGCGCCCCTCGATCGTGGTCTGGTTGATGCGGTACAGGTCCACCGCGTCGTCGGCCACCAAGCCGTGGCCGCGCGAAATCAGCTCCAGGCCCAGCTCGCTTTTGCCCAGGCCCGACTCGCCGGTGATCATCACGCCCATGCCCAGGATGTCCATGAACACGCCGTGCATGGAGGTGCGGTCGGCGAAATGCTTGGACAGGTAGGCCCTGAGCACATCGATCACGAAGGCGGCCGACTCCGGCGTGGAAAACATCGGCAGCTGCGCGCGCTCGCACATGGACAGCAGCGTGTCGGGCGCCACCTGGCCGTCGGCCACGACCAGCACCGGCGGCTCCAGCGTGATGATGCGGGATATGCGGCGGGCGCAGTCCTCGGGGCTGGCGTTGGTCAGGTAGGCGACCTCGCGCTCGCCCAGAATCTGCACGCGGTAGGGATGGATGTAGTTGAGGTAGCCGACCAGGTCGGCGCCGGAGCGCGCGGCCCGCACGGCCACTTCGTCGAAACGCCGCTCGGAAGCGCCCAGGCCGGCGACCCATTCCCATTTCAGGGAGGCGCGGTGGTCTTCAAATAAAACGTCGGCGCTGACAACGGTGGGCTTCATGCCGGCCTGTGACGCGGGAAAAGGCCGTTAGGGCTAGTGTCGCGTCACGCATGAGATGTCGGATTTGCGCAAAGTCATCGGCGTGCAGCGCAAGGCGCAGGCCGCCGCCCATGCTGAAGCATGGGTAAGGGCTGCAACGCCGCGATGTGCGTCGAGGACGAGTGCAAAACGACAGATCATGCGTGACGCGACACTAGGAGCTGACTTCGTGGACCGAGTGCCAGGAAGCGATCAGATGGTGCAGTCCAGCGGCATCGGTGCTGGTCTTGAGTTGCTCGCGCAAGGTGCTGTCGCTGAGCAGTTCGGCGATTTCCGAGAGGATCTCGAGGTGTTTTTGCGTGGCGGCCTCGGGCACCAGCAGGAAGATCAGCAGGGCCACGGCCTGCTCGTCCGGCGCGTCGAAGCCGATCGGCGACTGCAGCAGGAACACCGCCGCCATAGGAGCCTTGAGCCCCTTGATGCGGCCGTGCGGAATCGCCACCCCATGGCCGAGACCGGTCGAGCCCAGGCGTTCACGGGCGAACAGGCTGTCGGTGATCAGCGCGCGGTTCAGGCCGTGCTGGTTCTCGAACAGCAGCCCGGCTTCTTCAAAAGCACGCTTTTTGCTGGTCGCTTCGACGCTGACCAGCACTTGGGAGGGGGGCAAAATTTGCGAAAGACGGTTCATAACAATCTTTTAGTCGCCGAATTATGCACTTTGCAGCGGGTTTGCTGGGAAAAGAGGCATAAAAAAGCCGCTTGAGCCCTCAAGCGGCTTTTTTCATGCAATTTGCGCAAACCCGGTGCCGGTTGCCAAGGCGAAGCCTCCAGTCGGGCCGCGTTGGGAACAGCGCGCCCCCTTGGCAGGGCGGCGCACCGGCTCGGGCAAAAAACGGGTAGGCCCTTCAGGCCTGGCGCTTGGCGGCAACGTGGTGGTGGTCCTGGGTTCTGGTTTTGTAGCGCCCGACCTGGCGATCCAGCTTGTCGGTCAACTCGTCTACAGCAGCGTAAAGATCAGCGTGGGAACTCTCGGCAAACAGGTCGCGGCCCTTGACATGCACATTGCACTCGGCCCGCTGGCGTCTTTCCTTTTCTTTCATGTTGTCCACTGTCAACAGGACTTTTACGTCCACTACCTGGTCGAAATGCCGGGTAATCCGATCCAGCTTGCTCGTCACGTAGCCGCGCAACGCGGGGGTGACTTCAAGATGGTGACCGCTGATCGTCAAGTTCATAAAGAGACTCCTTTTCCAAAGTTGGAGCTGGGGTTGAAAACACCACCCGGCCCGTGAGGGGAGGGTGGCAGACGGGGACAACGCTCTTGGATTCACTATGCGCCCGAAGGCCGTCAATTGCAACCGGGCTTGCAATAAATAATGAAACCTTCTGAAAATCCTCTTGACCGGTACGGTGCCGCATTCGCGAGGCCGGTCGGGGTGCCGTTCCCGCAGGTGCGGCAAGCGCTTGATTTCGCAGGCTTTTTGCGGCCGGAGCCACGCTTGGAGGGATGCCAGGCTTGCGGGAAATCCGCGCGGGCGGCATCATGCGGGCAAGGTTCACGCCGGCTGCTCCGGGGCTGAAACAAGGGTCCATCCAGGACCGGGAAGCTGTGTGCCGGGCTGCAGGAAAACCATAACAACAGGCCTCTTCACGACCATGCACCGCCTGCTTTTCCCCTGTTCGCCTCCGACCCGGCCCGGCCATGTCGCTTGAGACCATTATTTCCTCCGCATTAACCCGGCCCGACGAGGACCGCAGTGCGCTGGTGCTCATGGGCGGCGGGGCGCGCACCGCCTACCAGGCCGGCGTGCTGCATGCGCTGTCGACCATGTTGAGCCTGCAGGGCGGCGGGGCTGGCGAGCGTTTTCCGTTCAACATCCTGGTGGGCACCTCGGCCGGCGCGCTCAATGCCGCTTTCCTCGCGAGCCGCGCCGGCGAAGGCTTGCAGGCCTTTGCGCAGCTGGCGGCTTTCTGGACCACGCTGCGCTCCTCGCATGTTTACAAGCTCAAGGTTCCGGCCTGGATACGCTCGAGCCGCATCGCCGCGGCGCTGTTCCTGTCGCAGCAGGTGCGGGCGCAGCAGGCGCTGCTGGACAACACGCCGCTGGTGGACACGCTGCACCGCACCATCTCGCTGGGTCGCATCGAGCAGGCCCTGCAGGACAGGACGCTTCGCGCCGTGGCCGTCACGGCTTCGAGCTACAGCAGCGGCGTGCACTGGACCTTCTGCCAGATGGCGGCGGGCCGGCAGTCCGACCTGTGGAGCCGACCCGGGCGCCGCGCCGAATTCCAGCCCATCACCATCGAGCACCTGATGGCCTCCAGCGCCATCCCTTTCCTGTTTCCGGCCACGCCGCTGTGGGTGGACGGCCATCCCGAGTTCTTCGGCGACGGCTCCATGCGCCAGAGCTCGCCGCTGTCGCCCGCGCTGCACCTGGGTGCCGGCAAGGTGCTGGTGATAGGCGTGGGCCAGCCCGAACGCGCCGGCTTTGTGGGCGGAGGCAACGGCGCCAACGTCACCGGCCGGCCTTCGCTGGGCGCGATTGCCGGCCATGCCATGGCCAGCGTTTTCCAGGACACGCTGCAGGCCGACGTGGAGCAGGCGCAGCGTGTCAGCAAGACCGTGCGCCAGATGCCGCGCGAGATCGCGGCCATCATGCCCTACCGGCCGGTGGACATCCTCGCGATCGCACCCTCGCAATCGCTGGACGCGTTGGCCCAGGCCCATGCGTCCGAACTGCCCGCGGCGACCTACAACGCCCTGGCGGGCCTGGGCGCGCTGGGCGCCAAGGGCAGCCCCGGCGGCGCCGCGCTGGCCAGCTACCTGCTGTTCGAGCCGGGTTTTGTGAAGGCGCTGATGGCGCTGGGCGAGCGCGACGCCTATGCGCGCAAGGACGAGCTCATCGCCTTTTTTATGTAGCCTAAGCCGGGCCTGAAATGCCATAATCGCCGCAGTTCAATTACGGAGAAATCCTTGGAAAGCAGCCCTAGTCGCTAGCTTTCAACACCGCAGACTGACGCAGGCTTGCAAAGGCTCACGTTCAAAAGAGGGGTTGAAAGCGATGCACCATCCCACCTCCCCTTTACCGCGCTTTGCGCAAGGCCTGAGCGCAGGCCTTGTGTGCAGGTCCCTGAACCGATAGGCAGTCAGTCATGCTCAATATTTTCACGCTCGCCAACGGCCGGCTTTTCCAGGAAGAAATCGAATCCCTGGAAGAACTCTCCAGGTTCCAGCCCATCTGGGTGGACCTGGAGTCCCCCACCCTCGAAGAAAAACGCTGGATCAAGCAGTACTACGGCCTGTCCATCCCGGAAGACGCGATGGACGAAGACATCGAGGAGTCGGCGCGCTTTTACGAGGAAGACAACGGCGAGCTGCACATACGCTCGGACTTCCTGATCGCCGACGATGCCGAGCCGCGCACCGTGCGCGTGGCCTTCATCCTGAACCTGGTCAACGACGACCTCAAGAGCAAGGGCGTGCTGTTCTCCATCCACGACGAGGACGTGCCGGTGTTCCGGCTGCTGCGCATGCGCGCGCGCCGCGCCCCCGGCCTGATCGAGGATGCCAAGGAAGTGCTGCTCAAGCTGTTCGACGCCGACGCCGAATACTCGGCCGACACGCTGGAAGGCATTTACGTTGAGCTAGAGAAAGTCAGCACCCAGGTGCTGTCGGGCGACGTGACCGACGCGCTGGCCGGCGAAGTGCTGGGCAGCATTGCCCGCCACGAAGACTTGAACGGCCGCATACGCCGCAACATGATGGACACGCGCCGCGCCGTCAGCTTCATGATGCGCAGCAAGATGCTCAATGCCGAACAGTTCGAGGAGGCGCGGCAGATCCTGCGCGACATCGACTCGCTGGACTCGCACACCGCCTTCCTGTTCGACAAGATCAACTTCCTGATGGATGCCACGGTCGGTTTCATCAACATCAACCAGAACAAGATCATCAAGATCTTCTCGGTGGCCAGCGTCGCACTGCTGCCGCCCACGCTGATCGCCAGCGTCTACGGCATGAACTTCAAGCTCATGCCCGAGCTGGACTGGTCGCTGGGCTACCCCTACGCGATCCTGCTGATGGTGGCGAGCGCCGTTGTGCCCATGTGGTACTTCAGGAAGCGCGGCTGGCTCAAGTAGCGCAAGGCGCTGCGCCGCGGCCGTTCAGGCATCGCCGTAGACCGGCTCGCAGCGCACCTCGGTCTTCACCGAGTTGGCGATAAAGCAGGCCTCGTGCGCGTCGTGGTGCATCTTGGCCAGCTCTTCGCGGCTGGGCCGGTGCTCGCCGGAAAATGTCACCTCGGGATGTAGCGTGACCACGGTCATGGCCACCTTGCCTTCCGCGTTTTTTTCCATGACACCGCTCGCCGCGTCGAAGTAGCGGTCCACGCGAAACTTGCGTTTGACAGCCATGGTCAGGAACCACAGCATGTGGCAGCTCGACAGCGCGGACACAAAAGCCTCTTCCGGGTCCAGCGCCGAGGCGTCGGACATGGGCAGCGGCACGACGGAAGGCGAGGACGAACCCGGGACCTCCAGGCCGCCGTCAAAGCGCAGCAGGTGGCGGCGGCTGTAACGGTTGTCCAGGAAGTTGGCGTCCTTGCGTTCCCACAAGGTTTGTGCGGTGTAGTGCGACATGTTTCGAAGGTCCGGAGTGGATCAATTGAAGAAGTTGCGCAGCGCGCGTGCGGTGGCCTCGGGCTGCTCTTCGGGAATGAAATGCCCGGCGGGCATGGCCTGGCCGCTGACTTCGCCGCCGCACTGAGCCCGCCACAGCGCCATCGGGTCGAACAGGCGGTGCACCACACCGCGCTCGCCCCACAGCACCAGCAGCTCGCAGGCCAGCTTCAGGCCCTGCGCGCGACCGTCGCGGTCGTGCTCCAGGTCTATGCCGGCGCTGGCGCGGTAGTCCTCGCAGGCGGCGTGCAGCGCTTCGGCATTGCAAAAGCTGCGCTCGTATTCGGCCAGCGCCTGCGGCTCGATGTAGTTCAGTCCGGCGCTGCCCCAGCCGCCCAGCTTGGCGTGCAGATAGGCCTTGGCGGTTTCCGGGTGGTTGGCGCCCATCATGATCTCGGGCAGCGGCGCGGGCTGCAGCATGTGGAACCAGTGGTAGTAGGCGCGGGCAAAGGCCATATAGGGCTCGGTCATGCTGCGGCCTTCATACATGTCGAGCGTGGGCGCGATGTCGATGACGCAGAGTTTGGACACGCGTGCGGCATGGTCCAGCGCCAGCCTGTGCGCCACACGCCCGCCGCGGTCGTGGCCGCACAGGAAGAAGCGGTTCACGCCCAGCGCGTCCATGACGCCTATCATGTCGTGCGCCATGTTGCGCTTGCTGTAATTGCTGTGGTCGGGCAGGCCCGCCGTCTTGGAGGAGTCGCCGTAGCCGCGCAGGTCGGGCATCACCAGGAAATAGTCGCCGGCCAGGCGCTGGGCCACGCGGTGCCACATCACATGCGACTGCGGAAAGCCGTGCAGCAGCAACAGGGCCGGGCGCAGCGGCTCGCCCAGCGTGGTTTTCGAGACGCGTGCGTTGATGGAGGCGCCGTTAACCTCGAAGCTGCGCGATTCAAAACCGTCAAACCAGGGCATGGGCTACTCCCGTCGGGGTTCAAGTCTTGCGTGGGGCTAGTGCCGTGACGCCAGGTATTTTTGCAGATTTGCCGCCGCCTGGGCCCTGACCTTGGCGCGCAGAAAAGGCGTCCAGCCCAGCAGCAGGCCCGGTGCGCCCAGCGCTTGGCGCGACCAAGCCCAGAAATCGAAGCGGTCGCGGTGGCGGCTGATGAGCCCCTGTTCGTTGAATTCGAACTGGCCGTCGATCACGTTGTGCACCATGCGCCCGGTGGTGCTGAAACGGTAGTCGGCCTCCCAGTGCGATTTTCCGGTCTGCGCGCCGGCCTCAATGCCGCTGTAGGTCAGCTTCCAGACGTCGGCGCCCTTGGCCTTGGTCACGTCACAGAGCATGTGCCACATGCCGGTGACCTCCTTGTGACCGCGCAGCGAGAAGGCCTCGTCGTCGAACTGGGCGTCGGACGCGTAGCAGGCTGCCATGGCATCTGAGTCGAGGCGGGCGAAGGAAGCGTAGAAGTGATCGAGGGTGATCTGGTTGGGATGCATGCTGTCTCCTGGTCGGCAATGTCGGCAATGTCGGTGAGGATCGGGTCCGCGAACTCTATAGCGACCGGCGCGGGGCGGGCGTCACTCAGGCGTCAGCCGGCCTCTTGCGGTGCTTCCGGTGCTTCCGGCGCTTCCGGTTCTTGCAGCAATTGCAGCAATTGCAGCAGCCGCCGCAGCGCGTATTCCACCGTGGCGCCGCGCACCGCGGCTCGGTCGCCGTCAAAGCGCTGGACTTCCGACACCAGCCGCCCCGGCAGCGCGAAGCCAAACCATACCGTACCCACGGGTTTGGCGGCGCTACCGCCCGTCGGGCCGGCCACCCCCGTGACCGCCACGGACACCTGCGCGCGAGAATGCGCCAGCGCACCAGAGGCCATGGCGCGGGCCACTTCCTCGCTGACCGCGCCGTGGCGTGCGATGAGCGGGGCCGGGACGCCCAGCAGTTCCGTCTTGGCTTCATTGGAATAGGTGACAAAGCCGCGCTCAAACCAGTTGCTGGAGCCGGCCAGGTCGGTGCAGGCCGCGGAAATCATGCCGCCGGTGCAGCTTTCGGCGGTGGCCAGCATCCGGCCCTGGGCCTGCAGCAGGCCGGCGAGCTGTTCCGTCAGCTCGGCTACGCCGCTCACCAGAACCTCCAGAGCGCGATCACCAGCAGCGCGCAAAACGCCGCCACGAAATCATCAAATAGGATGCCGAAGCCGCCGCGCCAGTTAAAGCCCTTGAAGGCCTGGTCGGCCCAGGCCACGGGACCGGGTTTGACGGCATCAAAAAAGCGGAACAGCGCAAACGCGGCCAGCTGGGCCCCGAAGTCCGCGGGCATCACCAGCCATAGCACCAACCAGAAGGCCACGACTTCGTCCCAGACGATGCTGCCCGGGTCGAGTACGTTCATGGCCTTGGCTGTCACGGTGCAGGCCCACCAGCCCACCAGTGTTGAAGCCGCGATCAGCCAGCCCATCTCGGCTGGCGTGAGCCACTGCTGCAGCACCAGGAAGGCCAGCCAGGCCCAGAGTGTGCCGGCCGTGCCGGGCGCGACCGGGCTCAGGCCGGCGCCAAAGCCCAGGGCAATGAAGTGCGCGGGGTGCGTCAGCAGGAATTTCGCGGTGGGCCGGAAGGCGGGCAGCGGCGTGGTGGTGTCGGTCATGTGTGGGGGCGGGCAGCGAATGCCCGGGGCAGTGGTTGATTTTGTCACAGCGGTTTCACACGCGGTCGGCACAGTCCAGCGATTCAGTAGACAAGAGGGAATTCGGGATGAGCAAACACAAGCAGGTTTTGAACAGGATGAACGCCTTGACCCTGGCCGCCGCCTGCGCGCTGTGCCTTGCGGCCGGCAGCGGCCGCGCCCAGACGGCGCCGGCCGTGGAGGCTACGCTGGCGGGCCATGCGGTCCTGGGCGCCGACGCTTCGGTGGCGGCGCCGCGCGATGCGGGGGCATTCTTTGCCACGGCGGGCAAGTTTGCCAATGCCAAACGCCAGCGCAACGAGCAGCTCGGCAGCGAAAGCGCCAACACCTTTGTCGGAGACCCCAAATACCCGCGCGCCTCCGGCGGCGCGCTGCCCATGAAGGGCCAGTCGGTGCAGGGTTTTTCGGGCATTGTCTCCCTGGGCAAAGGCGAATTCCTGGCGCTGACCGACAACGGTTTCGGCAACAAGGTCAACTCGCAGGACGCGCTGCTGATGGTGCACCGGCTGTCCGTCGACTGGGGCAAGGGTCGGGTCCTGCGCCGCGGCACGACCTTCCTGAGCGACCCCCACAAGCGTATTCCTTTCCACATTCAGAACGAAAACACCTCGCGGCGCTACCTCACGGGCATCGATTTCGATCCGGAATCCCTGCAGGTGGTGGGCAATGAATGGTGGATAGGCGACGAATACGGCCCCTACCTGCTGCGCACCGACTTCCAGGGCCGGGTGCTGGGCGTGATCGAAACCGTCATCAAGGGCAAGCTGCTGGCTTCGCCCGACCACTACATGCAGGGCCGCCTGCCCAACCTGCCCGGCGAGGCCTTGTTCGAGGTGCGCCGCTCCAACGGCTTTGAAGGCATGGCCAAATCACCAGACGGCAGCAAGCTTTATCCCATGTTTGAAGGCCCGCTGTTCGATACCGCGGCCAAAAGCGTGGAGAAAACCGGCGACAAGACCTATGTGCGCATCAACGAGGTGGACGTTGCCTCGGGCAGCTACACCGGCAAGCAGTGGAAGTACCTGCTCGAGGAAGTGGGCAATGTCGCGGCCGATTTCCAGCTGCTGGACGCCACCACGGGCCTGGTGATAGAGCGCGACGACAGCACCGAAGGCCAGGCGCCGGCCTGTCCGGGCGAAGCGCGCACCGACTGCTTCACGCGGCCCGCGCGTTTCAAGCGCGTCTACAAGATAGACCTGGCGGCCGCCGATGCCGATGGTTTTGTGCGCAAGGTGGCCTATATCGACCTGACCCGCATCGCCAACCCGCAACGCCTCGCGAAGCTGGGGCCCAATGAAGCGATGTTTTCGCTGCCGCATCTGGGCCCCGAAGGCCTGGCGATTGTCGACGCGACCCACATCGTGCTGGTCAACGACAACAATTTTCCCTATTCATCGGGGCGCGAAATCGGCAAGCCCGATGCCAATGAGCTGACTTTGCTGGATATCCGCGCGCTGGTCGACGCCAGATAACCCGGCCGGATCAACCGGTAGGGGGTCAGCGGATCAAGTCTCCTTCGTGGCTGAACCATTCGGCCCAGTAGTCAATGCAGGCCCGGATCTTCGGCAGCCGGTGGCGCCCGCCCAGCGTCACGGCATGGATGGGCACGGGCTGCTCGTCGACAAAGCCCGGCAATACCGGCACCAGCAGGCCGCGCCGCACCAAGGGCTCGGCCGCCAGCATGGCAAAGCGCGCAATGCCCAGGCCTTGCAGGGCCAACTGGCTGGTTGTGCCGGTGGAGTCGGCGCGCCAATGGCCGTCTGCCGTGATCACCACGGGCTGGCCGTTGATGATGAAGGGCCAGCGGTTGAGCGTTGTCGCGCCGCTGTTGCTGATCAGGCGATGCCGGCCCAGGTCGTCGGGATGCTCGGGCGTGCCGTGGGCCTCCAGATAGCTCGGCGTGGCGTATAGCCTGCGCCCATGCGTGCCGATCTGTCGCATCACCGTGTTCTCGTTGGTGTGCGTGCCGCTGCGGATCGCGATGTCGACACCGTCGCGCACCATGTCCACAAGGCGGTCGTCCACCTTCAGCTCCACGCGAACGTGCGGATGGCGCCGGCTAAGTCCTTCGAGGCTGGGCACCAGCAGGTACTCGGCCATCACGGTGCTGGCCGCCACTCGCACCCAGCCGCTGGCCTCGCCGCTCTGGCTGGCGAACTCGCCTTCCAGGTCGTCCAGTGTGTGTGTCATGCGTCGGCAATAGCCGAGAAAGGTCTCACCTTCGGGTGTGAGGGTCAGCGCGTGCGTACTGCGCTGCACCAGCCGCGCGTTGCAGGTTTTCTCGATGCGGGCGATAGCGCGCGACACCTGGCTGACGGGCACGCCTCGGGCGCGGGCCACGGCCGAGAAGCTGCCCAGTTCGGCCACGCGCGCGAACAGGTGCATGTCGTCAAAGTTCAGGTTGCGCATGCCGGCCATATTACCCATCGCCGGGCTTTTTGTTTTGCGTCCGGCGCAAGACGCATTTGCGCCGCGGGTGGTTTCCGGCGGCGATGATTTTGCGCACAGTGGAGGCGTACCTCAACCGAAAGGACGCTCTCATGAACTCCCTCTACACCGCAGCCGAAGAAAAGCGCCTGGCCGCCGCCGCGATAGCTGAAGCCCGGCATTTGCGTGCCCTGGCACCAGCCCAATTCTGGTCGGCGCTGGGCCGCTTCACGCGTGGGCTGGTGCACCCAGGGCGCCCGGGCGCCGCCACCCGCCCTCAGGCGAAGTGATCGAAAGACGCGTAGCGCCGCTCAATCAGCGCGCCGGCCGCGTCCAGCAGGCGCAGGCCGGGGTCCGCGTTGATGCGGCCTATGCGGCTGACAGGTGTTTGCGCCTGCTTTGCCGCCGCCTGCACGGCTTCGCGGGCCGACTCGGGCGCGGTGAAGGCGAGTTCGTAATCGTCGCCGCCGGCCAGCGTGAACTCCAGCTGTTTTTCAGCGCCAATGCCGGTTCCGGACCAATCAGGGTGGGCGCAAGCGGCCACCAAACGGGTAGCAAGTGCCGTCTCGAGCGTGGCGCCAGCACGCGAGGCGCGCAGGATGTGCTGCAGGTCGCCGATCAGGCCATCGCTCACGTCGATGGCTGCCGAGGCGATGCCGCGCAGCGCCTGGCCCAAGGCCACGCGCGGTGTGGGTTGCTCCAGACGGCGCCTGGCCTGGGCCAGCAAGCCTAGCGGCAGAGGCACGGTGCCGCGCAGCGCTTCCAGCGCAAGCCGGGCGTCGCCCAGCGTGCCGCTGACGTACACATCATCGCCGGCTTTTGCGCCCGAGCGCAGCAGCGCCTGGCTTTTGCCGTTCAGCACCGGTACTTCGCCGAATACGGTGATGCAAATATTGAGCGGCCCCTGCGTGGTGTCGCCGCCCACCAGTTCGCAGCTGTGCGCATCGGCCAACGCCAGCAGGCCTTTTGAAAACGCGGCCAGCCAGGCCTCGTCGACCCGCGGCAAGGCCAGGGCCAGCGTGAAGGCCAGGGGCTTGGCGCCGCAGGCGGCCAGGTCGCTCAGGTTGACGGCCAGCGCCTTGTGGCCCAGCGTGAGAGGATCCACGTCAGCGAAGAAGTGCCGGCCCTCGACCAGCATGTCGCTGGAAATCGCCAGCTGCGTGCCGGGCGCGGGCTGCAGCAGCGCGCAGTCGTCGCCCACGCCCAGCGCCGCGCGCGCGGCGGGGCGCGTGAAGTAGCGCGCAATCAGGTCAAATTCACCCATGGCGCAGAGCATACAGGCTGCGCCGGCGGAGGGGTTCAGGAATTCTGCTGGTGCGTCACGCCGCCGCGAAAACGTTCCGACGCCTGGCGTATGACTTCGGCCAGCAGGTGTTCCTCACCTTGTCTTTCGCGCAGCCAGCGGGCGTCGTTGTCGCCGCGCTCCACGCTGTTGCGCAGCAGGTGCAGCGACGCGCCCGCGCCCATGGCGGTGGCATGGCGTTCGATCTGGCCCATGGTTTGGAGGATGTGCTCGCGCAATGGCATGTGGCCGCCGGTGGCGGGGTCCACGTAGACCGCGTCCAGGCCGAAGCGGCAGGCCTGGAAACGGTTGTAGGTGTAGACCAGGTAGTCGTCCTCGATGGGCACAAAGGGTTGCTCGTGCATGAACCAGGAGGCCAGCGACTGGACAAAGCCGGCCAGCGCGGTGGCGCGCTCCACCGTGAGCGGCGTGTCGAACACGCGGATCTCGATGGTGCCGAACTCCGGCTTGGGCCGGATGTCCCAGTAGAAGTCCTTCATGCTCTTGACCACACCGGTGCGCGTCATCTTGTCGAAGTACACGGTGAAATCGTCCCAGGTCAGCGCGAAGGGCGCGCGGCCCGAGAGCGGAAAGGCGAACACCGAGTTGAGCCGGGCCGAGTCGAAGGCCGTGTCCTGGCCCTGCACATAGGGCGAGGAGGCCGACAGCGCGATGAAGTGCGGAATGTAGCGCGACATGCGGTGCAGCGTGAGCAGCGCGCTGTCGGCGTCGGGGCAGCCCACGTGCACGTGCTGGCCGAAGATGGTGAACTGCTTGGAAAGATAGCCGTAGAGCTCGGACAGCTCGCGAAAGCGCGGCTTGTCGTAAATGCGGCGTTCATGCCACTGCTGGAAGGGGTGTGTGCCGCCGCCGACCACCGCGATGTTGAGCTTGTCGGCGCTCTTGACCAATGCGTCGCGGATCTGCGAAAGCTGGCCCAGCACCTCCGAAGCGTTGTGGCAGATCCCGGTGGAAACTTCAATCATGCTGGAGGTCATCTCGGGCACCACGGCGCCGGGCAAGGGGATTTTGGACATCAGGCGCAGCATGTCCTCGGCATAGGGCGCGAGGTCGTAGTCGTGCGTGTTCACCAGCTGCAGCTCAAGCTCCACGCCCAGCGACAGCGCGGCCGATTTGTGAAAAGGTTCAAGGCTCATGGACGGGTCCGGATGCGGGGCCGCGCGTGAGCGGCGCCCAGGGTTTGGAACTTTCGCCGGCGCGGTAAATGGCCACGGTGGCCAGCACCGCGCCCAACACCTCCATCAGCAGGATGGCGGGCAGGGCCACGCTGGCAATCTGCCGGCCCAGGGCACCCGAGGCCGTGGCGAACTGCGACACCAGCAGTAGCGCGACCGAGGACATCGGCGACATCGCGCAGCCCACCCACAAGGCTTGTTTCCAGCTGGCACCGCTGCCCACGTTGCCGATGGCGACGCCGATGATCTTGGCCGCCATGCGCGCCAGGACCATGGCGATGACGAGGCCGGCCACCGGGCCGCTCCAGTCGGCCTGCGCCGCCACCACCGAGACCAGCACGAACATCAGCATGGTCAGCATGGCGGAGGCCGTGCCCATCTGCCGCGGCCACGACCAGGGGCGCGGGTTGAGCTGCTTGAGCAGCATGCCGCCCAGCAGCGCCGCCAGCGGCGCCGAGCCGCCGAAGTGGGCCGCCAGCGCGGCGCCCGCGGCGATCAGGGCCAGCAGCAGGATGGCGGTGTTTTCGCTGGTGGGACTCATCACGCGCAGCGCGGTTCGCAGCGTGAGCGCCAGCACCGCGCCCACCACCACCGACAGCCCCAGCACCACCAGCACCGGGTAGAGGGTGCTGAGCACGCTGGCCACACCCGATTCGGGGCGGTGCATCATGCCGGCGCGGGCGCTGCACAGCGTGAGCGCATAGAGGGTGCCCAGCGTCGACAGCACCAGTGCGCGTTCGGTGACCGGGCCGGCCGCGCGCGTGTCTATGGCCACGCGCGACAGCACGGCCGGCGACGCAGCCATGGCCAGCAGGGCCAGTGGTTCGGCCACGGCGACGCGCACGCTCATCGCGCCCAGGGCCCAGTAAACCAGGATGAAGGTCAACGCCGATTCGGCCAGGCTTTGCACCAGCACCATGGGGTTGTGGCGAAACCAGCGCAGCGGAATGCGTCCGCCGGCCTCGAACAGCACCACGGCCACGCCCAGCTCCAGCAGAAAGAGCCCCGTGCCCTGCAGCGGCCAGACCGCGCCGGTGAAACCGGCCAGGCCGGCAAAGCCGCCGACCAGCGAATAGCCGACCACCTTGGGCAGGCCGGTGTAGCGGTTCAGCAGATGGCCCGCGGCGGCGGCCACCGCGAGCAGGATGGACCACTGCACGGTCGGCAAACCTGCCGAAGGTTTGATCCATTCGGCCCAGATGGCCAGAATTTCATTCATGGGGAAAGGGTCTCCACTCTGGTAGGAACTTCTGCAGACAAACCGCCTGAAGGCAGCATGTTGCGCGTTGGTCGGCCAGCCTTGCGGCGTGAGGCCCGGTGGGTTTGCGCGAACGAAACGTGTTGCATTAATTTACAGGCGCCCCGGGGACGAGCCTGTAGGACAAGGTCGGAAATAAGGCCCCCACGCTTTTCACTGCGTCTTCGACTTCGTGTAATGCGCTGCCCCCCCCGAGGGGGCGCTGCGCCTGCGGCCCGGCAAAGCCGGTTCCGCGGCCCCTGCTTGCTTGAAGAGTCAGTGGTTGTAACTCTGAGGAGGGGTGTTCACCAGTGGGGGCCGAGGGTCCGGCTTCGCCGGCCCCAGGCGCCGCCCCCTTGAGGGGGGAACAGGCTACACGCAGTGAGCCTGGACGGGGGTGAGCTTATTCAGAGGGCATAAAGAAGCTGCGCGGATGGCTGCGCCAGCGCGCCCAGATGGCGGCGCGAATGCGGGCCCGGTCCACATTGCTTACGTTGTGCGCCTGCAGGGCCAGGCGGAACGCGAGGTAAAAACTCACGCCGAGGTTCAGCGCGCCTATCAGCGGAATGGCCGCGACGCACCACCAGATGGTGGGGTGCCTGAAGGCTTCCAGGCCCAACGAGGCGCCGGCTGCGGCCAGCTGGCCGGTGGACAGCGTGACGTGGCGCGCCTGGAGTTCCACGCCGAAGAAGCCGGTGAAGGCCGGGATCAGCCCCAGCATGAAGCCCAGCGCGATGTTGGAGGCGAAGCCCGAGATGTTGTCGCGCATGAAGCTTGACCAGCGGGCCGCGCGCTCGCTGCCCAGCACGGCGGTGATGCGCGGGTTGTGGCGCATGGCCGAGTCCAGGCGGTGCAGCACGAACCAGTTTTCGGTCCAGCCCGCGATCATGCTGGCCGCGAACAGGATGCCGCCGGTAAAGCCCGCCCACATCAGCGTGGGGCCCAGCAAAGTCAGTGTGCCCAGCACATGCTCGGCCTCGGTGGGGCTGATCATGGGCCGGCCCAGCAGCAACAGCACCAGCGTGTTGACCAGCAGCACCGCCGGCACCACCATGAACACGTTGCCGAAGACCGCCGCCACCTGTGAGCGCACCAGGTGCGTGACCTCATCCACAAAGGCCTCTATGGTCTTGCTGGCATCGGCCGAGCCGAGGTCCTTGAGCTTGGCCGCCATGGCCGGTGCCGTCATGGCCGGTTGCTTGGTGGCCAGCGTGAAATGCAGCAGCTGGATCATGATGAAGCTTGCGGCATACATGAGGCCGGACCAGAAGCCGCCCCAGAAGGCCGAAAGGCCCAGCGCGACGATCATGAACTTGAGCAGCGTGGTGAGGGCCGTAACGGCGCCGCCGCCCATGGCCTTGCCCAGCATTTCACGGTATTCGCCGCGCGTGCGGGTGATATAGGTCTCGCCGGTCTCGGCGCTGCGCTCGGCCACCTTGGCCGACAGCAGCGTGGAGTTGGCGCTGATCAGCGCGCTGATGCTTTTGCCCTCTTGCGCGGTGATGACGCGGCGCCCCAGCAGCTTGACGGCCGCCATGGCCGGTTTGGGCGAGACCAGGCTGTCGAGCAGCTCGCGCACGCGCAGCATGCGCTCGCGCAGCTGGCGCAGGCGAAACACCATGCCTACCGAAATGCCGTTTTCCTCCAGGTGCGTGTAGATACTGTTGACGGCCTGGCGGCAGGCGTCCAGCCGCTCGCGGTATTGCGCGATCGCGGCCTGCAATTGCGCCTCGTCCCGTTCGGGCTTGAAAAAGGCGTTGCGCAGCCCGTCGATGTCGGCCGGCAGCGCATGAAAAGCGCGCGCGTGCGGCGTGGCGCGGTTCATGCGCAGGCGCAGCTCAGGCGCGAAGCCGGTGGCACGAATCTGCGCCGTGCAGTAGGCCAGCGCGTCCATCAGGCTGTAGTGCCAGTGCAGCGTGTCCATGTCGGGGCTGGCCGACAGCAGCAGGGTAAGCCGGGCGATCTGGGGCTCCTCGAGCGCGCCCATCCACTGCGCGTCAAAGCGGGTGGGTGCCACCAGGGGAAACAGCTCTGAGGCGTCGACGGTCTCGGGCGTGCCGGGCAGCCATTTGCGGCGCAGGCGCTCGGCCAGTTCGCTGACGAAGGCCGTGCGCGGCGCGAAGCCGAAATCGGCCAGCAAGGTGGTGATGTCGACCGTCTGGATCAGCGTCTGCCACCAGGCCTGCAGGCGGGCGCGCAGCTCGGGCTGCATCTCGACGGCATCGATGAAGGCCTGCACCCGCGCGACCGCGGCCGGGACGGAAGTCTGGTCGCCGCGTATCCATTCGAAAAGCTTGATCAGCCAGACATGGCGCTGGGCCAAGCCGGCGTCCGGATCCAGCGCCTTGAGCAGGGATGCCAGGTCTTTCATCGGGCGGTCAGGACGGGATGCTCAATGCAGGACGCGGCCGGGCGGGGTGCTGCCGTTGCCGGTGTGCGCTTCCAGCACGAACATGGGAATAGGCGCCTCGAAGCGTTCACCGTCCTCGGCGACGCAAAAATAGCTGCCGTGCATGGTGCCGCTGGGCGTGCGCAGGCGCGACCCGCTGGTGTACTGGAAGGATTCGCCCGGCTTGAGCAGCGGCTGGTGGCCGACCACGCCCAGGCCCTTGACTTCTTCGTTGTGCCCGTTGGCGTCGCTGATGACCCAGTGGCGCGAAATCAGCTGGGCCGTCACTTCGCCAGTATTGGTAACCGTGACGGTATAGGAAAACCCGTAGACGTGGTCTTCCGGCGCCGATTGCTCGGGCAGGTATTGGGGGACGACTTCGCAGGAGAACTGATATTTGGGCATGCGCGACCATGTTAACCGCCTGCCGTGGCTGTTGGCCCGGCGAAACAGCGGGCAACACTGCGGGCAGGCGGGGGCCACGGCTTGCTGCGACAATCCTGCCATGCCTAAAAACCAGCCGCCCACCTATCGGATCGCTCCTTCCATCCTGTCCGCTGATTTCGCCCGCCTGGGCGACGAGATTAAAGCCGTCATCGCCGCCGGCGCCGACTGGATCCACTTCGACGTGATGGATAACCACTATGTGCCCAACTTGACTTTCGGGCCGATGATTTGCCAGGCGCTCAAGCCGCACGCCAAAAAGGCCGACGGCACCCCGGTGCCGGTGGACGTGCACCTGATGGTGCAGCCCGTCGATGCGCTGGCCGCGGCCTTTGCCGACGCCGGCGCCGACCTGATCAGCTTTCACCCCGAGGCCTCCGGCCATGTGCACCGAAGCGTGCAGGCCATCAAGGCCAAGGGTTGCAAGGCCGGGCTGGTGTTCAACCCGGCCACGCCGCTGGACGTGCTGGATTGGATGATCGAGGATATCGACCTGATCCTGATCATGAGCGTCAACCCCGGTTTCGGCGGGCAAAGCTTCATCGACTCGGCGCTGCGCAAGATCGAACAGGCGCGCAAGCGCATCGAAGCTTCGGGCAAGGACATCCGCCTCGAAGTCGACGGCGGCATCAAGGCCGACAACATCGCGCGCGTGGCTGCTGCCGGCGCCGACACCTTTGTGGCAGGAAGCGCCATTTTTGGGAAACCCGACTACAAGGCGGTAATTGACGCCATGCGGGCGGAACTGGTGAAATAAGCCGGCGCGCGACAATGCGCACCCGCGCGCGCCAATCCCGGTAACCGGCCAGGCCGGACGCCGGCCCCCCGTCACACATGGAGGAGCCGCATGACTGAAGCCGTAAGCGAGCAAGACGGGCAGCGTCCCGCGCGCCGCGCCCGCGTCCTGGTGGTGGACGACACGGCGGACGTCAGATTTTTCCTTGTCGCCTTGCTGCGGGACGACTATGACGTGGAGGCTGCCGAGTCGGGCGAAGAAGGCCTGCAGGTGGCGCTGTCCGATCGTCGCCCCGAAATCATCCTGCTGGACGTGATGATGCCCGGCATGGACGGCTATGAGGTCATGCGGCGGCTGGCCCGCGACCCGCGCACGGCCGATATTCCCGTCATTTTCCTCACGGCGCTGAGCAGCGTGGAAGAAGAGCAGTTCGGGCTGGACCTGGGCGCCACCGACTACATCACCAAACCGATCAGCCCGCCCGTGCTGCTGGCGCGCGTGAGGCTGCACCTGGAGCGCAGCGCCAATGCCAAGCGCCTGAAGACCCTGTCCGAGCAGCTGTCGCGCTACCTTGCACCGCAGGTCTACCAGTCGCTTTTTGACGGATCCCGCCAGGCCGAAATCCAGACCCAGCGCAAACGGCTCACGGTGTTTTTCTCGGACATCAAGAACTTCACCGCCTCCACGGCGCAGTGGCAGCCCGAGGAAGTTACGTTTTTGCTCAACAGTTACTTCGAAGAGATGTCGCAGATCGCCGCCGAGTACGGCGCGACCCTGGACAAGTTCATCGGCGATGCCATCGTCATCTTCTTCGGTGATCCCCACACCCTGGGCCCGCGGCAGGACGCGGTGCAGTGCGTCAGGATGGCCATCGCCATGCAGCAGCGCATGGCCGAGCTGCGGCAGCGCTGGAAGGCCTTGGGCATCCCCAAGGCTTTCGAGATACGCATAGGCATCAACTCGGGCTTTTGCGACGTCGGCAACTTCGGCAGCAACCTGCGCATGGACTACACCATCATCGGCCGGGAGGTGAACCTCGCCGCCCGGCTGGAGCAGGCCGCCGAGCCCGGCGGCATCCTGATTTCCAGGGACACCTACGACCTGGTGCAGGGGGACATCGAGGTCGAGGAGCGCGAGCCGGTGATCGCAAAGGGGTTTTCCGAACCCATCACGGTTTACGCGGTCCGCAAAACCCCGGCCCCGCCGGCCGCGGCGGCGGGGGTGATCCAGTGCGACCGGCCCGGCCTGCGCCTGGAGCTGGATCCGGGCCGCCTCACACCCGCGCAGCGCGCGGACGCCGCCGCCGAATTGCGCAGGGCGCTGGACAGCCTGGAGCCCGCGCCGCTGGCCGTCGCGAGCATCGCCGCGCTGGCGCCGGCACCGGGAGCCGCAGCCGGCACGCAGGCCTCCCGCCTTGCCGCCGTGCAGGCGGCGGATACAGCGGGCGCCGGCGATGAAGCGCTGCCGGACAGCATTGCCGGAATCAACCTGACGGTGGGATTGAGCCGGGCAATGAATATGAAAGGCTTTTACATTTCGATGCTGCGCCGCTTTATGGACGGCCGGGCGGACACGCCGGTGCGCATACGCGAAGCGCTGGCGGCCGGTGACCTGAAGGCGGCGGAACTGCTGAGCCACTCGCTGCGCGGCGTCTCGGCGCAGATAGGCGCCACGCAACTGCCGCAGGACGCCGAGGCACTGGAGCAGGCGCTGCGCGACAACGCGCCGCGTGAGGGCATCGACGAGCTGCTGCTGCGCATGGAGGAGTCGCTGGGGGAACTGATGGAGGCCTTGCGCTCGGCCTTGCCGCCGCCCGATCCCGTGAAATCGCCATGAACACCCGGGCCGGCCCGCTTGGTGTATCTTCTTGCTGTGGGCGTACGCCATTCGGGCCGGCCCTGGACCCTTAGAATCATCAGGCAGGGCGCCCAGGCGCATGTCATGCCCCTTACCACAGAGAGGAGCTACACCGTGCAGTACAACGACATCTACGCAGTTACGCCCAAAGGCCAGCAGGAGCTGCGCAGCGCCGCCACCACGATTTCTCCGCCCGAGGTGGAACTGCTGGTGCGCCTTGACGGCATCCTGTCCATGGCCCAGATACGCCAAAGCGTGGGAGAGGCCGTGGGCGCGACGCTGGACAACACCGTCAAACTGCTGCTGGCCAAGGGTTTGGTGACGCAGGTCGCGCCGGATCCGTTCGCCGCTTCGCTGCAGTTCCAGCTGAGCCCGACGGCGCTCACGGACGCGGGTGCCGAAGCCGACCTCTGCGCGGCCACGCTCAAGAAGTCCAACTACTATGTCCGCATTGCCCGCAAGCGCGGCTCGCCGCGCCAGCGCGCGCCGGGCGAACGCCAGTCGGCCATCATCGTGGACGACGATGAGCACCTGGCCAAGTTCCTGAACCACTACCTGACCTTCGAGGGTTTCGATGTGCGGGTGGCGGGCTCGCGCGCCGAAGTGGTGGCCGAGTTCCGCAAGCCGCCGATTCCCGACCTGGTGCTGCTGGACGTCATGCTGCCTGACGCCGACGGTTTTGACATCTTGCTGCGCATCCGCTCGCACCCCCAGCTCAAGGACATTCCCGTGATCATGCTCACGGCGAAGGCAACGCGCGAGGCGGTGCTCAAGGGGCTGGCCAGCGGTGCCGACGGCTACATCACCAAGCCCGTGGAGACCGAGTCGCTGATCCAGGCGGTCCGCACCGTGCTGGGCTCGCAGTAGCGCGCGAGCATGGCGAGATGAGCCGCTTTTCTGGTCAACCAGGCCTGCCGGCTCAAGTGCCATGAGGCTACCTTTTCGCGCCACCATCAATGTCGCGCTGGGCGCCGGGATGGTCCTGATCATCCTGAGCATCGCGGCTTCCTATCTCACGATCAATTCCTTGCTCAGCGGCACGCAGAGCGAAACCGAGGCCCGCGAAACGGTTCTGCTGCTGGAGCAGGTCGTCTCGGAGTTCCAGGCGGCGGAGTCCTCGCAGCGACGCTATCTGCTGACCAACGTCGCCGGCGACCTCGCCGCCTACCAGCGGGCTCGTTCGCTGAGCCAGCAGGCGCTGCAGCGCGTGCACGCGCAGGCCGGCACGCGCCAGGACTGGCGCGCACTGGGCGAGGCCATGACGCGCCGCTTCGAACTCATGGAGCTGGCCATCACCGCCCGGCAGCAAACCGGGCTGGACGCGGCGGCCGCCATCGTCGGCAACGCGTCCAACCGCCAGCTTCATGACGAGATCGAGGCGCTGGTGGCGCGCATCAAGGGAGCCGAAATCCAGGCACTGGAGCACTCAAAAGAGGAGACGCGCCAGACCGCGCAGACCGTCAAGCAATTGATCCTGCTGGGCGGGCTGCTCTGCCTGAGCGTGTTCGGCTGGGCCATCCAGATGATTGTCCGGGCGCAGGCCAAGCGCCGCCGTATCGAGGCCAGGCTTTCCGACAGCGAAGCCATGAGCCGGGCCGTGACCGAGAGCATGGCCGAAGGGCTGGTGACGGCCACCCAGGAGGGCATCATCGTCAATGCCAACAGCGCGGCCCGCCATCTCTTCGGATACCGGCTTGACGATCTGGTGGGCCGCGAAGTGACCATGCTGCTGCCCACGCGCTACCGCATGGGCTTTCAGGCCTTCTTCGCGAGCCTGGGCGGGCGCCAGCGCGGCTTTCGCGAATGGGACGTCAAGGTCCTGGGCCTGCGCCACGACGGCACCGAGTTCCCGGTAAACGCGTCCTTCGGCGACGTCAACGTCGGCGGCCGCCGGCTGTTCACCGCGATCATCCATGACATCACTGAAAGCAACCGCATCAGCGACGCCCTGCGCAGCAGCGAAGCCCAGCTGCGCGAACTGACCGACGCCGTGCCGGCCTTGATCGCCTACGTCGACAGGGAGGAGCGCTTCCAGTTCCACAACCGGGCCTATGAAGAGGCCTTCGGTCTTGCGTCCGAGCAGATACAGAACCGGACCCTGTTCGAGGTCATGGGGCCGCAGCTGTACGACCAGGTCAAGGGCCATGTGCAGGAGGCGCTGGCGGGCTATTCGGTTCGCTACGAATGCGTGCAGGTGACGCCCGGCGGCGAGCGGCGCGAGTACGTCATGAGCCATTTTCCGCGCTACGGTGAGGGGGACGAGCAGGGCACGGTTATCGGGTTTTCCTCGCTGGGCAACGACGTGACCGAGCTCAAGCGCATAGACCGCATGAAGAGCGAGTTCGTCTCCACCGTCAGTCATGAGCTGCGCACGCCGTTGACCTCGATACGCGGATCGCTCGGGCTGGTCTGGGGCGGTGTGACGGGCGAGCTGCCGGCGCAGGCCAAAAACCTGGTGGGCATCGCCAAGAGCAACTGCGAGCGGCTGATCCGGCTCATCAACGACATCCTGGACAGCGAAAAAATCGAATCCGGCAAGATGAGTTTTGAGCTGCGGCCCATGGAGCTGGAGCCCCTGCTGGAGCAGGCCCTGGCCGCCAATGAAGGCTTCGCGGAGCAGCACGGCGTTACGCTGGCGCTGGGCAGGATGGAGGCGCCCGTGCAGGTCTGCGTCGACAGCGACCGGCTGATCCAGGTGGTGACCAACCTGCTGTCCAATGCCATCAAGTTCTCGCCGCCGGGAGGTGTCGTGCAGGTGTCGCTGCGCACGGATGCGGGGCGCGCGCGCGTGGAGATCACCGACAGCGGCCCCGGCATTCCGGATGAATTCCGACAGCGCATCTTCCAGAAGTTTTCCCAGGCCGACTCTTCCGATACGCGGCAAAAAGGCGGAACCGGCCTGGGCCTGAGCATCTCCAAGGCCATCATCGAGCGCATGGACGGAAGCATAGGCTTCACCACGGAAAACAGGGTGGGAACGACCTTCTTCTTCGAGCTGCCCGTGTGGCGGGAAGCGCCGCCGGTCACGGCGCCTATGGGGCTTGACGGGGTGGCGCGCCCCCGCGTGCTGGTGTACGAAGACGATCCCGACGTGGCACAGCTCATCGGCATGATGCTGGACAACGGCGGCTATGCTGCGGACATGGCGCACACCCCCGAGCAGGCGCGTGACTACCTCAAGATGGAGTCCTACGCGGCAATGACGGTGGACGTCAGGCAACCCTATGAGATCGGGTTCTCGCTGATACGCGAGTTGCGGGCGAACAAGCGCACCGCCCGCCTGCCGGTGCTGGTGTTGTCGGTCACCGCCGCGGAGGCGCGGCAGCAGGCCGGCAGCCAGACGCTCGGGGTCTCAGGCTGGCTGGAAAAACCCCTGGACGAGCAGCGCCTGCTGGGCAGCCTGGAGCGCGCGATTCAGGCCAGGCGCCGCGCCGCCTCTTGAGCGCCGTTCAGGGATAGAGCATTTCCTTGTTGATGCTGATGCAGCCGCCCGGCATGCGGATCAGGTATACGTGGTGGGTGGGGGAATACGGCAGCACGCTGATATTGCGGCCTATCACGTTGAGCGGCTGGGCATAGCGGAAATCCTGCTCGGCGACGTCCTGGCAGGACTTGTTCCAGGTGCTGACGGTGTCATAGCCGACATCGCAGCCGCCCATCAGGCCGGGACTGAAAAATGCGCTGACAAAGGTGGTGCCCGCGGGCCCGGTTTTTTCAATCGAGGCCGAGAAGGCCGAGGCGGCCGGCGCCACGCGATTGGCCATCAGCATCACGGCATAGCCGCCCTCCGGCCCGGTCAGCACCGGCCCCAGCGTGCGCAGGGCCTTGGAGCAACTGGTGATTCCGGCACCTGTCGCCAGCCGTTCAAAGGTGTTGGCACCGGGCGGCACCACGGCGAGCGGCGCGGGTGCAGGTGCAGGCTGGGTCATCGTGGGCCCCGGCATCGTCGCGGCAAACAATGCGGCACAGGCCGCGGCCAGCCGCCGCAGCGCCTTGTTGCGGCATCGGTCTTGAGAAAAAGCATTCATGGCATTCCCGGAAGGTCGGTGGCGGCAATTGGAAAAGTGCAGGTCTAGCGTACCGCAGAAAGCCGGGTGCCAGGGAGCGGGTTCTGGCATGATCCCCGCTCCGCTTGCCACCTTTTACCGGCTGTTCTGCATGAATCCTGCTGTTCTGACGCTCACCCATTTCGACGCCGCCATGGTGGACCTGGACGGCACGCTGGTAGACACCCTGGGCGACTTCGTGGCCGCCGTGAACGCCATGCTGGCCGAGTTGCGCAAGCCGGGCCAGACGCCGCAAGCGCTGGATGCGATGACCGTGGGCTGCATGGTCGGCAAAGGCTCCGAGAACCTCGTGAAGGCGGTGCTGGCGCATGCCGGTGAAGGCCTGCCGGCGCGCTATGCCGAAGCCATGGCGAGCTACCAACGGCATTACGCAGCTATCAATGGTGTGCATTCGACGGTGTACCCCGGAGGGCTGGAAGGCTTGCGTGCCTTGCAGCAAGCCGGGCTCAAACTGGCCTGCCTGACGAACAAGCCGCTGGCCATGGCGCGCCAGCTGCTCAGGCTCAAGGGCCTGGACGGTTTTTTCAGCGAGGTCTTTGGCGGCGATTCCTTCGCGCGCAAGAAGCCCGATCCTCTGCCTCTGCTCAAGACCTGCGAGGCGCTGGGCATCGCACCCTCGCGGACCCTGATGATCGGCGACTCCAGCAATGACGCTCGGGCCGCGCGAGCTGCGGGCTGCCCGGTGCTGCTGGTGACCTACGGCTACAACCACGGCGAGCCGGTGCGCGAGGTCGACGCCGACGGCTTTGTCGACTCGCTGGCCGAACTGCGTTTCCAGAAATAGCAATGAGGCGGTGAAAACGGCAACGGGGCTTGCGCCCCGTTGATTGTCCGAAAGCCTCGGGCCTTATTTGCCCAGTAGCGCGTCCTTGAGCTTCCAGTCGGCGGGCTGCGGGCCCAGCCAGATGCGCACCAGGGCGTTGAAAAACTCGGCCTCCTTGAAGGGCTCGCCTTGCGGTTTGCCTTTGACGGAAATCACGGTGCCGGTGCCGGGAATCCAGTCGATGGTGAACCCCTCTCCGGCCACCAGCTTCTTCTGGTCGGCAAAAAGTTGGCCCATCTTGATCAGGCCGGGGATCAGCTTGGACATTTCCGCCTTGGGCGCGTTTTCGGTGAAGGCGGTGGTGAAGCTTTTGCCCAGCTCGTTGGAGTCAATCTCGCGCAGCAGGGTGATGCTGATGCGCTTGGGACCGGCCATGGTGTAGACCTCTTCGGGAGTGGAGGCTTTTTTGGGCAGATACATGCCGGCCACGTAGACTTTGAACACGGCCTTGTAGCGTATGCCCGCGCCATTGAGCTGGAGCTTGGCGCCGTGAAGGTCCACCGGGTCGTCGAGTTTGACGCCAGCTACTTCCATGGGTGCGGCAAGAATGCCGAATGAAAGCAGCAGGCTGGTCAGGCCCGCGATGCATCGCGCTGTCAAAGTCATGGGCTGTCTCCAAAGAATGGTTGAAATAGAACGAGCGTTCTTTTTTATTTCACCATTCTCGAGTTCCGGGGGCCCCTCTCACAAGAGGGTTTGCGAGATAAGCATTAGTACTAGTTTGTCCCGGCCATGCTTTCCCGGCGCGGGTCGGTCCCGGTCTTTGCTACACTTTGCCCTACATGTTCATTCATCGCATCATTCAAACAGGTTGTGGCGACCGGGGAGCCTGGCCCTGGCGTACCTGTCATTTCTCGCACGCCTGAGGCGCATGCGGGCCGGCGCGTTACCACGCTGCCATCGGCCCGCGCAACTGCCGCAGGTTCTGCGACACCCCCCTTTCCCATCGATGCCCTCCCGAGAGGTGCATCCGGGCCTCGATCTTCGGGGCGTTTTGAATGACCGGCGGCGGCGCCTCTTTGCGCTTTGCCTCCCAGCGAAGGATTTACCGTGATCACTGAACTCGAATTTAAAAGCCTGGCCGGCCAGGGCTACAACCGCATTCCCTTGATGGCGGAGGCGTTTGCCGACCTTGAGACGCCGCTGTCCCTCTATCTCAAGCTCGCGCATTCCAAGGACGGCGGCAAATTCAGCTTTCTGCTGGAGTCCGTCGTCGGCGGCGAGCGCTTCGGCCGTTACAGCTTTATCGGCCTGCCGGCCCGCACGCTGGTGCGCGCCTCGGGTTTTGGCGCCGACCGGGTCACCGAGGTAGTGACGGACGGCCGTGTCGTGGAAACTTCGGCGGCCAACCCGCTGGACTTCATCGCCGACTACCAAAAGCGTTTCAAAGTGGCGCTGCGGCCGGGCCTGCCGCGGTTTTGCGGCGGCCTGGCCGGCTATTTCGGCTACGACGCGGTGCGACACATCGAGAAAAAGCTCGAAGCCAGCTGTCCCCCCGACACCCTGGGCTGCCCCGATATCCTGCTGCTGCAGTGCGAAGAGCTGGCGGTGATCGACAACCTCTCGGGCAAGCTCTACCTGATCGTCTACGCCGACCCGGCCCAGCCCGAGGCCTATGCCAACGCCAAGAAGCGCTTGCGCGAACTCAGGGAAAAACTCAAGTACTCCGTCAGCGCCCCGGTGGTGAAACCCTCGCAAAGCTACCCGGCCGAGCGCGACTTCGCCAAGGCCGACTACATCGCCGCCGTGGAAAAAGCCAAGCGCCTGATCGAAGCCGGCGACTTCATGCAGGTGCAGGTCGGCCAGCGCATCAAGAAACGCTACACCGAGTCGCCGCTGAGCCTGTACCGCGCGCTGCGCTCGCTCAATCCCTCGCCCTATATGTATTACTACCACTTCGGCGACTTCCATGTGGTGGGGGCTTCGCCCGAAATCCTGGTGCGGCAGGAACAAGTCAGCGAGGGGCAGAAGATCACCATCAGGCCGTTGGCCGGCACCCGCCCGCGCGCTTCCTCGCCCGAGGCTGACAAGGCCGTCGAGCAGGAACTGGTCAACGACCCGAAGGAACGCGCCGAGCACGTCATGCTGATAGACCTGGCGCGCAACGACATAGGCCGCATCGCCAAGACCGGCACGGTGAAGGTCACCGAGGCCTTCGCGGTCGAGCGCTACAGCCATGTGATGCATATCGTGAGCAATGTCGAGGGCGTGCTGCTGGATGGGATGACCAGCATGGACGTGCTCAAAGCCACCTTCCCGGCCGGCACGCTGACCGGCGCGCCCAAGGTTCACGCCATGGAAATCATCGACCAGCTCGAGCCTACCAAGCGCGGCCTCTACGGCGGCGCCTGCGGCTACCTCAGCTATGCCGGCGATATGGACGTGGCGATTGCGATACGCACCGGCATCATCAAGGACCAGACGCTGTATGTGCAGGCGGCGGCCGGCGTGGTGGCAGACTCGGTGCCCGAGCTCGAATGGAAAGAGACCGAAGCCAAGGCGCGCGCGTTGCTGCGGGCGTCCGAGCTCGTCGAGGAGGGCCTGGAATGAGCGCGGCCACCTACCCATCCATCGAACACTGCCACACCATGGCCGACGTGCGCCGCAACATCGACGCGCTCGACGACCGCATCGTGGCGCTGGTCGCAGAGCGCAGCGCTTACGTCGCGCAGGCCGCGCGCATCAAGCAAAGCGCCGACCAGATCGTCGACAACGCACGCATCGAATTCATCGTAGACCGCGTGCGCGCCCAGGCCCGGGCGGCCGGCGCCCCCGAGGCCGTCCTGGAAGCGGCCTACCGCGCCATGATCGCCGCATCCATTGACTTTGAGCGCGGCGAGTTCCAACGCCTGCGCCAGGAGGCCTGAACATGAAGCGCAGCAAACTCTTGATGATCGACAACTACGACAGCTTTACCTACAACATCGTCCAGTACTTCGGTGAACTGGGCGCGGAGGTCGAGGTGTTTCGCAATGACGAAATCAGCGTGGCGGACATCGCCGCCCGCGCGCCCGACCTGCTGGTGGTCTCGCCCGGGCCGTGTTCGCCGGCCGAAGCCGGTATTTCGGTCGCGGCGATCCAGCATTTCGCCGGCAAGCTGCCTATCCTGGGCGTCTGCCTGGGCCACCAGAGCATAGGCGCGGCCTTCGGCGGAAACATCATCCGCGCCCAGCAGCTGATGCACGGCAAGACCAGCGTGATCACCACCACGCAAGAGGGCGTATTCGCCAACTTACCCGAGCAGTTCGTCGTCAACCGCTACCACTCGCTGGCGATTGAAAAATCGTCCTGCCCCAAGGCCCTGGCCGTCACGGCCTGGACGGACGATGGCGAGATCATGGGCGTGCGCCACAAGGAGCTGCCCATCCAGGGCGTGCAGTTCCATCCCGAATCGATACTGACCGAGCACGGCCACGCCATGCTGAAAAACTTCCTGGAGCAAAGCGCATGAGCCAAGCCTTTGTGGACCTGCGCAGCGACACCGTCACCCGGCCGACCGCCGCCATGCGCGAGGCCATGTTGACCGCGCCGCTGGGCGACGACGTGTTCGGCGATGATCCCGCCGTCAATGCGCTGCAAGAGAAAATCGCTGGCCTGCTGGGCTTTGAGGCCGCCCTGTTTGTGCCCACCGGCACGCAGAGCAACCTCTGCGCCATCCTGAGCCATTGCCAGCGCGGCGACGAGTACATCGTCGGCCAGATGGCGCATTGCTACCGCTGGGAAGGCGGCGGCGCGGCGGTGTTCGGCAGCGTGCAGCCGCAGCCGCTGAACCACCATAGCGACGGCACGTTGTCCCTGGCAGAGATCGAGGCATCGATCAAGCCCGACGACGCGCATTTCGCGCGCACACGCCTGCTGGCGCTGGAAAACACCTTGGGTGGCAAGCTGCTGCCTTTCAACTATGTGCAGCAGGCCACCGCACTCGCAAAAAAACACGGCCTGGCCCGTCACCTTGACGGCGCGCGGCTGTTCAACGCCGCCGTCGCGCAGGCCGCGCAAACGGGAAGCAGCGCTCTTGCCGAAGCCAAACGCATCGCCGGCTGTTTCGACAGTGTGTCCGTCTGCTTCAGCAAGGGCCTGGGCGCACCTGTCGGTTCGGCGCTGTGCGGTTCGCGCGAGTTCATCGCGCGGGCGCACCGCATCCGCAAGATGGCCGGCGGCGGCATGCGCCAAGCCGGCATGCTGGCCGCGGCGGCTTCGCACGCACTGGACCATCACGTGGGGCGCCTCGCCCAGGACCATGCGCTGGCCAGGCAACTGGCCGACGGCCTGGCCGGCATTGAAGGCCTGCAGGTCGAAGCGCCGCAGACCAACATCGTGTTTGTCGACCTGACGGGCGCGGCGCGCGAGCAGTCCGCGGCCCTGCTCAAGCACCTGGCCGGCAGAGGCATCCAGGCCACGGGCCTGTATCGCCTGCGTTTTGTGACCCACCTGGACGTGGATGCCGAAGGCGTGGACCGCGCGGTGGCCGCCATCCGGGAATTTTTCCATCGCTGAGGAGCCGTCATGCCTGATTTCCAACACCTGTTGCTGTTTATCGCGGCCGGCTGGCTGCTCAACCTGACGCCGGGCCCCGACGTGCTTTACATCGTGACCCATTCGCTGCGCTCGGGCGCGCGCGCCGGCATTGTGGCCGGCCTGGGCATCACGGCGGGCTGCTTTGTCCACATCTTCGCCGCGGCCGTGGGCGTGGGCGCTTTGCTGGCCACGTCGGCCTTGGCCTTTACCGTGCTCAAGTGGATAGGCGCAGCCTACCTGCTGTGGGTAGGCGCGAAGATCCTGCTGTCCAGGGCGCCGCATGCTACGACCGACCTCGCCGCGGTCGCCGCCGCCGAAGCGCCCAAGCCCCTCAAGGCGATTTTTATGGGCGGCTTCTGGACCAATGTGCTCAATCCCAAGGTCGCGATTTTCTTCCTGGCCTTTGTGCCGCAGTTCATCGCGCCGGGCACCGAAAACAAGGCGCTGGCCTTTGTGCTGCTGGGCGTGCTGTTCAACCTGAACGCCATTCCGGTCAATTCGGGTTGGGCTGTGGCGGCCGCCTGGATGGCCAGGCGCGACGCCGTGCAGCGCGGCATGCACTGGCTGGACCGCGCGGCCGGCGCCATGTTCATCGCGTTTGGCCTCAAGCTTGCCTTTACCGATAATCCCGCGAACTGAACCTTACTCCAGCCCGGAACAAAAAAAGCGAGACACGCCATGCCCCATACCCACAAAATCACGCCGCAGGAAGCGCTGCAGCGCACCATCGAACACCGCGAAATCTTCCACGACGAGATGCTGCACATCATGCGGCTCATCATGAGTGGTGAGATGTCGCCCGTGATGATGGCCGCGCTGATCACCGGCCTGCGCGTCAAGAAAGAGACCATAGGCGAGATCACCGCCGCCGCGCAGGTGATGCGCGAGTTTTCCACCAAGGTTCACGTGGCCGACAAGACCCACCTGGTCGATATCGTCGGCACCGGCGGCGACGGTTCGCACACCTTCAATATTTCCACTTGCTCCATGTTTGTGGCTGCGGCGGCAGGCGCCAAGGTCAGCAAGCACGGCGGGCGCAGCGTCAGCAGCAAGTCCGGCAGCGCCGACGTGATCGAATCGCTGGGCATCCATATCGGCCTTTCGCCCGAAGCCATCGCCAAATGCATAGAGCAGGTCGGCGTGGGCTTTATGTTCGCGCCCAACCACCACCCGGCGATGAAAAACGTCGCCCCCATCCGCAAGGAACTGGGCGTGCGCACCATCTTCAACATCCTGGGCCCGCTGACCAACCCGGCCGGCGCGCCCAACATCCTGATGGGCGTGTTCCATTCCGATCTGGTGGGTATACAGGTGCGCGCCCTGCAGCGCCTGGGCGCCGAGCATGCGGTGGTGGTCTACGGCAAGGACGGCATGGATGAGGTCAGCCTGGGCGCGGCCACCGTCGTCGGTGAGCTCAAGAACGGCGAGATCACTGAATACGAAATCCACCCTGAGGACTTCGACATGCCCATGGCCAGCAACCGCGCGCTGCGGGTGGAGACGCCCGAGCAGTCCAAGGCCATGTTGCTGGGCGTGCTGGACAATCAGCCCGGCGCGGCGCGCGATATCGTGATCCTCAATGCCGGCGCGGCGCTGTACGCCGCCAATGTGGCCGACTCCATGAAGGCCGGCATCGTTCTGGCCCGTGAAGCACTGGCCTCGGGCGCAGCCAAGGCGCGCCTGCAGCAACTGGTTTCCACCACCCAACAACTCGCGGCCTGAACACCATGTCCGACATCCTCGACAAAATCATCGCCGTCAAGCGCCAGGAAATCGCTGAAGCGATTCGCAAGAAACCCTTGGCCGTGATGCGTGAAGACGCCGAATCGCGCGTGCTGACGCGCGACTTCGTGGGCGCGCTGCGCGCCAAGATCGCGGCGGGCCAGCCCGCGGTGATCGCCGAAGTCAAAAAAGCCAGCCCGTCCAAGGGCGTGCTGCGCGCCGACTTCATCCCGGCCGACGTCGCGCAAAGTTATGCCGAAGGCGACGGCACGCTCAGCGCGGCCTGCCTCTCGGTGCTGACCGACAAGCAATTTTTCCAGGGCAGCGTCGACTACCTCAAGCAGGCCAGGGCCTCGTGCAGCCTGCCGGTGCTGCGCAAGGACTTCATGGTCGACCCCTACCAAGTCTATGAGGCACGCGTCATGGGCGCCGACTGCATCCTGCTGATCGCCGCCTGCCTGGACGACGCGCAGATGAAGTCGCTGGAGGCGCTGGCCATGTCGCTGGACATGGCGGTGCTGGTCGAGGTGCACGACAAGGCTGAGCTGGACCGGGCGCTCAAGCTCAAAACGCCGCTGGTCGGCATCAACAACCGCAACCTCAAGACTTTCGAGGTTTCGCTGAACACCACACTGGGCATGCTGAGCCAGGTGCCAGCCGACCGCCTGCTGGTCACCGAGTCGGGCATCGCCACGCCGGCCGACGTGAAGCGCTTGCGGGACGCCGGCGTCAACGCTTTCCTGGTCGGCGAGGCCTTTATGCGCGCCGACGAGCCGGGCCTGGCGCTGGCCCAGCTGTTCGGCGGTAAGTAAATTCAGGAGGCGGTGCAGATGAACCCTCCGGACCAGCTGCTGAGCGCGGACCCTGCGGACTGGCCGGTGGCGCCCGGCTGGCGTCCCACCACCGAGGCCTTTTTTGACAGTTCCACCGGCCGCAAGCTGCTGGATTTCCTGCAAGGCCGGCTCGCGCAAGGCGCGGTGATTTTTCCGCCGCAGCCGCTGCGCGCTCTGGAACTCACGCCGCCCGAAGAGGTGCGCGTCGTGATCCTGGGCCAGGATCCGTACCACGGCCGGGGCCAGGCCGAGGGGCTGGCCTTTTCCGTCGCGCCCGGCGTGGCCTTGCCGCCTTCGCTGCGCAATATCTTCAAGGAACTGCAGCGTGACCTGGGCACGCCGCCGCCCAAATTCCCGGTGCCTGGCGGCAGCTTGGTGAAATGGGCCACGCACGGCGTGCTGCTGCTCAACACCTGCCTCACGGTGGAAGAAAGCCAGCCGGCCAGCCATTCGGGTAAAGGCTGGGAAGTGTTGACCGACACGTTGATCCGCCAGGTGGCCGACGGCGACCACCCGGTGGTTTTTATGCTGTGGGGCTCCCATGCCCAGAGCAAGCGGGCTCTGATTGATGCCAAGCGCCACAAGGTGCTGGTGGCCAACCATCCTTCGCCGCTGTCGGCCCTGCGGCCGCCTTTGCCTTTCATCGGTTGTGGGCATTTCTCGCAGGCGCGGGAATGGCGTGACGCGCACCCGAAACCCTAGCGCTGCGGCGACAAGCACTAGTTAATAGAGGGCTGTGAGCGGCCCTCTAGAACTCTTGGGGGAGGCTGCCGACATAGTCGCGCCGGATATTGACCGTGCTTTGCTGGCCCAGCGCTTCAAAGTGGCGGCGCAGCCAGCGTTTGGCCGCGCCCTGGCCCATTTCAAACAGCTTTTCGATCATGGCGCCGTCGGCCGACATCTTGCTCGACGATGGCAGGTTTTCCAGGGCCTCGCCGCCGTCGATGCGGTGCAGCAGCAGGCTTTTGTACTTCGCGCCTTCCTGCAGACGTCCGTCCGCCAGCAGGCGGTTGATGAAATCGATGGTCCGCATCTGGGACAGCAGGCTGGCGTTAAAGGTCAGCTCGTTCACCCGGTCCATGATGTCGTGCGGCGTGTGGGGCACCTCGGGCCGCCGCAACGGGTTGATCTGCACCACGATGATGTCGCGGCTGCTGCATTCGCTGATCAAGGGCAGCAGGGAGGGATTGCTGGAAAACCCGCCGTCCCAGTAAGACTGGCCGTCAATTTCCACCGCCTGGAACAGCGTGGGCAGGCAGGTGGAGGCCATCACCGCCTGCAATGTAAGGCGTTTGCCCGAAAAGATTTCGGCCTGGCCGGTGTTCACATGGGTCGCGGATACAAAAGCCTTGGGCAGTTGCAGGGCTGCGACAGCGGGAAAGTCGATTTCGGCCTGCAGCAGCTTGCGCAGGGGGTTGATGTCCAGCGGGTTGGACTGGTAGGGAGAGAGCCATTGGCTCATCGCGTTGTTGAAAAAGTTAGTGCCCACTTTGTCGGAGGGCCAGCCTCCCAGCAGCATCTTGCTGATGCCGTCGGCCATGGAGCCCAGGCTGCCCATGGCGGCCACGCCCTGCCAGATCCGCGCCAGTGAGGCGCGGGCGGCCTCCCGGGGATTGGGCGTTCCGCTGTTTTTGTGCGCGGCGACCGCGAATCCGTGCGCCAGCGCCACGGCATTGACCGCACCCGCGCTGGCGCCGCTGATGCCGTCGAATTGGATGCGCTCGTCCTGCAGCAGGGCGTCCAGGACACCCCAGGTGAAGGCGCCATGCGAGCCACCGCCCTGCAAGGCCAGGTTGACCCGGCGCTGGGAGGAGGGATCTGGCGGCGAGGGGATTGGGGGTGGGGTGCTCATGAGCTATTTTTAATGCTTTTTGCGATGCCCGGGGATTCCGTCCGACATAAAAGCGTGGCATAATCCGAGGTTCGCTTGAAGGATGGGTGCCCGAGTGGCTAAAGGGGGCAGACTGTAAATCTGTTGGCTAACGCCTACGCTGGTTCGAATCCAGCCTCATCCACCAGATTTTTGTTGATTTTTGGCAAGCGGCCAGTGCAAAGCAGTCGCGAAAAGCGGGTTTTGGACTGTGAGTGGTTTGATGTGAGTTGAATTGGCAGAGCTGCGCGGGAGTAGTTCAATGGTAGAACCCTAGCCTTCCAAGCTAATGACGCGGGTTCGATTCCCGTCTCCCGCTCCACAAAATCGTGGTTTTGTGGTGTTTGCGGGCTCTGTTGGTTGGTCTTGCGTTGGATTGCGGTGGGATTGAAGTCGTTTGACTTTTTGAAGAATTTAAGCCCTTTTGGCTCAGTGGTAGAGCACTCCCTTGGTAAGGGAGAGGTCGCGGGTCCGATTCCCGCAAAGGGCACCAATTTTGAGCCGGCGCAGCATGCAAGGTGCTGCGGCCGGCGGTAGTGATTCACTGGTTTTGTAACTCTTTATAAATTTCTGGAGTTGAAAAAATGGCAAAAGGCAAATTTGAGCGGACCAAGCCGCACGTCAACGTGGGCACGATTGGCCACGTGGACCATGGCAAGACGACGCTGACGGCGGCGATCACGACGGTTCTGGCATCGAAGTTCGG